>JBILBC010000043.1:0-9843 GCA_044353885.1 Candidatus Planktophila sp. | reverse complement strand
TGGAGTATGAAGCCTGCACAAAGTTACTGGGCCCCGTTGCACCGGGAGTCACTGTGAAGAACGGAGTGAAAGTTCCAGGAACCAACTATGAGCTCGATCCCGTGCAAGGCGCCTTTAATATCGGCGCGATGATCCGTTGGTTAGATTTTAACGATACATGGCTTGCTGCTGAGTGGGGACACCCATCAGATAATTTAGGTGGCATTCTGGCAACAGCAGATTGGCTCTGTCGCACAACAGATAAGAAATTTACTATTGGTGATGTGCTCACAGCGATGATCAAGGCACATGAGATTCAAGGGTGTATCGCACTTGAAAACTCATTTAATAAGGTGGGTATCGATCACGTCATACTCGTCAAAGTGGCATCCACAGCAGTCGTAGCTCAGATGATGGGCCTAACCCGTGATCAAATACTCGCAGCTGTTTCTCTTGCCTGGGTTGATGGTCAATCACTGCGCACTTATCGCCACTTTCCTAATGCGGGCTCACGGAAATCTTGGGCTGCAGGAGATGCCACATCTCGCGCTGTGCGCCTCGCTCTAATCGCATCCACCGGTGAGATGGGATACCCAACAGCGCTGACTGCAAAGACATGGGGCTTCTATGACTCATCTTTCCACGGCAAGCACTTCACCTTCCAGCGCGAGTATGGAACATACGTCATGGAAAATATCCTCTTTAAGATTTCGTTTCCTGCAGAGTTTCACTCACAGACCGCCGTTGAAGCAGCCATGACACTTCACACTGCAATGGTTGCAGCAGGTAAGAGCGCAGCTGATATTAAGAAAGTAACTATCCGTACACATGAGGCATGTATCCGTATCATCGATAAGAAGGGGCCTTTAAATAACCCTGCAGATCGCGATCACTGCATCCAATATATGGTGGCAGTGCCATTAATCTTTGGCCGCCTGACTGCGCGCGACTATGAAGAAGATATTGCCGCAGATCCTCGCATTGATGCCTTGCGCGAGAAGATTATCTGCCGTGAAGACCCACAGTACTCAGCTGACTATCACGACCCAGATAAACGCTCGATTGCCAATGCTCTAACCATTGAATTCAACGATGGAAGCACCCTGGGGGAGGAGGCAGTGGAATATCCACTAGGCCATGCGCGCCGGCGCATAGAGGGAATCCCACTTTTGATTGAGAAATTTAAGGTCAACCTCGCTCGCATCTATGACAAGGGCCAGCAAGATGAAATCCTTGCACTCTCACTTGATTACGAGAAGTTAGCAAAGACATCTGTCAGCAACTATATGGATCTCTTAGCTAAGCGATAAAAAAGATAAGTTAAGACTTCTTTGCACTACCGATAAAGCTTGCCTTCAAGGGTAGCAGAGGCAAGATGCAGGCGTTAAAGGCGTGATAGACATCAGGTTTACCAGACCATGTAATAGTTGTGACCTCTTGGGCTGCATTTAACTCATGGTGCCAAGAGCCAAATTTCTTATCGATGACGTGATCTTGAATGTAGCTCCACCAGGTGTAGTAATCATCTAAGTATTGATCTTCTCCCGTGATCTTCCAGAGAGTAAAGGCAGCCATCACTGCTTCAGCTGCTACCCATTGCATCCGTGACGTTACTACCGGTTTTTTCTGCCAATCGATTGTGTAGACAAATCCAGCAGATCCATCTGCAGCCCACCCGTATTTTTTACCGATGTCATAGATAGCGCGGGCACTTTCTAATGCCCAGGTGCGCCCCTTTGCATCCTTGGGCATTGTCAGATCAATTTGTAGGGCAAGGCGTGACCACTCAAAGAGATGACCAATGGTGATGCCATAGGGACGGAAGGGATCTGCAGGATTATCGCTATTAAATTCGGTCAGCACCTTCCACTGTGCATTAAAGTGCTCAGGCAACATCCACTGGCAGTTGCGAGCAAAGTCATCGAGTGCGCGCTGTGCTATCGCATAGGCGCGATCTCTAAAAATAGTATTGCCAGTTACTTCATAGGCAGCTGTCATGGCTTCCACAGCATGCATATTGGGGTTGATGCCTCTATAGGAATCAAGAGATGAGAAATCCTGGCTCCAGTCATTTCTCATCATCGAAAACTCTGGATCCCAGAAGTACTTCTCAATGGCAGCTTGCGCTTGATCAAAGAGATCTTGTGCACCGCTAATGCCAAGCTCTATCGCTGTTGTGGCGCCAAGGAGGACAAACATATGGTCATAGGCAAGTTTTCTATCGCTGACTACTGCGCCATCTGCGCTAACAGCGCTATAAAAACCGCCATTCTTCTTATCTCTAAAGAGGTTACTCAGAGATTGCACACCGTGCACAACTAGTTCCTTGCAATCTGCGAGCCCCATCTGATGGCTTAAACCAAAGACTTGAATCTTGCGCGCCTGCATATAACACTCAAGTGGCTTAGATGGATCTACCTTTCCATCTACAGTCAGATATCCAAAGCCACCGGTATCAATGGCTGAGCCACGTGCAAAGTTCAGGAGTGAGTGAGCCTCTTGAAGCAAGAATTCTTTATGCTCCGGCCTTAACGTTGCCATCCCGTTACGATACTATCGAATGACATGAAAAGGCTCACTCGCGATAGCGCTCTTGAACGCGCATCTATCCTTCAAGACAGCTCTCATCGATTTATCTTAGGAATCGTTGGTAAGCCTGGAGTTGGAAAATCCACCTTCACCGATTTCTTACGTGAGCACCTCTCACAGGATCTACTTGCAATCCTTCCTATGGATGGTTTCCATATGAGCAATGAAGAGTTACTTGAGCTCGGTCGCCGCGATCGCTAGGGAGCACCGGACACCTTTGATGTCAGAAGCTTCACCCAGACACTTGCTGCAATCAAAGAGAGCAATGGCGCAGACATTAAGTTTCCTGTTTTTAAGAGAGAGATTGAGGCATCGATTCCTAATGCGGGCGTTATCCCAGCGCAGGCGAAGTTGGTAATAGTTGAAGGCAATTACCTGCTCCATGACCAATCTGGCTGGGAGCAGGTGGGTGGCTATCTCGATGAATCTTGGTATCTGCAGGTCGATGATGAGCTACGTATGCAGAGATTGATTGCCAGACATATCGCATTCGGTAAATCGCCAGAGGATGCAAAGGATTGGTCTGAAGGCACAGATGAAGTCAATGCACGGGTAATCGACAAATCTGAGAGCAAGGCTGACTTCGTAGTCACATTACGTTAAGTGCGCGCGCGCTTTCGCACACCCTCCTATAGAATTTGGCCACACTACTTCATAAGAAAAGAGAGAAATCATGGGCGCTTGTCAATGCGGATACACCACAGATCCAGAGAAGAACTGCAACGGAACACATAAGGTCGTGCAGGCTGTGAAGGCAGATATCGCTGAGAAGCTAGAAGCTAATGGCTTTCCTCACGCATCTGAGTTTGTAAAGAACAACTAAAACTTTTTTTCTTCTCACACCCTAAATCTCTCCCTGCTCCAAACCGGCTAATACTTCTTGCGCGCGCTCCTTCAACTCAGGCAGATCACTGAGGCGATTTAAACCAAAGACTTGCTGGCTCATGCGATGGTTCTTGGCAAAAGTTTCTTTATGTCTATCAAGGAAATCCCAATACAAGGTAGTGAAGGGACATGCAGTATCGCCGGTGCGTAACTTTGGGTTATAGACACACGTCTTGCAGTAATTAGACATACGAGAGATATAGGCACCTCCTGCTGCATAGGGCTTAGTCATCATCGCACCGCCATCTGCATGCACTCCCATGCCAATGACATTAGGGACCATCACCCATTCACTGGCATCGATAAAGACTTCTCGCATCCAATCAAGAAACTCCTGTGGGTTTGTTCCTGTGACGAGAGCTAGGTTTGAAAGAAGCATCAGACGGGGGATGTGATGGACCCACGCACGTTCATTGATATCTGTGATTGTTTGGCTTATGCAATTCATCTGTGTTGCAGCTGGATCTGAAAAGAGTGGCAAGAGCTTTCGCGTGGCAGCTAATTGATTATTCTCGCGATAGGTGGGGCCTAAGAACCAATACATACCGTTGACATACTCACGCCAGCCAATGAGCTGGCGGATAAAGCCTTCAGCAGATTCAATAGGGATAGTCCCCTTATTAAATTCCTTCATCGCAGCATGGACCACTTCACTGGCATGTAGCAAGCCATTGTTCAAATAGGGAGAGAGCAGTGAGTGATGCAGCGCCCAGTTATCTGTCGTCATGGCATCTTCTAGCGGTCCAAATTCACCAAAGTGATTGGCCATGAAGTTCTTCAACTGCTTGAGCGCGCCAGCTCTCGTTGTTGCCCAGGTTGTTGTGGGGGTGTGGTCTAGCTCGGCTGCAACGTGCCTATCAATCTCATCACGTGTGTGCTCAAGGTATTTAGGTCCTACATAACTCTTCGGTGGTGGCAGGCGGTTATCTTTATCAAAGTTCCACGCACCTCCCACAGGATCAGCGCCCTCCATCAAGATATTTAGGCGCACGCGCTGCTTACGATAGAAATTCTCCATGAGAAAAGATTTCTGATCCTTTGCCCAACTCTGAAAGAGCGGGCGAGGAGTGAGGAAGAAATCATTCTCCATAAAGCTCACACCATGCTCACGCAGAGTTTCAAAGGCCCTAAATGAGCTGGGCTCTGCGCAAGTAATGGGGATGTTCTTATATTTCTTCTCAATTTCTATAAGTCCATCGATAGTGGTGGCTGCCTTAATGTATTCAACGGTGAAGCCTTCATCCTCAAGCGATTTGGCAAAGTGACGAGCGCTGGAGATGAGAAAGAAGAGCCGCTCCTTATGCCAGGACCTACCCGTTGTCATCCGCGCACTTTCAACCATTGCGATCACATCATGGGCAGGGTCGGCACCTTTCAAGGCGCCGAAGGTGCGATGTAAGTGATCGAAGGGGATATAGATAATGCGTTTCATGAACCACCCTTGCATCTCTTGCTGCAGTACTTCACTTCATCCCAGTTCTTAGCCCACTTCTTGCGCCACTCAAAGGGCAGGCCGCAGCGAGCACAGATTTTGGGGGCAAAGCCATTTTTGACCTGAGCTATGCGCGCCATCACCCCATCGTAGGTGAGTGTTTTTTGATTCGCCATGCGAAGTTCACTATCGGCCTTTAACATTAGGGCACACCTCATACAGCTTCGGGGGTGCAGACCTTAAGGAGAGAACAGCATGGATGAGAAGAACCTCATAGATTTATGGAATACCAAGCGCACGCAGATCATCAGCGCTCAGATGGCACCAAGTCTTATGTTGATCGGCGTATTCGTATTGGCAGCTTTCGGTAAGTTTGATGGCGCTTCCGATGCCACCAAGTACCTCACCATTGGCGTTGCAGCAGCGACAGGAATCTTGGCAATCATCTCCCAATACGCAGCTATCCGTGAGGCAGAAGCACTATTGGTTGATCTCAAGCGCCTTAAGAGCTCATCAGAGCTTGCAAAGAAGATCGCTGAATCACGCGGCCTACTATCACTATCTGCAATTGCAATCGTAGGTCTTGGTATTGCAATCTTCGCACTCGTAGTCTGGGCTGTATTAGTCTAAAGCCATGGAAAAACTAGTCATCGTTGGATTATTTATTGCAGCTGTGGCTGTTTTTCTTATCGCCTATGAAAAACCTAGCAAGGCAGGAAAGAAGTTGACGGGTAGGGGTGGGGACTTCGAGTCCTAACCCCTTTACCTGAAGTTGTGAGCGGGAATCAATCCCCTCAGCTTGTTCTACCAACTTCCATTTGATTGCAAGACGCAGCGACCATTTAGGCCATCGTCCGCGCAAGATCCAGAGACAGAACAATCCAAAGAATCCGAAGTTAATAAAGAAATCCTCAACGCCCCACCAGAGCCCTTCGAGGATGCCAGGGGAGTACTCCTCACCACCGGTTGAATTCATCTTCTCGAAGACAACACCCCAGTCAACGGAGTTTGATTCAACTGCTGTGAAAGTTCTTGTTGAGGGTATTCAGGTGGGATATATCCCTAAGTTTGATTCACCTGCAGTTACAGAGATGGTGAAGAAGAGTGGCAAGAGTGTGCTTGAAGTGCCTGTGAGGATCGGCTTTGATACCGATTCACCTCAGCCTCTTATTGGAGTGAGGATTGCGCTGACCGTTAGGTAAAACCTAAAGAACTGCGACTGTGTGCTTATCGATAAAGTCCCAGTCATATTCAATACATAGGCCTTCACCGACTGGTGCCATGACATAGCCATCGACAATATTGAGCTGGGTTTTTGTTCCAAATTGGAAGTCATCGAAGGGATAGAGGGTTTCAAAGTATTCACAGTTGCTAATTGCAAGCGATGGATGCAACTGCACCTGCTCTAGGCCGTGATAGATGGTGGTGTGGAGCTCGCATTGAACGCCATGGGCTTCAGCCAAGTGAGCTGTCTTCATGACTGCGGTAATGCCTGCTCGCCATGAGACATCAGTGCGCACGATATCGACGATGCCTTCTGTGATGGCTTGGGCGACGCTGTAGTGGTTGCCAGCGATGACCTCTGTGCCACAGATAGGGATATCTAACTTCTCACGCAGTTTCTTAAGTCCATTGAAATTAATATCCAGCAGTGGCTCTTCAAACCACTTATAGCCAAGGCGTTCTAGCTCGCGACCTGCTTTAAGTGCATCTTCATAGGAAGCCATAATGACCGGATCTGCCATCAGGGTGAAGTCATCTCCGACTGCTTGGCGCACTGCGCGATAGCAAGCGATATCTAGATCTAAGCCCCCTGGTGGGTGCAACTTATAACCCTTATAGCCTTTTGCTTTTACCTCGAGCGCTTGTCGTGCGTAATCTTCAGGGCCGCTTAAGAACATGGATGAGACATAGAGCGGGACTTTCTCACGTGCTGCTCCAAGAATCTTATAGACAGGAAGATGTGCCATCTTTCCCACGATGTCCCAGCATGCATTATCAAAGGGGGCATAGGAGTAGATCGGTACATGGTTCCAGCGACGGTCATAGAGTTCAAAGTCCTTCATATTCTGTGCAGAGCTATGAGCGCTGCGACCGATAAAAAATGGCTTTACCTGTGACATGGTGGCAGCAGCTGCTTTTGCATCTTGTGCGCCAAAACCAAAGGAAGTTCCTTGGATTCCATCTTCTGTTGTGATGGTGATGACTGTGAAGTCTGGGCGCGATCCACCAGGAAGCTTTACGGCCGCGACTGTGTCGAGTGATTGACCTTCATCGCTGCCGCGGCATGCGCGAATCTCAACACTCTTAATCTGTGAAAGCATTACTCACCCTTATCTTTGAAGTCCTCAAAGGGTAATCTAGAAGGTGAATTCGCTCAATGGCTATAGAACGCCGTGGGCCTTCCATACCTCTCGCATGCTTTTACCTGATAACAAATCTTTTAAGACGCTTCTCTCTGTTGCAGCTCGTGTATTGGCAAGTTCAGTGACTTTTTCAAGGTGGGCTGCAGGAACGATAACGATGCCATCACTATCTGCAATCACGCCATCACCAGGATGAACTTCAACGCCTGCGCACGTAATGGGAGTGCGAATTGCCTCAATGCGCATACGTCCCTTGTAATCATAGGGACGTGATCCATAGCCAAAGGCTGGAAAATCTAGCTCCACTATCTGCTCGGTATCGCGCAATGGGCCATCTACTACAACCCCCGTTGCACCGCGTCCTTTAGCTGCTGCTGAGAAGAGCTCTCCCCAGAATGCTGAAAGGCATTGACCGCCTGTGGCAATGACTGCTACTTCACCGCGCTGTAAGGTGTCGAGAAAATCAATTCCAGCACCGTAGGGATCGCTCTGGTCGTATTTAGTATCTGCAACAAACTTCACAGTTGCAGCAAGGCCCACTGCTCGCATTCCAGGTCGTAGTGCACTCACCGTTACATCCATAGCGTTATTGCGCACTCCGAGTAGATCAAGTGAGTCAGAGATCATTGCGCTACGAACGCGAGGGTCTAGATTCCACGGCATTTATCACTTCCTCACCATATTAAGGGACTAGGACAACTGACTAACATTGCTAGGCAGTGCGAGCTTTGGCTCAATTGCCAGTACTTCCTTCTGCATCTTCTTCAGCTCCTCAATGACTTCTGCATAGCCATGTTCATGAGCTGATGTTGCAGATCCTAGGAAGCGGTTAAATTCACGACCTGTTGCAGGTGCAAAGCGCACACCCGATGTCTTCTGGCGATTTGAGACGCTGATGAAGTAATCAGATTCATCATCGTTGGTGGACAGCTGTAGTAGTTTGTCGAAGTTCCACTCTTGAGTCTTGATGGGGCCTGTGAAGATAAGGCGTTCAGTCGTGAGCATGACTACTCCTTGATCTTTATCTACTTGCAGCTCCTCACCGGGAACTATCTGGCCTTTCATTGCGCCCACGCGAAAGCGAATGCCACCACCAACAGGGATGCTCACACCCGTTGAGCCTCCGACATAGGAGGAAGGTGTTCGTCCTGTCTCATGGAAGATGCCTGTGGCAGACCAGAGTGTGTGTTCACCCTTTTGTTGCATAAGTGTGTTGGGTACTGAATCTTCACCTTTGGAGGCTGCTGTAAAGACGGTAATCAATTTGTTCAGTGATTGGACATCTTCTTGCCAGATCTCATGCAGACGGTTGTATTCATTGGTGGCAGCACGATCTGCGCGCTTTGCTTTGAGGTTTGCTATCCAGCCCATGTGGATAAGGGTAGTGACTGGCAGTGACATTTAGGTAGCAATCAGATGAGACCACGTCTGGTGGCTAGGGGTGAAACTCCCTTAGCCACTTCAGATTATTCAGTTTCAGTGACCTTGCTAATTGAGTGACGTAACCTCAATTCAAGGCCGGTTGACTTAGGCCGGCAGCTTGGTCTGAATCATCGATTTCGGGCGACGGGTGCCGAAACTGAGTCCAAGATATTTCATGGATCGATAGGGAAGAAGAAATTAAAGGGATTTATAAAAAATATTTTCCCGGCGACTACTAATCGTTTTCAGTTTTGGTGAATAATCACTTTGAGTAACAAAATCAAAATTTCTGGGTGATACATTCATTTCATGCCGATTCGCTAGGTTGGCTAACCTGAAATACTAAGCGAATTGTCATTGGAGGTGGGGAAACAAAAAGCCCGCAGATTGCTCTGCGGGCTTTTCTGTGCAGTTCTACCGCACTGGCGTAGCCAAACATTATCAGGAAAGTTATCAACAACAAATGAATAACAGGTTAATTGTGAGATGGGGGAAATCTATATTCCCGACATGGCTCTGTAGTTCAAAGGATAGAACACTGCACTGGCGTTGTCGGAGGTTGTGGGTTCGAATCCCACCAGGGTCATTTACGTCAGAAAAGGTTCCGCTTACGCCGCGGAGCCTTTTTTGTTTGTGGAGGTGGTGACTTTGTCGGGGCTACGAATTAGCCTTGGGGAATGAGAAAGCATCTGCGCTTGATTGCTCTAGTTATTCCTCTGGTTTTAGCTGCCTCTAATTCCTATGCTGCTGTGAAGGCGGGAAGTGCGTGTAGTAAGGCTGGGATCAAGAGCGTGAGTGCAGGTAAGACATATACATGTGTGAAGAGCGGTAAGAAGTTGGTCTGGAATAAGGGTGCATTGATCCCTGTGGCAAAGCCTGCACCGAGTGCAAGTGCATCAGCTGCTCCTTCTGCAAGCCCAACACCGAAGGCATCTGTTGCACCAGCTGTTGTCTATCCGAAGGGTCCAACAAGCTTTGATGATTTGATTGAGAATTACCAAGGTATTTCATATGCTGCTTGGAGTAAATCAAGTGCTGCGATTAAGGCTTCGACTTCACAGTCACCATCATTTAAGGCAGCTACTGGTCCTAATACAAAGCTGAGCTATCCCACACCTGCAGTTGCATTTGATTTGGTGAAGAGAATGTATGGGGATTATGACAGTTCTC
>JBILBC010000113.1:0-2646 GCA_044353885.1 Candidatus Planktophila sp. | reverse complement strand
GCTGTTATCTCTCATCCGGACTTTAACCGTCGGTCTCAGAGTTTCACTGAGTCAACCGCCCATTGGATATGTGCGGGTCGCGGACTATAACCGCCGGTTCGAAATTACATCGACCCCGATAACAACAAGGTGAGTCTACTACTTATCCACATATGCCGAAAATTCTTCGAAGTGAGCGCTCTCAAGCACCTATTTTTCGCGCACTTCGCCTCCAGATCTCATTGGGTCCGTCACTGACTTCCCCCAATTATTCCGCCGCATCCGTGGCGGATGAGAGAAGGGAGGAGCTATGAAAGCATCTGAAGCGCTCGAGATTGTTTTGTGTACGTGCAGATTCATATTTCTATTTATAGAGATGAAGAATGTCCGCCGCAGAAACGACGGGCACTCGGATACTTCTTAGCGGAAGTTGGAGCACCGTCTTGGGTTTACTCAAGGCGGTGTTTCCATGTAAAAGATAGCACCCAGGCCCGCTTTTTAAAGCTAGCTCTGCAGACATTGCGCCCTAGGAGAAAGAGAAATCCCCCGACCTGTAACCAAGTCGAGGGATTTCTTTACTAAGAGTTACTTATTAGCTGCAACCAGATGTGTTTCCACAGCCTTCGCATACAAAGCATGCACCTGACATACGCATCTTCACGCCACATGTCATACACATTGGTGCATCAGATTTGATTCCCATTGATTCAAGGAGATCAGATGATGAACCGATTGTCGCTGCAAGGGGCGCAGCTTCAATCTTGACCGCAACCGGCTTACTTACAGCCGCAGGAGCCGCCACAACCGCAGGTGCTTTTGGGGTATCAGCACTCGCAACAGGTGCATATTCGCCACCGTTATCGAGAGCGGCTTGACGCTCTGCTGATGTGTAGAGACCCATTGCTGAACGCTGTTCGAATGGGAGGTAATCAAGTGCCAAGCGACGGAAGATGTAATCCATCATTGACTGTGCGATACGAATATCTGCATCATCTGTCATACCTGCTGGTTCAAAGCGCAAGTTGGTGAACTTCTCAACGAATGTCTCAAGTGGTACTCCGTATTGAAGACCAATTGATACTGCGATTGAGAATGCGTCCATCACGCCGGCAAGAGTTGATCCTTGCTTGCCGAGCTTAAGGAATACCTCACCGAGAGCACCATCAGCGTATGCGCCAGCGGTCATATAACCTTCAGCGCCTCCGACTGAGAATGATGTTGTCGTTGCAGGACGTGACTTAGGAAGGCGATTACGCACAGGTGTTGCGATTTCAATCTCTGCAACAACTTCCTTCTTCTTAGCCTTTCCATCTGAAAGTGGCTGTCCGACCTTGCAGTTATCGCGATAGACAGCAAGTGCCTTAATGCCCATGCGCCATGCTTCAAGGTGAACTTCTTCTACCTCTTCAACAGTTGCATCCTCTGGAAGGTTTACTGTCTTTGAAATAGCACCTGATAGGAATGGCTGGCAGGCAGCCATCATGCGCACGTGGCCCATTGGAGCAATCGAGCGTGCACCGAGTGCACAGTCAAATACTTCATAGTGCTCAGGCTTTAGCCCTGGTGCATCAATGACGTGGCCATTGGTAGCGATAAATTCAACAATCGCCTCAATAGTCTCTTCTGTATATCCAAGCTTACGAAGAGCCTGTGGCACTGTCTGGTTCACGATCTGCATCGATCCGCCACCGACAAGCTTCTTAAACTTCACGAGTGAGAAGTCAGGTTCGATACCAGTGGTATCGCAATCCATCATCAGACCGATTGTTCCAGTAGGTGCAAGAACTGAGATCTGCGCGTTGCGCCATCCGTTCTTATCTCCTGTTGCAAGGCATGCATCCCACGCCTTATTTGCTTCATTCCATACATCGATATCGAGTGTGGTCTCCTGCTTTGCAGCAGATGAAGCAGCAGCATGCTTGCGCATAACGCGTGCGTGAGGCTTAGCATTTTGTGCAAAGCCTGCATATGGACCAACAATTCCAGCAAGCTCTGCTGAGCGCTTATATGTTGTTCCAGAGAGAAGTGAAGTGATCGAGCCAGCTAGAGCGCGTCCACCTTCTGAGTCATATGCAAGACCTGATGCCATAAGGAGCGCTCCGAGGTTTGCATATCCGATTCCGAGCTGACGGAAGGCACGAGTTGTGTCACCGATCGCCTCAGTTGGGAAATCTGCGAAACAGATGGAGATATCCATTGCTGTGATGATCAAATCTGATGCCTTTGCAAATGTCTTTGCATCAAATGAGCCATCTGCTTTGAGGAACTTCATCAAGTTCAATGAAGCCAAGTTACATGATGAGTTATCAAGTGACATGTACTCAGAGCAAGGGTTTGACGCATTGATGCGACCTGTCTCAGGAGTTGTATGCCAATCATTGATGGTGTCATCAAATTGAACACCAGGGTCAGCACATGCCCATGCAGCTTGTGCAATCTTTGTGAAGAGTTCGCGCGCATCAACAGTGTCGATTACTTCACCAGTTGAGCGAGCTGTCAGACCAAATTGCTCACCGTTCTCAACGGCCTTCATAAACTTATCTGAAAGGCGCACTGAGTTATTTGCATTCTGGTACTGGACAGAGATGATGTCTTTTCCACCAAGGTCCATATCAAAGCCAGCATCACGAAGGGCGCGAATCTTGTCCTCTTCATTGACCTTAGTCT
>JBILBC010000013.1:0-23049 GCA_044353885.1 Candidatus Planktophila sp. | reverse complement strand
TGAAGATATGACCACGTTGTAGAGAGGCAGCGATATGCATAGGCAAATCTGTTTTGTCTCGAATCTCAACCCCACCAATTGTGATGCTCCCCTGATAGGGAAGAAGTCCGGTGAGCGCTAGCGCAAGGGTAGATTTTCCTGAGCCACTCTTTCCACGGATGACCAGTAACTCACCTGCACAGACTGAGGCTGTCACGGCTGACATGAAGGGTTTATCCCAAAATACCGCTGCGGATCGAATCTCCAATTCGTTACTCACAGGACTTTGCATAGGAAGTGCAACTTCAGTAACAACATCATGAGTTAAGGAATCAACCTCGCGCTGGGCACGAAGCAATTTTCCTGAAATGAAGAGGTTGGGATACCAATTGGTGATGCCTTCAAAGGCTACGAGTGGAAGGAATATCGCCATCGATATCTTGACCGCAGGTAAAGATTGATTCGCCTGAATGTTGAAAATCAAAAGAGTAGTTCCCACTATAGAAGAGCCAAGAAGGAGTAGCGTCACAAGCTGAAGCGTGCGTATCGTTGAAAGTAAACGCTTCTCACCGCGCAGAATCTCCTGCTCCAAGTTATGAATCTTCTGCACTACTCGATCTTGATACCCATAAATACTTGCTTCCACGGCTCCGTAGTGCGCACTTGCTATTTCACGTGCATAGTGATTTTCAATTTCTTCAATCTTTATGGATTTCTCGGTACATTGCCTTGCAACTATTAAAGGAATTGCGATGAGAAGTGCCAGGCTCACAGGGAGCAGAATGACCAGGGTTGGCGGATAAATCCAGAGTCCTACCAGCCATGCGAATGCAATGGAGAACCACGCCGCAAATCGAGGAAGAGTGACTCGCAGTTGATACTCCTGTGCGCGCTCTACGTCATCAACAAGCGCCTTTACAAAACTACCAGAGTTGAGGTCTCGAACAATCAGTGATGCCCGTGAGCTCAGTTTCTCGAAGAGATCTACACGTAATGCGGTGAGTCTTCTAAACACACTCTCATGGCTAACAACTCTCTCGGCATAACGAGCTACCGAACGCGAGATACCAAAAAAGCGAACCATCACAATCGAAACAGTCAGAACCAAAATTGGTGGATGCTGTGCTGCCATTGTGATGAGCCACGCACTGGAAACTGTAAGCCCGAGTCCTCCAATGAGTGCAGAACCACCTAGTGATGTAGCAAGGGCCATTCGGACCTTGTGAGACATCATGCAATTACCCGCTCAACAGTAATCTTTCGTGCACCATCGAATTGAATATCAGAATCATGGGAAATACAGATAAGGGCAGCACCCTTATCCACTGCTTTGCGAAGCGCACTCATGATTACTGAAGCGCTGTGAGAATCTAAATCGGCTGTTGGTTCATCAGCGACAATAAGGAACGGAGTGCGAATAAGTGCACGCGCAACAGCAATCTTTCGAAGTTGCCCTCCTGAGAGCTGTGAGCTCTTTTCATCACTGCCCCCTAATTGAGTATCAAGCCCGAAGGGAAGTTCGCTCAACTCGAGCGCGAGTTGAGTCAGTTCATTTTCAATCTCATGATCTTTAATCCCAGGTTTTACGAGCTGGAACTGTTCGCGGATGGTTCCAGGGGCAAGTTGTGGCAATTGAGGAATCCAACCAAGGCTTGCTTGATAAGACCTCACATGTTCTGGAGCGAGCGTGACTTCATCGACTGTAAGGTCACACTGAAGGTGCATGCCAAGTAGATTTTCTGCGAAAGTAGTCTTTCCTATCCCAGATTCACCGACGATAAAGAGTGACTCTCCCCTGCCCACTCCGGATGCGGCAATCGTTGACTGTGCCACACCAGGAATATTTAGGTGCCATGTCTTCCACTGGATGGATTCCGAGTTACTGAAATCTTTTGTGATTTGCAGAGCGCGAGATTTTCTAGATCCTTCAACGTCACGAAGCTTTTCAAGAATTTCTGTGCCATCGGCTGATGCATGAAATAGTGATGCAGCATTGCGCAATGGGAAATAGACCTCAGGGGCAAGAATCAGAACTGTGAGCCCATGAATAAATGAGATATTTCCATCGACTAACCGAAGACCTATTGAAACCGCAATGAGTGCCACGGAGATTGTCGCTGCTAGTTCAAGCACGAGGGCTGAAAGAAAGGAGATCTTCAGCACGCTCATAGTCTCATCGGTGTACTGATCTCCCATCTGTTGAATGCGCTCACCTTGCGATCGATGGCGTCCAAAAATCCTTAGGGTGATGAATCCTTGCAATGAATCTTCGAAATATCTCGATAGTGATCCTAGTGATCTCCACTTCTTAGCAACTGAGTCACTTGTGTATCGCCCGATGAGCGCGCCAAAGAATGGAATCAATGGAAGCGTAAGTACTGCAATCAGAGCTGAGAGAGGGTCCAGTAAGAAAATTGTCACAATCACTCCTAGCGGAATGATGGTTGCACTAAAGAGCTGTGGGAGAAATCGTCCGAGATAGATATCAAGAGCATTAGAGCCTTTGATTAACAGAGCAGTTAGCTCAGAGGGAGCCAATGAATCAATTTCACCTAATGCTGAAGTTGTCTGTGCACGTAGCTCACGCTTAATTTCAGATGCTTTCTTGCTGCACCAATGCTCAAAGGTCGAGGTGAAAATGGCCCGGAAAATCCAGAGGCCTGCCAAGACGAGAATCCACTGAAAAGTATCCGGATGCCTGTAAATAGCTCCAACGATGATTGCCCCAAGTAGGAGCGCATTGGAAATCACAATGAAGGCAGAAATAGGTGCAGCTAGCGCCACAACGAGAAAAAGTCTGCGGCTGCTGCTTCTAGAGAGCAACAGCCGCAGGTCTTTAGATTTCACTGATGCAGAATGTGTGTGGCTGTATCCAATACGCCACGTTCAGGATTGAGAATCTGACTTGCTCCAACTCTCTTTCTAAATACCCAGTAGGTCCAACCCTGATAGATAAGTACAAGTGGTGTCATGATGAGTGCCACAACTGTCATTACCTTCAAGGTGTATTGAGTACTTGATGCGTTGGTAATCGTGAGATCAAATTGAGCTCCCAAAGAACTTGGCATCACGCGTGGATATAACGCATAGAAAAGGTCAGCCACAAATGTTGCAATCGCAACTGCTGAGAATATGAAAGCCCATCCTTCTCGTACCTTGAGAGTTGCCAAGAGACCAGCTACCCATGCAAGGGCAACAACGGTTGAAAGTGCCAAGACCGTTCTGTTGAGCTCAGGCAGCATGAGGTTTGTCCAGACCAAGAAGGAGACTGCTGCAACAGCAGCAACTAAACCAATCTTGAGCGCAAAGTTATGCGCCTGCTCACGAATGCCTCCGACAGTTTTAAGCGATAGAAATATCGCTCCGTGGGTAAGGAAAACAGTCAGAGTGACTACGCCACCGAGAAGTGCATAGGGATTAAGTAAGTTGAAGAATCCTCCAACGTATTCAAGGTTCCCATCTGCTGACATCTCAATTGGTACGCCACGAACGATGTTTGCAAAGGCCACGCCCCAAAGGAGCGCAGGAATAATGCTGCTGATAACGATTGCGATATCCCAGCGTTGACGCCATTGTGCCTTTCCATACTTACTCCGATATTCAAATGCCACACCGCGAACGATGAGGGATACCAGAATTAAGAAGAGCGGAAGATAGAAGCCACTAAAGAGTGTTGCATACCATTCAGGGAAGGCTGCAAATGTTGCACCTCCAGCTACAAGTAGCCACACCTCATTTCCATCCCATACAGGACCCAGAGTTGTGAGCACTGCGCGTCGATCCGCTTCATTGCGTGAAACGAATGGAAGTAGAGCTCCCACGCCAAAATCGAACCCTTCGAGGATGAAGTAGCCGATCCAGAGAATGGCGATTAGTAGAAACCATGTTGTTTGAAATGACATTTTCTTCCCTCCTTAGTAGGACATCACGAGTGGCTTGTCGGAACTTCCGCCAAGCTGGGGATTTTCATAATCCAACTCAGTTGAAGGTCCATTCTTGATTACCTTCAAAGTCAGCCCAACTTCAATAAAGGCAAGCACGCCATAGAGAAGTGTGAAGACAATCATGGTGAAGAGAACGCTTCCAGCAGATACCACTGCACTTACTCCGTCAGCAGTTTTAAATAAACCAAAGACTGCCCAGGGTTGTCGAGCAGTTTCAGTGAAGATCCACCCGAATGAGTTTGCGAGAAGTGGCATAAATGGAAGCGAAATCATTGCCGGTAAGAACCAACGACCTTGCGGCATCGCACCACCCTTACGTGTGCGCCACAGAGTGAAGAGCGCGAGGAAGAGTGCCAGAACTCCAAAGCCAATCATGAGTCGGAATGACCAGTAAGCCAATGGAATGTTTGGAGTGTAATTTCCAGGACCGTATGTACTTTCATACTCTGCCTGAAGATCATTCACGCCCTGCACCGTCGCCTTGAAATCTCCCGTTGCCAAGAATGAGAGAACGGATGGCACATCGATCTGAAACACAGAGCGAGATCCATCAAGAGTTCCAACAGTAAAGAGTGAGAAGGGAGCTGAATCAGTAGTGTCATAGAGCGCCTCAGCCGCAGCCATCTTCATCGGTTGTTGTTCAGTCATAACCTTGCCGATGACGTCACCAGAAATTCCAATACCTATAAAGCTGATGATGAGAGTGATGAGCCCCATCTTCATTGTTGGCCTCGCCATCTCAACATCCTTCTTCTTGAGGATGAGCCAAGCAGAGATACCGGCAACAAAAGCTCCTGCTGTGAATGCAGCCGAAGGAATAGTGTGGAGGAATGTCACTACCGCAGTTTTCTGAGTAAGCACTTCCATAATACTTGTGAGTTCTGCGCGATGCTTTTCAACGTTGATTGTGTATGCAACTGGGTGCTGCATCCAAGCATTTGCTGCGAGGATGAAATATGCAGATAAGAGAGTGCCGAAAGATGCAATCCAAATAGTTGCAAGGTGAATCTTCTTTGGAAGTCGATCCCAGCCGAATATCCAGAGGCCAAGGAAAGTGCTCTCAAGAAAGAATGCGAGTAAGCCTTCCATGGCAAGTGGCGCACCAAAGATGTCTCCTACGAAACGACTATATGAAGACCAGTTCATTCCGAATTGGAATTCCTGCACGATGCCCGTAACTACACCGATGGCAAAGTTGATGAGGAACAGCTTTCCGAAGAATTTAGTTGCTCGAAGGTACTTCAATTTGTTTGTGCGAAACCAGGCAGTTTGAAGCCCAGCGACAAGGAATCCCATACCGATTGTGATTGGGACAAAGAGGAAGTGGTAAACAGTTGTGATAGCGAATTGCCAACGTGCGAGATCTAGCGCATTCATTGATGCGACTCTCCGTTTCTGAGTTGCTCTACTAACTCATTACTTAGTCTGCGCCGAGAAGTTTTGATATTCACCGAGAGAAGCTGTATGGCACCTCACAGCACATTTTCTACGCGTAAAAATGGGAGGGCTGGCACTCTATTTCTGCGGATTCGCCCTACCCCGCCCCCTCTTGCTACCCTTACGCCCTGTTCCTCACAGGAACGAGAATTCTTTAGTTCTAAGGAATTTGTAATCTAGAAGGAGTACCAACATGGCATCTTCATGCGACATCTGTGGCAAGGGCCCAAGCTTTGGCAATAACGTTTCACACTCACAGGTGAAGACACGTCGTCGTTGGAATCCAAATATCCAGCGCGTTAAGACAATCGTTGCGGGCGCATCAAAGCGTCAGAACGTATGTACTTCATGCCTTAAGGCTGGCAAAGTAACTCGATAATTCGTTCTTCTTAGTGAAAGTGGCTCCAGGAAACTGGGGCCTTTTTCATGTCCACACCAGCAATACCTGAGCCTGCAACAACAGAGCCAATACGAATACCTGGAAGGCTCTCACCTGTTGCAAGAAGAACATGATCTTCTCCCCCGCCAAGAATCCATTGAAAGACATCTACCTTCAACTCATCTGCAAGGGTGGAAAGATCCTTAAATTCACTCGCCTGAGATATCAGCACTTGATCCAGCACAAGCTGCACACCCGATGCTTCTGCGATTTGTTCAGCCTGAATAAGTACTGAATCACTCACATCAGCCATTGCAGTTGCCCCACTGAAATCACTTGAGTAATCCAGCGTTGGTGCAGAAAATTCTGAAAGTGCTCTCTCAGCAATCGCACTATTGATTGAAACTTCGCGTGTGAGTAATTCAAGTCCAGCAGCTGACCAGCCAGTCAGTGATGAGAGATAGAAGCTATCTCCCGCCTTTGCACCACTTCGCAAGATGGGCGATTGCGCACTGCCCACCGCGGTCATCGAGATGACAATCTTGGGACCACGCGCAATATCTCCGCCCACAATGAGCGCTCCAGCAGCATCTGCCTCATGTTTCATTCCACGCGCTAAGTTTTCAATCCATTGCATGGTCTCATCACCAGTCAGGGCAACGGATGCGGTTAGGTAATCGCACTGTGCGCCCATCGAGAGAATGTCGGCCACGTTGGCAGCCGTTATCTTGCGCCCGATATCAAATGCAGAAGACCATTCCAGCTTGAAGTGAACATCCTCAACAGCCATATCTGAGGTGATAATCGACTGCGGTTGGGTTGTGACAACGGCTGCATCATCACCAATGCCAACTCTCACGCGGGAATCAGAGGTTGCGAATATCTTCTGCAGCGTATTTATTACATCGCGTTCACTTAACCCCATAGCCACAAGACTAGGTCATGAGATAGCGTTAGGTCGAAGCGAAAGGAACCCACATGTCAGTACACGCGTACATCTTGATTCAAACAGAAGTCGGCAAGGCATCTTCAGTTGCGGCTGCAATTAAGTCGATCCCTGGAGTCTCACTGGCTGAAGGAGTAACCGGTCCTTACGATGTCATCATGCGCGCTGAAGCTCCATCGATGGAAGAGTTTGGCCGCGCAATTCTGACCAAGGTCCAAGCAGTGCCAGGAATTACTCGCACCTTGACTTGCCCTGTAACTAATTAATTAACGCGCTAAAGCGCTCTGCAATAAGTGCGTAATAACCTCTGAATATCCGATGCCTGTTGCCTGCCACATCTTTGGGTAGGCCGAAGTTCTGGTAAATCCTGGCATTGTGTTGATCTCATTGATAATGATTTCTCCACTGTGAGTTACAAAAAAGTCCACACGCGCTAAGCCCTTTGCTCCTATCGCTTTAAATGCGATGAGTGCAAGCTTCTGAATCTTCTCAATAATCTCTGCGCTAAATGGCGCAGGAATATCTATGCGAGTTGCGCCATCGAGATATTTAGCTTGAAAGTCATAAAACTCATACTGAGGATCAATCCATACTTTTCCAGGAATTGATGCCTTTGCATTGCCATCAATTTCTAGAACTGCACATTCAACTTCAGCTCCATCAATAGCACTTTCAATCAATACTTTAGAATCAAAGGAGAGCGCTTCCTCCATCGCGGACGCAAATGTATTTAGCTCCTTCACCTTGACTGTCCCACGGCTTGAACCTCCACGAGAGGCCTTCACAAATAGTGGCATCCCGAGCTGCTTGATTGATTCTCTGACTGCTTCAGGGCTGCGCTTCCACTCAACTTCTGTGACGGTAACACTGGGAGCAATAGCAATTCCTGCTGATGCAAAGAGCGTCTTCGCCTCTGATTTATCCATGGCGCACTCAGATGCAACTGCACCGCTTCCCACATATGCAATACCGAGGTGACCGAGATCGCTTTGAAGCTGCCCATCTTCTCCATAAGTGCCGTGCAGAACAGGAAAAATCACATCAACAACCAGTTGAGCCCCGCCAACGGTCATCCCATTCTCTCCTCGAATTACCTCAGGAAAATTTCCACTCACAGATGGAAGAGTTCCGTTCTCAAGTGATAACGGATAATCAAGCGGCAGAGCCATCCACTGCCCTTCACGTGTGATGCCAATCAGAATTGGTTCATATTCATTGCGATTAATAGCTGAGAGAACACCGCCTGCGGATAGACAAGAAATCTCGTGTTCGCTACCAGGTCCTCCGCATAAGATTGCAACGCGCTTCATCGGATGAAGTTCTCGCCTTTGGTTGTAATCTCCATCAACTTCTGGAGAGCATCTGCTGGCGATAATTGTTCACTGACAATCTCTGCAACAGCCTCAATAACAGGCACTTCAACGCCCACGCGGTGAGCAATTTCCACAACTGCGCCAGCCGATGCAACGCCTTCAACGGTCTTTGACACTTGCTCGCGCGCTTTAGCCATAGAGCCAGTGCGCCCTAGCACTTCACCAAATGTGCGATTACGTGAAAGTGGTGAACCACAACTTGCAACGAGATCGCCCATACCAGCAAGACCTGCAGCAGAGAGTGGATCTGAACCGTGGGCAGCGCAGAGTCGCGCTACTTCATTCAGCCCTCGAGTAATAAGCATCGCTTGGGTGTTCTCACCAAAGCCCATACCGATAGAAATTCCCACAGCCAGCGCAATAACGCTCTTAATCGAACCTGCTAATTCACAGCCCATCACATCTACTGATGTATAGACGCGATAGTACCGAGTGCGAAATAATTCACGGATTGATTCTGCAAGTTCGGTAGTTGCGGCCGCAGCAACAGCTCCAGCAGGCTGGCGCAGCACAAGTTCATCCGCCAAGTTCGGTCCTGTAATAATCGCAATCTTGTGTGGGCCCAATACATCTTCAATCACTTCTGTCATGCGCTTTTGGGAGCTAATCTCAATACCTTTGAGAGTACTGACAATGGTGCAGGTGCTACTGAAATTGCCCTTCCACTCCTGCAATGTGGCACGAATCTGCTGGGCTGGAATTGCCAGCACGTAGATATCAGAGAATGCAAAGGCTGAAG
This sequence comes from Candidatus Planktophila sp., assembly GCA_044353885.1. Taxonomy (GTDB): domain Bacteria; phylum Actinomycetota; class Actinomycetes; order Nanopelagicales; family Nanopelagicaceae; genus Planktophila. Next base: position 14,252 of record JBILBC010000013.1, on the reverse strand, counting down.
AGAGATCTGTTGTGGCGGCAATCGCAGAGGGCAGAATGTGAGAGGAGAGATACTTTGCATTGGTGTGGGATGAATTTATCTCATCAATAACCTGCTGGCTTCGACCCCAGAGGAGAACATCATTGCCAGCATCGCTTAAAACCTGCGCCATGGTTGAGCCCCATGCGCCTGCTCCGAATACCGTTACTTTGCTCATGCTCTCTTCTTTTTGAAGTTTCCTGTGCGCGGCAGATCTGATGTGTGAGGGTCAAAGATTACTTCAGGTCGCCTCTCCCCACGAATTTCTTCCAATAAATCTGTAATCGCCCGCATGATTGCAGCCGTTGCTTCAGTGAGCGCCTTGGGATCTTCACTCTTTCCATCCCCTTTCGATAAATCCACTGGTGCGCCGGCTCGAATGATGATTGTCTTGCGAGGAAAGAGGTTGAGTTTTTTTGTGTAATTAGGAACAACGAGTTGAGATCCCCACTGGGCTATTGGAATAACAGGGGTATTGGTCAAGAGTGCAAGGCGCGCACATCCCGTCTTTGCAACCATCGGCCACATATTCGGATCACGAGTGAGAGTTCCTTCGGGATACACACCGAGCATATGCCCCTGCTCCAGAATTATCTTTGCATGATCGACAGCCTTCTTGGCCTCTGATGTTTCGCGCTCAACCGGAACTTGTCCGGCTGCAAGAATGATTTTGCCAATAATGGGAACTTTAAAGACTCCTGATTTACCTAAGTAACGAGGTGCACGACCATTGCGATAGAGAAAGTGGGTAAAGACCAAGACATCCAGATAGGACATGTGATTGCTCGCAACGATTACGCGGCCGGAAGAAGGAATATTCTCGGCGCCCTTCCAATCCCTGCTCATAAAGAGATTGAAGATTGGGATGATGAGATTTGAGCAGATTTTATAAGTCAGGTTGGTACCTAGCGGATACCCAGATGGCGGTTCGTATCGAACGTTGAACTGCGACATGCATGAAATCCTAGCCATAAAAAAACTGGGGTCGCACATTGTGCGACCCCAGTTTTAATAAAGAAGAATTAACGCTTCTTTGCTGCCTTCTTAGCTGGCTTACGCTTTGCAGGAGCCTTCTTAGCTACCTTCTTCTTCGCAGGAGCCTTCTTAGCTGCCTTCTTCTTAGCAGGAGCCTTCTTAGCTGCCTTCTTTGCAACTGGCTTTGGAGCAGCCTTTACTTCTGGCTTTGGTGCTGGACCGAGCTTGCGATCGCCAGCAACAATCTCCTTGAGAGCCTTCGCAGGAAGGAAACGAGCCTTCTTTGAAGCCTTGATCTTGATGGTCTCGCCAGTAAATGGGTTACGTCCCATACGTGCCTTGCGATCGACCTTCTTGAACTTACCGAAATCGTTGATCATGACATCGTTTCCAGCTGACATGTTGCGTGTAATTGTGTCAAAAACGATATCTACAGCGTGTGTAGCTTCTCTCTTGCTGCCGTTGAAGTGTGGGGCCAACGCAGCGATAAACTGGGCCTTATTCATTCAATTCCCCTTAAGTTTACGCGTAAATAATTAAGCTTTTGCCTAACTGAGTAAAACTTAAACCTATTTATAGGGTGAGAGCGTTATTGACGCGTGCGTGTCGCAAGTAAATATTTCGCGAAAACTCCACTTTTTATGCGTAAATAACTCTCATTCTTTCGTTGAGACTTTTACACATTCCAATCACCCCACACCGAAAAGGAGCGATTTACGCTCGTTTTTCAGCGCTTAAATGCGGATAGGAAGTGTTGTTGGCTTGTAACTTGCTCGCTTAGCCTCAAAAGCATCGATGGAATCAGTATGTTTCAAGGTTAATCCGATGTCATCAAGACCTTCCATCAAACGCCAACGGGTGTAGTCATCGAGTTCAAATGGCACGCTGACATCGTTATAGGAAACGGTACGAGTATCGAGATCGACAGTAATAGCAGTCGATGGATCTGCCTCAACAGCCTGCCAGATAGCTTCTACAGCCGTCTGAGGCAAGATGACAGTCAGTAACCCACCCTTGAGTGAATTACCACGGAAGATGTCGGCAAAGCGACTTGAAATCACTGCCTTAAATCCATAGTTCTGCAGCGCCCACACTGCATGCTCACGAGATGAACCTGTACCAAATTCAGGGCCAGCAACCAGAACTGTTCCACCCTTGTATTCATCCTTATTCAGGACAAATTCAGGATCGCTGCGCCATGCTGAGAAGAGGCCATCTTCAAAGCCATCGCGGGTAACGCGCTTTAAGTAAACAGCAGGGATGATCTGATCTGTATCGACATTGCTGCGACGAAGAGGAACTCCAGTACCTGTGTGCTTAATAAATTTTTCCATGGTCTCTTATCCCCCTCTTACAAATCTGCCGGTGATGACAGCGTGCCGCGGATAGCAGTTGCTGCTGCAACAAGTGGGCTTACCAGGTGAGTACGCCCACCCTTACCTTGACGACCTTCAAAGTTACGATTCGATGTGGATGCAGAACGCTCTCCCACAGCAAGCTGATCAGGGTTCATACCAAGACACATAGAACACCCAGCATTACGCCACTCAGCACCGAAATCTAAGAAGACCTTATCTAGGCCTTCCTTCATCGCCTGCTGGCGCACGCGCTCAGAGCCAGGAACTACCAACATACGAAGCTTGGGAGCAATCTTCTTGCCTTCAATCACAGATGCTGCAGCGCGCAGATCTTCAATTCGACCGTTGGTGCAGGAGCCTAAGAAAACAGTGTCAATAGCTATTTTTTTCAGTGGTGTGCCAGCTGTCAGCCCCATGTATTCCAGTGCGCGCTCTGCAGCTCCTCGCTCTTCAGAATCGGCAATATCTGCAGGATTTGGAACGGATGCATTGAGCGGCAAGCCCTGTCCTGGGTTAGTTCCCCATGTAACGAAAGGCTCAAGTGTGTTGGCATCGAGTGTGATTTCAAGATCGAACTTCGCATCAGAGTCCGTAAAGAGAGTCTGCCAATAGCTTTGCGCAGCTGCGAAATCTTCCGGCGCATGTGGCTTACCCAAAATGTAATCAAAGGTCTTTTGATCAGGTGCGATAAGGCCGGCACGAGCACCTGCCTCAATAGACATATTGCAGACAGTCATGCGGCCTTCCATGGAAAGTTCGCGAATTGCTGAACCGCGATATTCAATGATGTAGCCCTGTCCCCCACCCGTTCCAATTTGAGCGATGATGGCAAGGATAATGTCCTTTGCTGTAACGCCAGTCTTGAGAGTTCCTTCAACATTGATCGCCATAGTCTTTGGGCGACGTGAAGGAAGTGTCTGTGTTGCAAGAACATGCTCAACTTCAGATGTTCCAATACCAAATGCAATCGCGCCAAATGCACCATGAGTTGATGTGTGTGAATCACCGCAGACAATGGTCATGCCTGGCTGTGTGATGCCAAGCTGTGGCCCAACAACGTGAACAACGCCTTGGTCAGCGTCTCCCAATGAGTGGATGCGAACGCCAAACTCTTTTGCGTTATTACGTAATGTGTCGATCTGAAGCTTGGAGACAGGATCTGCAATCGGCTTTAAAATATCAAGGGTCGGAGTGTTGTGATCTTCTGTTGCAATAGTGAGGTCAGGACGGCGCACCTTACGACCTGCAAGACGCAAACCATCGAATGCCTGCGCACTTGTTACTTCGTGCACGAGCTGCAGATCGATATAGAGAAGATCTGGCTCTCCCTCGGCCTGTCGAACGATATGGTCATCCCAAATCTTCTCGGCTAGCGTCTTGGCCATCAGCTGGTGTGCTCCTTTAAAACTTGAATACTTTGCATCTCATTAGATGGGATGCTAATATCACTCCGTGGATAAGAAGAATAGCGGAGTCGGCGTATTAGATAAAGCCGTAGGAATCCTTGCAACCCTGGAATCTGGGCCTCATTCACTAGCTGAGCTCGTTGCCGCCACTGGTATCGCCCGCCCCACAGCCCACCGCCTAGCTGTGGCTCTTGAATTTCATCGCCTTGTAGCTCGCGATCTCAACGGTCGATTTATCTTAGGTCCGCGTTCTGCCGAACTTGCAGCAGCCGCTGGTGAAGATCGTCTGATTGCAGCAGCAGCGCCCGCACTCGCCGCCCTTCGTGATGCCACAGGAGAATCGGCGCAGCTCTATCGCCGCCAAGGAGATATCCGTATCTGTGTTGCAGTTGCCGAACGCCTTTCAGGACTTCGCGACTCTGTCCCTGTTGGAGCATCGCTGACAATGCAGGCAGGATCTGCGGCTCAAATTCTTATGGCGTGGGAAGACTCAGAGAAGATTCATCGTGGACTTAAGAATGCGCGTTACACAGCAGCGCACCTTGCTGCAGATCGTCGTCGTGGTTGGGCGCAATCTGTAGGAGAACGTGAAGCAGGCGTTACATCTGTCTCAGCACCTGTGCGCGGTCCTAATGGAAAAGTTATTGCCGCAGTCTCTATCAGCGGACCTATTGAACGTCTTGGACGTCAACCAGGGCGATTACATGCAGCAGCTGTTGTTGCAACAGCTGAGCGCCTTACAGAGCACCTTAAGCAAGGCAAATAAAGAGAATTTTTAGTTCGTAGCCAGATCGAGTTCGCGAAGGACTCTGGAGATAATCGTGAAGTTAAATCCTTTTCGCGCAAGGAGTGATTGAATCCGTCTAATCTGCACATCAAGTTCTAGCCGTGACATGGTGTTGTATTTCTTAAATCCCAGATCGAATGCAACCCGGTATTCAGATTCATCATCAATACCATCGAGTGCTTCATCAATCTGCTCCTGCGTCACGCCCTTTTGGCGAAGCTCACCTGCAATGATTCGCTTGGATAATTTCTTATGGGAGTGGCGCGATGTTGCCCAGGCAGCAGCAAATTCACGATCGTTAACAAGGCCAGTCTCCTGCAGACGAAAGACGACAGCTTGTGCAATATCGTCTTCGACGCCACGGGTTTTCAAGTGAGCGAGAAGCTCGCCCTTACTTTTCGCTCTCGCCACAAGTGCATTGAGTGCAATTGTGTGAGCTACTTCGTAAGGGTCGGAGCCTTCGCCTCTTTCAACCTTTGCAAATTGCAGTGAAATTAGAAATCAACCTCTGCTGCAGCTTCATCGATCTCTGCGATCATCTCCGCATCGACCTCGATAGGTACGAAGCTGGCGCGGATCTTAGATTCGATCTCATTGGCAAGATCTGGATTATCGATCAGGAATGCGCGTGAATTTTCCTTACCTTGGCCGAGTTGATCAGCTTCGTAGGTATACCAAGCACCTGACTTCTTCACGATGCCAAGCTCGACGCCCATATCGATAAGAGATCCTTCACGCGAGATTCCAACACCGTAGATGATGTCAAACTCTGCCTGCTTAAATGGTGGAGCCATCTTATTTTTGACGACCTTCACACGTGTACGGTTTCCAACTGCTTCAGTACCCTCTTTAAGAGTTTCAATGCGGCGGATATCAAGGCGAACTGATGCATAGAACTTCAGCGCCTTTCCACCTGTAGTTGTCTCAGGTGAACCGAAGAAGACACCAATCTTCTCGCGCAGCTGATTGATAAAGATTGCAGTGGTCTTTGATTGGTGAAGAGCGCCAGTGATCTTACGAAGCGCTTGTGACATAAGGCGCGCTTGAAGACCCATATGTGAGTCACCCATCTCGCCTTCAATTTCTGCGCGAGGAACAAGTGCTGCAACAGAGTCAACAACAACGAGATCGAGAGCACCGGAACGGATCAACATATCCATAATCTCAAGTGCTTGCTCGCCAGTATCTGGCTGTGAGACAAGGAGGGCATCAATATCAACGCCAAGCTTCTTTGCATACTCTGCATCGAATGCATGTTCAGCATCGATAAATGCACAGATGCCGCCAGCTTTCTGCGCATTAGCAATTGCATGCAGCGTCAGAGTTGTCTTACCTGAAGACTCAGGTCCATAAATTTCAACGATACGACCGCGTGGAAGTCCACCAATACCCAGTGCAATATCGAGTGCGATAGAGCCGGTAGGGATAACTTCAATTACTTGTGCTTGTCGATCTGACATCTTCATTACTGAGCCCTTACCAAACTGTCGTTCGATTTGAGCTAGCGCGGTATCTAACGCCTTCTGGCGATCAGAGACATTCTTATCTTCAGGCTTTACTTTTTCAGCAGCCATTGTCTTCTCCATTTCATCTCGAACGTCTGCGAGCGCAGCCGTTGGTATTCGGCCCAGAAGGTACGGAAATTCTCTGCGACGGCCCTGGCGTTATAGAGACGCTGTGGGTGGAGGCTGAGCACCGCTCTGGTTGAACTTGCTTAGGGTATCCGAACATCTGTTCGAAAGGTAGCAGGCGCCACTGACAAGTAGGGTGTGTCGCGTGCTGATCCTGCTTCCCCCTTCCGAGAAGAAGGCCCAGACCGATAAACCCACCCCCGCCATGAGCGTCTATGCGGGCGTGCTCTACCAAGCCCTGGATTGGAACTCACTCTCCCCTGCTGCGAGAAAGCGCGGTGAACAAGCCGTAGCCATCATCTCGGCCAAGTACGGGGTTGTGCGTCCCTCTCAACGTATTGAGAGCTATAAAGAGAAGATTGATAACAAGGCGATGCGAGAGCCAATAGCTGCGATCCTGGATCCCATTAAGACTGCGCTGATAGTCGATTGCAGGTCCTCTACTTACAAAACAGTCTGGCACGCACCCGTAGATATCACAGTTGAAGTGCGCATCTCAACGGTGGTCGATGGCGTGCGCACCGTTGTGACACATATGTCGAAGAAGACTCGCGGTGAAATCACCAGGTGGCTGTTGCAATCGCGCTCAGTTCCAAAGACGCCGGAGGATCTCTATGCCATCGTCTCTGAGAAATATCCCTGCGCACTGACTCCTTCAGATGGAGTCAATCCATGGATTCTGGAAGTTATCGCTGTCTAAATCAAGTGCGTGAGAAAGCGGTCTTCTTAATCAAATCAACGGTGAGCTTTGGGTAGTTCCACATAATCACATGGGCGCAATTGTCAACAATAATCCATCTGGAATGTCGAGGTGCTACTTCGCGCTCTTGTGCTCGTGGATGCGGCAGAGTCAAATCGTAATCGCCAAAGATTATCGAGACCGGAATTTTCTCTGAAACACTTGACTCAAACTTACGAAAACGCAGTGCACGCCAGGTGGGCATATAACCCACTGATTGCGCCATCGCAATGACGGAGTCTTTACAGGATTCAAAGGAAAGTTCTCGCCAGAGATGGGTAATCTTCTTATAGCCCATCGCCTTCAGTGGTGGCAGGTTATAGGCAAGGCGCAGAAAGTATTGTGAAATCTTTGCAAGGATGCGCGCCAATAAACTCGGTGGCAACTTACTTGTAGGACCTTCATGCCATAACCCAGCAGGAGCAAGTGCTGTCACGCTCTTCACGCGATCTGGGTAATGTGCAGCAAGTTCGAGTGCAATCCACCCACCTAAAGAATTACCAGCGACGTGAAATTGTTGCACTCCATGATCTTTCTCCATTGCCGTAACAATTGAGTGAGCAAGTGAGCGTGGATCAAGGCCTTCATCATGCAGGGGTGCACTTCCATGACCTGGAAGATCAACGGGATAAATAGTGAAGGAGTTCTCCAGCCCTGCATGCAGCGTCTTCCAAATATTTCCTGCAGAACCAAGCCCATGCACAAGCACTAGTGCTGGAAGGCCCGGCTTTGCTGCAATGACGCTCGATGTAACTGGCATTAGTAACGATACTTCTGAGTTTCGGTGGGGCACTGTTTACACACTGCTCGCCAAATTTCATCTGCTTCACGCCCAGCAGTGAGCGCTTCATTGACTGTCATAGAACTTAGCTCACTGATGGCAATATCTTGTGAGAATGATGGCGCCCATGCCTCACCAAATGAGAGCACGAGTCTTTCCCGTAAATCAGAGATGCGCATACGCTAGAAGAGCGTGCGCTCAACAAGGAGTTCAGCTTGTTCGCGAGATTGCTTGGGTGTGATGGGTTGTGTGACTTGACCCAGTAACCAGCGCATCGCAAGTCCTGTTCCTGCTTCAGATTTCGTTGCCTCATAAATACATGTGGCAAGTACAAGATAGAGAGGATTCTCTGCATGAGACATAATCGCAATCAAAATCTGCGCATCATGAATGCGCATCGCAGCAAGTGCACTATCGGCTGAAATTGCCTTTGACAGCGTCTCGAGAGCATCTGCAGGAGTTCCAGCGCGCCCAGCAAGATCTACCAACTTCTCAACTTCAGCGGTGACTAGAGCTTCAAGAACTGCGTTCTTATCTCGATAGTGGTTATAAAGAGTTGCACGAGATACTTCAGATGCATCTGCAATATCAATCATGGAAATATTTGAGATGCCGTGGAGAGCAATGAGTGATTTAGTGCCTTCGAGAATTGCGCTCTCGGTGCGACGATGTATTCCGCCTTGCAAGGCGTACTTAGGCTGCGTCGACAACGGAGAGCTTTGCGCTTTCACGAGATTTGAGTTCGTGTGTAACGCCAGTCATCACAGATGACAAGGTAAGACCGAGTGCTTCACAGATTGCATTGAGTAGCTCTGATGATGCTTCCTTCTGACCACGTTCTACTTCTGAGAGATAACCCAGTGAGACTCGTGCTTGACGTGCAACATCGCGCAGGGTGCGAGATTGTGAGGTGCGGGCATCGCGAAGTGTGTGACCAACTGCTTCACGTAATAGCGCCATTGCCTGCCTCCTTCTTTCTCGTTCAGATTCTGCGTTAGCTAAGGATACGGGCAAAGGTGCCTATCGCGCTGGATATAGCCCCTTCTCGCACGCCATCACGCCCGCCATCGAGGGTGAGCTGAAGGGTCTGGTTAATGGGTCCTGCAATCGCGATCCAGACTGTGCCTTCGCGGAGTCCTAGGTAATCACCAGGACCTGCAATACCTGTTGTTGAAATTGCCCACGTACTACCAATTTTCTTTCGAGCACCTTCTGCCATCGCAACCGCAACTTCTTCACTCACAACGGTATATGCCTCGATAGTCGAACGTGGAACTCCAAGAAAATTCACTTTCACATCCGTTGTGTAGGCGATGATGCCACCAAGAAATACTTCCGAGGCTCCAGGGATACGAGTGAGCTCATGACCCAAGCCACCACCTGTGAGTGATTCAGCAACAGAGACGCTCTCGTTGCGAGAGCGAAGCTTTTCGATAATGGTCCGCGCATGGGCTTGTGTTGGCATGAGCATGAATCTATCGCTTCTTATACCAAGAGCGCACGTAGTCATATCCTGAAGTAATCGTCAAGACAATTGCGATGCCGATAAATCCATACTTAAACCAGTCCAACCATGTTGGAAGTGGAAGGATAAAGAATCCCACTCCGAAATTCTGCATGAGCGTCTTGATCTTGCCGCCCTTACTGGCAGGAATGACTCCACCCTTAATGACAAATAAACGAAAGAGCGTGATGCCGATTTCACGAGTAAGAATCAGAATTGTTATCCACCAGGGGAAGCGACCGAGGATGGAGAGTGAAATCATCGCAGCGCCAATAAGCGCCTTATCGGCCACCGGATCTAGAAATGTGCCCAGTGCTGTAATGCGATTTGAGTGTCTAGCCCACTTGCCATCGACAATATCGGTCATGCCTAAAGTGAAGAAGATTGCATAGGCAAGTAATTGATACTTCGTGTTATCTCCACCATCATAGAAAAGTGTGTAGACGCCAAAGGGAATGAGCAGAATGCGAGTTACGGTCAGAGTATTAGGGGTAATGAAAGATGGAACTCTCATTGCACTTGCGCAACCAAATCTGCGCCCATTGAGTCAATCACCACAGCATCAATATATTCACCGACAGCAAAATTAGTGCCAATAAAGGTGGTCGTGCCATCTACTTCAGGGCCTTGATGGGCCGCTCGCCCCTCTTGCAACTCTGCATCCTCAATCAGAACGCGCACCGATTCACCAATACGTGCCTGGGCACGCAGTGAGACCATTTCATCTGCAAGGGAAGATAACGCCTCCACTCTTTCGCGAATGACTTCTTCCTCAACTTTATCGCTCAGATCAAGAGCTTCAGTCTTGTCTTCATCGGAGTATCCAAAGATGCCAACAGCATCAAGCTTTGCCGCCGTGATGAAATCTGCAAGCTCGTCATAATCTGCCTGCGTCTCCCCCGGAAAACCAACAATAAAGTTAGAGCGGATTCCTGCCTCAGGTGAGAGCGCACGAATTTGAGAGATGAGGTGAAGGAATTTTTCAGAGTCTCCGAAACGTCGCATGCGACGTAAGACTGTGGGGCTGGTGTGCTGGAAAGAGAGATCAAAATATGGAGCGACCTTATCTGTCTCAATCATCGCCTGAAGAAGTGTTGGTCTCATCTCAGCTGGCTGCAGATATGAGAGCCTGACTCTCTCCACGCCTTCAATCTCTGCAAACTCATGAAGGATCTTCTCCATCAACTTAAGATCACCGAGATCTTTGCCATAAGAGGTTGTATTTTCACTGACTAAGAAGAGTTCGCTCACGCCATTTTGTGCAAGCCATGCGCCTTCCTGCAAGATCTCAGTCGGGCGTCGTGAGATAAATGAGCCTCGGAAATATGGAATCGCACAGAATGAACATCTGCGATCGCAGCCTGAGGCAATCTTCAGTGGTGCCCATGGTGCTTTTCCTAAGCGCTTACGAAAGAGTGAGCCACCAGCACCGAGAGAGGACGCATAACTCTCATCACGAGCGGCAGCGCGCTCAACGGGTGCAATAGGAAGTAGAGCACGGCGATCACGCGGAACGTGTGGCGTGTGGGCGTTGCCACTGACAATCGATTGCAAGCGAGCTGAAATATCTTGATAGTCATCAAAGCCAAGGATTGCATCTGCTTCAGGAAGAGCTTCGGCCAACTCTTTTCCATAGCGCTCAGCCATGCATCCCACAGCCACTACGGCGCGGGTTGTTCCATGGCCCTTTAGTGAGTTTGCTTCAAGGAGAGCATCAACTGAATCTTTCTTAGCCGATTCAATAAATCCGCAGGTATTAACGACTGCAACTTCAGCAGATTCCACATCATCGACAAGAGTCCAACCATCGGCAGCAAGTCGGCCCGCGAGCTCCTCAGAGTCAACTTCATTGCGCGCGCAACCCATAGTAATAATTGCGACAGTGCGAGACATGAGGGTGATGCTATCGGAAGGTGCGACGAACCTCTTCATTTTGACCACCCAATGGCGCTAATTGCTTTCCATTGAGAGTCAGATCAAGTCCTGCTGGGTTGCTGAGATAAATACTGATGACCTTCTTGCCCTTAAAAGTTTTGCTCTCGCCTTGGAACATCGAACCTTTTTCTGCTTGCGAACCATCAACAACTATGTGGATATAAGAATTGCCGCGAGAAGCAACCAGTGTGAGTTCAACTGGACCGCTCTTGCTTGTGACAACCGGTGCTGGTGCTGCACTTTGTGTTGGTGGCGGAGTTGGTGTTGAACTCTCTGTTGGTGCCGGTGTCGGTTCTGCACTCTTGCTGGCCGAGACCAATGGTGCAGGAGTAGGAGAGGAATCTTGATTGGAGGTAACAATCTGCACAGATGCAATGACAAAGAGGATTGTTACAGAGACAAGAGCTGGTACTTTCCATGAAATTGTCTTCTTCTCACGGGGCACCTGCATAATGTTATTTTCAACGAGTAAATCTTGAATTGCTCGGTTCTCAGTCGAATGCTGATCGTTGTAGAGATCAAGAAGAATCTGTGGATTTAATCCGATGCGGTTTGCAATATTGCGCAGATGACCGCGGGCATATGTATCGCCACCGCAGTGAGCAAAATTATTATTTTCCATCTCCGTTAAGAGACCCATGCGAATACTGGTTGATTCTGAGAGCGACTCAAGACTTATGCGCGCAGCTTCGCGAGCATCGCGAATTGTGCTTCCAAGAGTCATTATCTGCCGCCTTGCTATGGGGAATTATCTGTGGCTTATTCTAACTTTAGACTGATGGGTGATTAATAGGAAGTGTCCCCTATTCGGTTAAATCACCCCTAAATTGCACCCAACAGAAGATGAAATTTAGTAATCGCGAAGGGTCGCAAGGACAGAATCGAGTTCATCAGGTTTAACCATGACGGTGCGAGCCTTTGAGCCCTCTGATGGTCCAACGATTCCTCGGGACTCCATCAAATCCATCAAACGTCCTGCTTTAGCAAAACCAACGCGAAGTTTACGTTGCAACATAGATGTGGATCCAAATTGTGTTCCAACAACAAGCTCGACTGCCTGAATAAGAATTTCGAGATCATCGCCAATCTCTTTATCAATATTCTTATTCGCTTGCGCAACTTGTGTCACATCATCGCGATATCGAGGAGAGAGCTGCTTCTTTACATGGTTAGTAACAGCTTCAATTTCACGCTCTGATACATATGCGCCTTGAATACGTATTGCACGGCTTGCACCCATAGGAATAAAGAGGGCATCACCTTGCCCGATAAGTTTTTCAGCTCCTGGGCTATCGAGAATAACTCGTGAATCGGCCAACGAAGATGTCGCAAAGGAAAGTCGTGAAGGAACGTTGGCCTTAATAAGTCCTGTCACAACATCGACAGATGGACGTTGGGTTGCAAGGACTAAGTGAATTCCGGCAGAGCGTGCAAGCTGAGTAATGCGAACGACTGACTCTTCCACTTCACGTGCTGCAATCATCATCAAATCTGCTAACTCATCGATGATGACAAGTAGGTAGGGGTATGGCTCAACAATGCGATCAGATCCAGGAGGTGCAACAACTTTGCCTGCGCGCACAGCCTTATTGAAGTCATCAATATGTCTAAAACCAAAGGTGGCTAAATCTTCATAGCGAAGATCCATCTCGCGCACTACCCATGTCAGCGCATCCGCTGCCTTCTTTGGGTTGGTAATAATCGGAGTAATCAAATGCGGGATGCCTTCATAGGCGGTGAGCTCTACTCGCTTTGGATCAATCAAAATAAGGCGAACATCATCAGGAGTTGCTCGCATCAAAATGGATGTAATCATCGCGTTAATCATTGAAGATTTACCAGCGCCCGTTGCACCTGCAACCAAAAGGTGCGGCATTTTTGCAAGGTTTGCGCAGACAAAGTTGCCTTCAACATCCTTGCCCAGAGCCACCAACATAGGGTGGTGATCTTGCCCAGCAACGCTTGAGCGCATGACATCACCGAGTGCGACAATCTCACGATCTAAGTTAGGAATTTCAATTCCCACAGCAGATTTACCTGGGATAGGCGAGAGAATGCGAACTTCACTGCTTGCCACCGCATAAGAAATATTCTTAGATAAAGCCGTAATGCGCTCAACCTTCACCGCATTGCCCAGCTCCACCTCATAGCGCGTCACCGTTGGCCCACGCATAAACCCTGTTACCTGAGCATCAATATCAAATTGCTTAAAGACTTCCGTAAGAGAGGCCACGACAACTTCATTTGCCTTGCTCTTAGCCTTGGCAGCAGGTCCTAATTTAAGTAGATCATGGGACGGCAACTCATACTTGATATCACTGGTCAGTAGCAATTGCTCTGGACGTCTATCAGATTTAGGAGCTTCCTTAAGTTGAGCCTCCAGCGGAATTCTGGGCACCTCAACGGTGAACTCCTCATCAAATTCTTCTTCATCAATCTCATCATCTGCCTGATTCCAAGCCACAACCGGAGATTCAAAGGGAGGAGTATCTGAAATTTCAAAGTCATCATCTCTGCGCTGTGGCTTTTTTGACCAGAGCCAGATGGCAATTACTTTAAGCCGTATTCCGACTTTAGATATTGGTGTACCAGTAATAATGAGTAGGCCAAAGAAGAAAATAACAAAGAGGACTGGGTATGCGAGTAAAGATGTCATCAGCGCAACAAGAGGTTTAGCAACCCAGTAACCGAGAAGTCCTCCCCCGTCACGAATTGCTGTAGCACCTGTGGGATTGATTGCACCAAGTGAGCCGTTGAGAAGATGTGCTAAACCTGTTGCGCTGACAAGAAGAGTCAGAGTCCCCACAGTAATACGACCTGTGGTGTGTTTATCATCCGGCTTTCTAAATAACCGCACTGCAAAATAGAGCAGAACCAGGGGTGCCAATATTCCAATGCGGCCGAATGCGCCATAAAAGAAGGAATACAAATTTCGCCCCACATAGTTATCTGCCTTAAACCAAGTCCCTGCAAAAGCTGAAAGAGAGAAGAGAAGAACGAGAAGGGCTGCGCCATCCCTATGGTGCTCTGGATCAAGATCTCGTGCTCCGCGAGCTACAAAGCGGATAGATGAACCAAGAGATTTGGCGAGAAGGCGCCAGAGAGTTGAGAGAGCAGA
>JBILBC010000037.1:0-11017 GCA_044353885.1 Candidatus Planktophila sp. | reverse complement strand
ACTTTAAGAAAAGAGTTCTTGGTTGTGCGTTTCTTCTTGGTAGCCACACCTTCAATCTTAGGTGGAGGGTATTTTTCAAGCCCGTAGGCGCGCCGTCTTAGACCTCAACGACAACGGGGACGATCATCGGACGGCGGCGGTGTTTTTGACCGACCCAACTTCCGATAGTTCTACGTACTACTTGTGAAAGTTGATGTGTTCCATTTACTCCATCTGCAACTGCAGCTGTGAGCGCCTTCTCAATTTGTCCTCGCACCTCATCAAAGAGCGCTTCATCTTCATTAAAGCCTCGAGCATGAATATCAGGGCCAGCAACAATCTTTCCAGTTTGAGATTCAATGACAACAATGACTGAGATAAATCCTTCTTCACCCAAAATACGTCGATCTTTCAATGATGACTCTGTGATGTCGCCAATACTGTGGCCATCAACATAGACAAATCCGCATGGAACAGAGCCAACAACTTCTGCCTCATGGTTAATCAGATCTACAACGATTCCATTTTCGATAATGAAAGCATTCTCACGTGGCACACCTGTTTGAATCGCAATCTCAGCATTGGCCTTGAGATGTCGCCATTCACCATGAACGGGGAGCACATACTTAGGTTTTACGATGTTGTAGCAGTAGAGAAGCTCACCGGCTGCTGCATGGCCTGAAACGTGCACCATCGCATTAGCTTTATGGACCACCTTGGCACCAAATCGCGTGAGTTCATTAATGACTCTAAAGACCGAGTTTTCATTTCCTGGAATTAGGGAGGAAGCCAAGATGACTGTGTCACCATCGCCCACGCGAATCTGATGATCACCATTGGCCATACGTGAGAGCGCAGCCATCGGTTCACCTTGCGAACCAGTACAGATAAGCACAACGCGATCGTCATAGTTATCGAGTTCGCGAGCATCAAAGAGAATTCCTGATGGGACGCTGAGATAGCCCATATCTTGTGCAATCTTCATATTGCGAATCATGGAGCGGCCAATAAATGCCACCTTGCGATTATGTATCGCTGCCGTATCAATGACTTGCTGCACGCGGTGCACATGAGATGAGAACGATGCAACGATGACGCGGCGCTTAGTGGATGCAATGACGCGATTGAGTGCAGGCATGATTTCGCGCTCAGAGGGAGTAAATCCGGGAACATCGGCATTGGTGGAATCAACGAGGAAGAGATCCACGCCTTCTTCACCTAAGCGTGCAAAGGTGCGAAGGTCTGTGATGCGACCATCAAGTGGCAACTGATCCATCTTGAAATCGCCTGTGTGTAAGACAGTTCCAGCTTTGGTATGAACAGCAACTGCCAACGCATCAGGGATGGAGTGATTGACTGCAATAAATTCAAGTTCAAAGGGGCCAACATCTTCGCGATTGCCTTCGCGCACTTCATGAGTCAAAGGTGAGATGCGGTGCTCTTTACATTTAGCCGCAATGAGAGCAATCGTCAGTGCAGATCCATAGATGGGAATATCACCGCGTTCACGCAAGAGATAGGGAACAGCGCCAATATGGTCTTCATGGCCGTGAGTAAGAAAAAGACCAACAACATCATCAAGGCGATCACGGATATAGCTAAAGTCAGGAAGGATCAGATCAATTCCTGGTTGATTATCTTCTGGAAAGAGAACGCCGCAGTCGATAATAAGTAGCTTGCCATTGGTCTCATAGACAGTCATATTGCGACCGATTTCAGAGATTCCACCGAGTGCAACTATGCGCAGTCCCCCATCAGCAAGTTTGCTGGGAGTACCGAGATTGGGATGGGGATGTTGTGTCATAAAGAGATTGCGTTAATTCTTTAGCGTGACGCCACCGGCAGTGAGATCTATACGTAACTGTTCGATCTGTGCCTGTGTTGCATCAACGAGTGGCAGACGAGTTGTTCCTCCGGGTAGCCCCATAAGAGACATCGCTGCCTTGGTCAAAATTGCACCTTGTGTGCGGAATGTGCCGGTAAATACTGGCAAGAGTTGCTGATGAATCTCAAGAGCTTTTGTCGCATCTCCTGCAAACCACGCATCGAGCATCGCTTTGAGTTGAAGACCAACTGTGTGGCCACAGACGGAGACAAATCCAACTGCGCCGACAGAAAGAAATGGCAAGTTCAAGATGTCATCACCTGAGTAGACAGGAATACCGCAGCGCTTGATGACCCATGATGTTGCCGCAATATTGCCCTTGGCATCTTTGAGAGCAACGATGTTTTTCACAGATTCAAAGAGTTTTACGATGGTGTCAGATTCAATTTCCACGCCTGTGCGACCTGGAATGTCATACATCATGATCGGCAAATCAGTTACTGCGGCGACTGCGCGAAAGTGCGCCTCGATTCCTGCTTGAGGAGGTTTGTTGTAATACGGAGTAACGACAAGAAGACCATCTGCACCAGCATCTTGTGAACGCTTTGCCTGCTCGACTGTGTAAGCAGTTTCATTATCGCCAGCACCTGAGAGAACCTGAACCTTTGCGCCAACAACCTTCTTCACAACCTTGATGATCTCAAGTTTTTCCGAAGACTTTGTAGTTGGTGCTTCACCTGTTGTGCCATTGACTGCAATACCGTCATGGCCAGTATCAACGAGATGTTGTGCAAGCTTTTCAACGCCAGCCCAGTCAATTGCCCCATCCTTATCGAAGGGAGTCACCATTGCGGTGAGAAGTCGACCGAAAGGTGCGTGCGTACTCATTTGGTCATCTTATCGCTTAAGGCGCGATACGACCAGATTTTTCAAATGCCCCGTATGTAATAGGCATTAATTTCGCGAATTCGGCTTCCATTTTTTCAGCCACCATCTCAATTTCACGTTGTGGATAGCTTGGAAAATGTGAACCTTCACGCGCTGTGCGAAGGGAAAGGAAATTCATCAATGCACGTGCATTCATAGTCACATACATCGATGAATAGGTAGCAACGGGAAGTACTGCGCGAGCAACTTCACGAGCAATACCAGCCTCAAGCATCTTCTGATATGAATCATAGGCAACTAGGTATGCCTCTTTCATCGCTGCAACAGTGATATCAAATTGTTCTACTGTCCCATCTTCAAATGTATATGAACCAGTTTTACCCACCTGAATCAACTTGCGTTCCTTTGATGGAATGTAGAAAACTGGCTTGAGTTCGCGATAGCGACCAGATTCTTCGTTGTAGGAAGCGATGCGATGGCGCATAAATTCACGGAAGACAAAGATGGGAGCTGAGATAAAAAATGTCATCGAGGTGTGCTCAAAGGGTGAGCCATGGCGTTCGCGGGCGAGGTAATTAATCAGACCAGCTGAACGCGCTGGGTCTTCACCAATCTCATCCATCGATTGCTCACCAGCTGTTGATACGCGAGCGGCCCAAATAACGTCAGCATCGCTGGCGCTAGCCTTGATCAGTTCGACGGATACATCGTCTCTAAATATTACGGTCTCAGACATGTGCGCACCTTATCTTTCAACCCCCCTCCACCCTTTGGATATCTAGGGCACAATAACCGCGTGTCCAAAGTGAACCGCGCCACCGCAACGCAGAGTCTGAGCGTCTCCTTCACAGTCGGCCTCTATGGAACCGCCTTTGGAGCTGCATCGATCGCAGCCGGATTCTCCATTCTTCAAACCTGCCTCCTCTCACTTCTCACCTTTTCAGGAGCATCACAATTTGCAATCGTTGGAGTCATGGGCGCAGGCGGCAGCGCTATATCAGGAATTGCAACTGCATCTCTTCTTGGTATTCGAAATGGTCTCTATGGATTACGTATGGCACCGCTTCTTAAAGTCCGCGGATTTAAACGAGTAATTGCAGCGCAAGTAACGATTGATGAATCAACAGGCGTTGCCATCGGCCAAGAAGATCTCGGCATCGATGCGATGAGACAGGGTTTCTGGCTCACGGGCTTTGGCGTCTATATATTCTGGAACTTCTTCACACTGCTCGGCGCCCTCGGTGCGCAAGCGATGGGAAACCCTTCTGCGTGGGGACTCGATGCCGCAGTTCCTGCTGCATTTCTAGGTCTTGTCTGGCCGCGACTTACAGGAAAGTTTGAGCGCACTCTTGCAGCTTCTGCCATCATTCTGGCAATCCTCTTAAGCCCCATTATTTCTGCAGGCTTGCCGATTATCGCAACCGCACTTCTTGCAGTTGCCTTCGGATGGAGGCAGCGCACATGAACGCACTCTGGCTTGGGGTTATTGGAACTTCTCTCATCGCATTTTTGTTGAAGTACTTAGGACATTCCATCCCAGAAAAATATGTGAATAATCCAAGGGCGTTGCGCATCAATACTTTAATTCCGATTGCACTCTTAAGTGCTCTCGTTGGTGTTCAGACTGTTACCGAGAAAGGTCAATGGGTCATTGATCAGCGCTTAGCTGGAGTTGCTGTGGCACTCATTGCCCTTAGCCTGAAGGCGCCCTACTTCGTTGTCGTTATTTCTGCAGCCATTACATCAGCTGCGCTCTATAGACTTTAAATAATTCCTAGAGATGTCAGCTTTGCCTTCAAATCATTATCTGAAGGTTCAGTCAGGTGAGTTCCATCAGAGAAGACAAGAACGGGAATTGATTTTGCTCCCCCATTAATCTCTTGCACCTTTGCAGCAGCTGACTCATCTGCCTCAACATCAACGTGGTTGACCTGAACATCGAGCTCTTCAAGAAGGCGCTTTGAGCGACGGCAATCTCCACACCAATCGGCGCCATACATTGTGATATCTGCCAGTGCCATATCCTGCTCCTTACATAAAGTTTTCAAGGCCGAAAGTCAGCCCTGGATGAGACACAACCTGACGAACGCCAAGAAGTACTCCTGGCATAAAACCTACTCGGTCGATCGAGTCATGACGAATTGAAAGTGTTTCACCAATTCCGCCGAGCAAAACTTCTTGGTGGGCAACAAGTCCGCGCAATCGCACTGAGTGCACAGGAATATCTCCCACAGTGGCACCACGTGCTCCATCGAGTGACGATGTTGTTGCATCAGGCATGGGTGCTAGCCCCGCCTCTTTACGAGACTTTGACATGAGCTCTGCTGTGCGAGCTGCTGTTCCTGATGGGGCATCAACCTTATTGGGGTGATGCAATTCAATGATTTCAGCAGATTCAAAGTACTTTGCAGCTTTTGTAGCAAACTCCATCATCAAGACTGCTCCAATAGCGAAGTTAGGCGCAATAAGAACGCCAGACTTGGATGAAGCAAGGAGTGACTTAATCTTTGCAATGCGCGCATCATCAAAACCAGTAGTTCCGATAACTGCATGGATGTTCTTGCTAATAAGAAATTCTAGGTTTGCCATCACTGAATCAGGAGTAGTGAAGTCGACAACGACCTGTGCTCCCTTTGAAACAAGAGCATCGAGTGAATCTCCAAGATCCAGTGCTGCAACGAGCTCAAGGTCTGAGGCTTCAGTAATAGCCTTCACAACTTCAGAACCCATACGGCCACGTGCACCGAGTACGCCTACTTTGATCATTTCGCAAGCACCTTCTCAAATTTAGATTCGTTCTTAAATGGACCGACAAGAGCAAGGGTAGGCGTTTTGACCAAGAACTCGCTGGCAATTTCGCGAATGTCTTGCGCGCTCACGCGAGAGATAGCTTTGAGAATGTCATCAAAGTCCATTACCTGGCCATAGACGATTTCATTCTTGCCGATACGGCTCATACGTGAGCCAGTATCTTCTTGGCTCAACACGAGCGAGCCACGGACCGCGCCCTTGGCACGCTCAATCTCTTCATGTGTCATTCCATTATCGGCAACATCAGAGAGCACGCTGCGGATGATTTCAACAACCTCAATAGCCTTCGTTGGATTACATCCTGCATAGAAGCCAAGAACTCCAGAGCCTGCAAATTGTTGAGCATAGGCATAGACAGAGTATGCAAGGCCACGTTTTTCACGAATCTCTTGGAATAGACGCGATGACATTCCGCCACCGAGAGCTGCAGAGAGAACGCCCATGGCAAAGCGACGATCATCTGCGCGAGCAACGCCTTCCATGCCATAGAACATATGAGCCTGTTCGCTCTTCTTATATAGCAGACCTACTGATTGCTGCTTAGTGTTCTTAATTGGAATATTTGGACGAATCACGGGAGCTGCCAACACATCAAGGAAGTTATCCCTTGAGAGTGCTTGCTCAACCATCGCCACAACCTTCTTATGCTTAATGTTTCCAGCAACAGCCACCACAAGGTCCTGCGGCAGGTACTTCTTCTTATAGTAATTAAAGACTGTATTGCGAGACATGCCCTTGATGGAATCAATAGTTCCAAGAATCGGACGGCCGATCTGGGTATCTCCATAATAGGTATCGCTGAAAAGGTCATGCACGAGGTCGCTTGGATCATCATCGCGCATCGCAATCTCTTCAAGAACAACTTTACGTTCTGCATCAACATCGAGTGCTGTAACAATCGATGAGGTAATAAGGTCGCTAACCACATCAATGGCCATCGGAAGATCAGTGTCAATCACACGTGCGTAGAAGCAGGTGTACTCCTTGGATGTAAATGCATTCATCTCACCGCCAACGGACTCAATCGAAGATGAAATTTCGAGAGCTGTGCGGCTTGTTGTTCCTTTAAAGAGGAGGTGCTCTAAAAAGTGAGAAGCACCAGCAGTTGCCGGTGCTTCATCACGTGAACCTACATTGACCCAGATTCCCACAGCGGCGCTGCGCACTGACGGAACTTCTTCCGTAACAATGCGCAGACCACTTGAGTGAACTGAGCGTTTGACTGACATCTACTTATTCAGCAGCTGGAGTCGAGCCATCTTCGAGAACTGGAACCAATGAGAGCTTGCCCTTTGGATCAATCTCGCCGATTTCAACCTGAATCTTGTCGCCAACCTTCATGACTTCTTCAAGGTTTTCAATGCGCTTTCCACCATGCATCTTGCGAATCTGAGATACGTGGAGCAAGCCATCTTTACCTGGCATCAATGAGACAAATGCGCCGAATGTTGCAAGCTTTACGACGGTTCCGAGGTAACGCTCTCCCACTTCTGGCATTTGTGGATTAGCAATGGCATTGATCTGTGCGCGAGCAGCTTCTGCTGAAGGCCCATCGGTTGCACCGATATAGATAGTTCCATCATCTTCAATAGAGATATCTGCGCCAGTTTCATCTTGAATCTGGTTGATGATCTTGCCCTTAGGCCCGATAACTGCACCAATTTGATCGACAGGAATCTTTACAGAGATGATGCGAGGAGCGTATTGGCTCATCTCATCAGGTGTATCGATTGCTTCGTTCATGACATCAAGAATCGCAAGACGCGCTTCCTTTGCCTGGTGAAGTGCTCCAGTAAGAACAGTTGCAGGAATTCCATCGAGCTTTGTATCAAGCTGTAGAGCTGTGATGAAGTCCTTTGTACCTGCGACCTTAAAGTCCATATCTCCAAATGCATCTTCTGCACCGAGGATATCTGTAAGAGCTACGTACTCAATCTTTCCATCGACAGTATCTGAGATCAGACCCATTGCAATACCTGCAACAGGAGCCTTAAGAGGCACACCTGCTTGAAGCATTGAAAGTGTTGATGCACAGACAGAACCCATAGATGTCGATCCATTAGAACCAAGTGCTTCAGAGACCTGACGGATTGCGTAAGGGAACTCTTCACGAGTTGGAAGTACTGGAATCAATGCGCGCTCAGCGAGTGCACCGTGGCCGATTTCGCGACGCTTTGGTGTTCCAACACGACCTGTTTCACCTGTTGAATAAGGTGGGAAGTTGTAGTTGTGCATATAACGCTTTGACTTCTCAGGGCTCATTGTGTCGAGCTGCTGTTCCATCTTGAGCATGTTAAGAGTTGTTACTCCAAGAATCTGAGTCTCGCCACGTTCGAAGATCGCTGATCCGTGAACACGAGGAATTACCTCAACTTCTGCAGAGAGCGCACGGATATCGCGGAGTCCGCGACCATCGATACGAATCTTGTCGCGAAGTACGCGCTGGCGTACAAGCTTCTTTGTCAGTGAGCGAAATGCTGCAGGAACTTCCTTTTCACGGCCTTCGAAGGCAGCTGAAACAGATTCCTTAGTTGCAGCAGAGATCTCATCGATCTTTGTTTCGCGCTCTTGCTTACCTGAGATTGTGAGTGCCTTTGCAAGGTTATCTCCCGCAGCCTTTTCAACTGCAGCGAAAACATCATCCTGGTAATCAAGGAAGACTGGGAAGTCAGCTGTTGGCTTTGCAGCAACTGCTGCAAGCTTTGACTGTGCTTCACAGAGAATGCGAATAAATGGCTTTGCAGCATCTAGTCCCTGCGCCACGATCTCTTCAGTAGGTGCCTTAGCGCCTTCTGCAATAAGACCGATTGTGCGAGTAGTTGCTTCTGCTTCCACCATCATGATTGCTACATCGTCAGCTGTTACGCGACCTGCAACGACCATATCGAAAACAGCGTTCTCGACCTGTGAATGGTTAGGGAATGCAACCCACTGACCATCGATAAGTGCAACACGCACGCCACCGATAGGACCTGAGAATGGAAGACCTGCAAGCTGTGTAGACATTGACGCTGCGTTGATAGCAATGACGTCATACATGTGGTCTGGATCGAGTGCCATTACTGTCACAACGATCTGAACTTCATTACGAAGTCCCTTGATAAATGATGGACGCAATGGGCGGTCGATCAAACGGCAGGTAAGAATTGCCTCTTCTGATGGACGACCTTCACGACGGAAGAATGAACCAGGAATCTTGCCAATGGCATACATCTTCTCTTCAACATCCACTGTAAGTGGGAAGAAGTCGAATTGATCCTTAGGTGTCTTTGATGCTGTTGTAGCTGAGAAGATCATTGTCTGATCATCGAGATACACAGCTGCAGCTCCTGCTGCTTGTTTTGCGAGGCGTCCTGTTTCGAACTTAATCTCGCGCTTTCCGAACTTTCCGTTATCGATAACGGCTACTGCTGTCTTAACGTCTTGACCCTCCATGGGTCCTCCTTTGTTTCAAATTCCAAGGTGCATCTGCACAGCTTGGAGCGGTAACTACACGCAAGGCGAAACAAATGAATCTTCGATCGAAGTTCACAGATGAAAACATCTGGAAACCACTACCGAGGACCATTGTCCCCCGGCGGGTAGTTAATTCTTAATTAGCGGCGAATACCGAGCTTCTCGATAATTGCGCGATAACGATTGATATCTGTCTTTGCGAGGTACTGAAGAATGCGGCGACGCTGACCCACGAGCAACAAGAGACCACGACGGTTGTGGTGATCATGCGGGTTGGTCTTGAGGTGAGTTGTAATGTCTTCGATTCGACGTGACAAAAGAGCGACCTGAGCTTCAGGGCTTCCTGTATCAGTAACTGATGATCCGTACTTCGCAATGATTTCTTTCTTTACTTCTGGTGTTAATGACATATCTATTTCCTTTTCATGTTAAGTACATCAGTACTGTTCAAGAGGCTTCCCGGTTTGAATCACGGGAAATCACTTTCTCGTTGGACAGAGGGAAGTTTACCTGCGGGGTGTGGATAAGTGAAATTGAGGCTGGAATACGCCTATTTCTCTGTTAATTCGCGGGCCTTATCGCAATCTTTCTTCATCTGCTCAAGAAGTGGTTCAAGGCCATCAAATTTGAGTGTGGGACGCAAATACCAACCGAATTCAATAGATGCGTTCTTGTCATAAAGCTCGAGACCTTCTTGATCGAGTGCATATGCCTCAACTTGTCGACCACGAGCGCCTTCAAATGTTGGATTTGTTCCAATCGAAATAGCTGCTGGCCAGAAGTTAATTCCCACAGTGAGCCATCCTGCATACACACCATCTGCTGGAATTGTCTGTCCCTCAATATTTCCAAGATTTGCAGTCGGATATCCAATTTCACGTCCACGCTTTTCACCGTGCACAACAACGCCATCAAGGCGATGGGGGCGAGAAAGAAGCTCGCGTGCTTCTTCGACTTTGCCTTCGATGACTAATCTACGGATTCGCGATGAGGAGATAACTTCAGTATCAGCCTTCAACTCCTGCACATCCACCGTGAAATTATGTGTCAGTCCTGATGCAATCAGGCTCTCCACGGTGCCAGCAGCTTTATGACCGTAGGTGAAGTTCTTTCCCACAATCACTGTGCTCGCATGAAGTTGATTAACCAGAACAGTCTGAACGAAATCCTGCGCAGACATCGCAGCAAACTTCTCATTGAACTTCATCACAGCTACTTGATCGGCGTTATGAATCTTGAGCAGCTCAACGCGATCGGCCAACGTGGTGAGCATTGTGGGCGCCTTATCGGGTGCAAAGACGGTTGTGGGATGTGGGTCAAAGGTGAGTGCAACGATGGAACGGCCATCAGCAATATCTTTGGCGTGATTGAGCAGAAGTTGGTGGCCCTTATGGACGCCATCAAAGACGCCGATTACTACGACGCTGCTCTCGCTCATACTCGAATCTTGCCTTACCTAGTTCGCCGCTGCAAAGACAGCAATAGGTTTTGCCTTGCCGCCTTCATCTTTCAAAAGTGCAATCAGACGATTATCCGGAGACATTGCAGCATTAATGACTGTATTTCCGTTCTCAGATAATGGGCGACCAAATGAGAGTTCTTGCACTTCATCAGCTGAAAGCTCACGGGGGGTGAAGGTCACGCGAGCAACATCGGCAATATTGAGTGCAGTAAATTTCTGAGCCTTGAGGTCTTCAAAGCTCACTGCATCTTTTTCGCTAAAGCCTGCAACGCGCGTGCGGCGCAGAGCACTCAGGTGTCCCCCAACGCCAAGGCCATCACCTAAGTCACGAGCTATGGCGCGAATAAATGTGCCGGCAGAACATGTAACTTCAATATCGACTTCGGTTGTCACATCAAGGTGGCGAATAGCCAGAACATCGAGTTGGGTGATGGTGACGTTGCGCGCCTCAAGTTCAAATGTCTCACCTGCACGAACGCGATCATAGGCACGCTCTCCCCCGACTTTGACGGCAGAGACTGATGATGGACGCTGTGCAATGGTTCCGATCATCGCCTTAAGAATCTTTTCAATCTCACTATCGACAACCTTCGAGG
>JBILBC010000042.1:0-10109 GCA_044353885.1 Candidatus Planktophila sp. | reverse complement strand
GCCTTCTTGCGACGCTTCTTTGGTGCTGCTGTTGCAGCAGCCTTCTTACGACGCTTCTTAGGTGCTGCTGGTGCAGCTGCCTTCTTGCGCTTCTTTGGAGCAGATTTCTTAGCTGCAGCCATGTGTTTATCTCCTAATCGGAAGGGTTCGGATCCGTCACCCAAACCTGTTTCGTGGATAAGTGTGACGGAATATGGAAAGAATTACCACTACATTGTGAGAAAAATTGCACTGCGTGTCGCTAATTATTTATTTAATTTTTCTATGCTCTTTCGCAATTTCCTTAACTATTTCTGCACCAAATTTCGGCGAATTTTGCCGAAAAAGTTAAATATTTGATGCAAGAGTTAAGAAATCTCCCGATTTTTACGAATTTCCCGCTCTAGAACGGCAAATTCGTTCGTTTGGACGTCGTATTTCCACATTTTCGGTAAGAAAATCGCCAAAAGTGCGACCACAACGACACACATCAGCCCACCAGAAGTTACCGAGATCGACAAGGTAGTAGCTGCCGCCATAGTGGCTGCGCGAAGTTGGCCAGCTAGTGGACCTACTGAATAGGAAAGTAATTCGATTCCTGCAAGACGACCACGCAAATTATCGGGGATGGTCTGGTTCCAAATATTTCCCCGGAAGAGGGCGCTGACCATATCCGATGCCCCGGCGATGGTGAGAAAGAGAAGGACGAGAATCAATGAGTTGCTCATGCCCGCTGCTGCAATGGCAAGGCCCCATCCCATCGCAGCCAAGATGACGGCGCGACCATGGAAGCGATAGGTGCGAGTCCATCCCGATGTCAAAGTAACGATGACAGAGCCGACCGTGATTGCGGCATAGAACATTCCAAGAGCCCAGGGAGCATTTAACTCATCTGCCCAGAATGGATAGAGCGCCATCGGCATTGCAAGTGTCATTGCAGCAAGATCGATGATGTATGTACCCAATAAATCTTGACGTCTAAATGCATATTTGACACCATCTAATAACGCTGCCAGAGATGGCTTTTCAGCCTCCTTTGAGCGAGCAATCGATCCTACGCGTGCAAGAAAAAAGAGTGAGAGTAGGTAGGTTGCAATATCAACGACATAACCTGCACTGACCGACATCGTTGAGAAGATAATTCCGCCGATAGTCGGTCCAACAATGACACCTAACTGCCAGCGCAAACTTAAGAGAGCACTTGCCGCCGGCAGATCTTCATGGCTGACAAGCCGTGGCAACATCGCATCCATCGAAGGGCGTTGCAGACCATCGACGACGGCAAAGAGGGCTGCGACGAGATAGATGGCAAGAGTTGTCGGGCTGCCAAGGAGAGAGTTGCCAAGAAGTACCAGAACCAAGATGAGGGCGCCGGCCTCGGTTGCCCAGACCATCTTCTTGCGATCGACTGAGTCTGCAAGAACGCCGCCATAGAGACCAAAGATGATCAGTGGAACGATCTCAACAACACCGAGGAGTCCTACTGCAAGGTAGGAACCGGTGAGCTCTTTGAGTTGAAAGGGCAGTGCGACATAGGTGATCATCGATCCAAAGTAGGAAATCAGCCCTGCAGTCCAGAGATTACGAAAATCTGGGTACTTTTTTAGGGGAGTAAGGTCGATTGCAAACTTAGCCACCTGAGAAGACTAGTGAAATGTTTGCTTTTCGGAAGGAAAGGCACCTGCGCGAACATCGCTGGCAAACTCTTGGCTAGCATCAAAGAGTTCTTTGCGCAGATTTCGATATGCCTTGGCAAGTTTTGGAGGATTGGCAGTCAGGCCTGCCATATCTGTCCAGACAAGCACTTGGGCATCGCACTCACTTCCTGCACCGATTCCGATGGTGGGAATAGAAAGGGCTGCAGTAATTCGGGCGGCAAGTTCTGCTGGAACGAGTTCAAGAACGATGGCAAAGGCGCCAGCTTTTTCTAGGGCGAGGGCTGCATCCAATACTGCATCGCCATCATCTCTGCCCTGCACGCGATAGCCACCTAATTGGTGAAGTGATTGCGGGGTAAGGCCCAGATGGCCCATGACGGGAATGCCGACGGAAGTTAACTTTTCAACGGTAGCAAGGTGAGCACCTTCTAGCTTGACCGCCATCGCACCTGCCTCTTTAAAAAATCGAGTTGATGTTGCAAGGGCTAGTTCTGGCGATGCTTCATAGGAACCAAAGGGAAGATCTGCCACAACAAGTGATCGCTTTGATCCGCGAACAACGGCGCGAGTAAGAGGTATCAAGTCATCGACTGTGACGGGGATGGTGTTCTCTTCCCCGAGAAAATTATTGCCTGCGCTATCGCCCACAAGAAGGACAGGGATGCCTGCCTCATCAAAGATCGATGCAGTCACCTGCTCATAGCTAGTGAGCATCGCCCACTTCTCACCGCGCTCTTTGGCAGAGCGCAGGTCAAGGATTGTGATGCGACGATGGGATGCACCGCCATAGAGGGTCGTTGATGTGCTCATGTAAATCTCCTTGCCTCGAAGCCTCATGCGAGGTCCCCGGGTCTTCCAGCCAATGCTACTCCCGATACTCTTGAACTATGAAGTTGCGTTTGGCGCTGGCTCAAGTGAACCCCACGGTCGCAGACCTTGCGGGTAACGCTGCGCTGATTACGCAATCAGTCGATCAAGCAGTAGCTGCAGGTGCGCATATTGCGATATTTCCTGAGATGGTGCTGACCGGTTATCCGGTGGAGGATTTAGCGCTGCGCCCCTCATTTCAGGTGGCGAGTAAGAGCGCACTGACAGCGCTCGCATCCACATTAGATAAGAAGATCGTCTCCATCGTGGGCTACCTCGATCAGGTCAATGGCAAGCCACAGAATATGGTGGCTGTCATTGCAGGCGGGCAGGTCAAGGCGCGTTATGCAAAGTGCCACCTACCTAATTACGGAGTCTTCGATGAGTACCGCAATTTTGTGGCAGGAGATTCCACCCTTGTCGTGCGCATCCACGGCGTTGATGTCGGTATCGCAATCTGTGAAGACCTATGGATTGATGGCGGAATTACTGCAAAGCTGGCAGAGCGCACACCAGGACTTGTCATTGTTCCCAATGGTTCTCCCTATGAGAGAGCTAAAGATGATGTGCGCCTTGCGCTGGTTACCAAACGCGCTCGCGAAGCTAAAGCACCTCTTGCCTATGTCAATATGACAGGTGGTCAAGATGATCTGGTCTTTGATGGCGACAGCATTGTTGTGAATTCAGATGGAGCAGTCATTGCCCGCGCTCCTCAATTTGAAGATGGCGTAATGATTGTCGATGTTGATGTGAAAGCCGGAACATCTACTCCTGATGTGATCATCTCTGAAGACTCTGTTGAAATTGCAAAGCCATCTATCCCTGGCATTGCCCATCGCCTCGGTGATGAAGAAGAGATGTGGAAGGCGATCGTTGTGGGCCTTCGCGATTATGTAACTAAGAATGGCTTTACCTCGGTCCTTGTTGGTTTATCTGGTGGCATTGATTCAGCACTCGTTGCAGCACTTGCTATCGATGCCCTTGGTCCAGATAAAGTGCATGGGGTTGGGATGCCCAGCAAGTATTCATCCGATCATTCGATAGAAGATGCACAACTCATGGCTGCCAACACCGGCCTTGGATTTCGCATTATTAAGATTCAGAATATGGTCGATGCATTCGGTGGACAGATGGAGCTCACCGGTCTTGCCGAAGAGAATCTGCAAGCTCGCGTGCGAGGCACAACGCTGATGGGCCTTTCTAATCAGCATGGCCACTTAGTACTTGCCACAGGAAATAAATCAGAGCTTGCCTGTGGCTACTCAACTCTTTATGGCGATGCTGTCGGTGGCTATGCACCGATTAAAGATATTTATAAGACAGATGTGTGGGCCCTTGCTCGCTGGCGCAATCAGGTAGCAAAGGATGCCGGTGACGTTCCACCGATTCCTGAACGCTCTATTACAAAGGAGCCATCTGCAGAGCTGCGTCCTGGCCAAAAGGATTCTGACTCACTTCCTGAATATGCAGTGTTGGATAAAGTATTGAAGGCCTATGTCGATGATGACCTAGGGCGCGATGCCCTCATTGCTGCAGGCTTTGATAAGGAACTTGTGATGCGCGTGATCGCGATGGTCGATCGAGCTGAATATAAGCGCCGCCAATATCCACCTGGTACCAAGGTCTCTAAGCGTGCCTTCGGTAAGGATCGACGCCTGCCTATGACAAGTAAGTGGCGCGAGCTCTAATTTTGTAACACTGCCGTAACTTCTCTTTGGCACGATGGCCCACATGTCCCCAAGTGAGAACATCAGCAAGCAGCAAGAGTTCGTCCTTCGCACCATCGAAGAGCGCGATATTCGCTTCATCCGTCTGTGGTTTACCGACATTCTGGGAACGTTGAAATCTGTGGCTATCGCACCTGCCGAACTTGAAAATGCCTTTGAAGAAGGAATCGGTTTTGATGGTTCTGCGATTGAAGGATTTGCTCGCGAATTTGAATCCGATATGTTGGCAATGCCAGATCCTGCAACATTTACCATCTTGCCCTGGCGCGCTGAAGCACAAGGCGCTGCTCGTATGTTCTGCGATATAACTTTGCCAAGCGGTCAGGCATCTCCTGCAGATCCTCGCAATGTTCTGCGTCGCACCTTAGATAAGGCAGCCAAGATGGGATACACCTGTTACACCCATCCAGAAATTGAATTCTTCCTCTTTAAATCAGAACCTGAAAAAGGTGTGGCACCTGTTCCTGTTGATCAAGGTGGCTACTTCGATAACACACCAGCTGTTGTGGGACATGACTTCCGCCGCCAAGCAATTACGCTGTTAGAGGCAATGGGAGTCTCGGTTGAATTTAGCCATCATGAAGGAGCCCCTGGCCAGCAAGAGATTGATCTTCGTTATGCCGATGCCTTAAGCACTGCAGATAACATCATGACATTTCGCCATGTGGTTAAAGAGGTTGCACTTAACCAAGGATTCTTCGCATCCTTTATGCCTAAGCCCTTCACCGATCATCCTGGCTCTGGAATGCATACCCACGTCTCACTCTTTGATGGCGAGAAGAATGCTTTCTATGACTCCAGTGCAGAACTCAATCTCTCAACTGTGGGTCGCCAATTTATCGCCGGTATCTTGAAGCATGCTGCAGAAATTACGGCAGTGACTAATCAATGGGTTAACTCCTATAAGCGCCTGCAAGGTGGGGGAGAAGCTCCATCGATTATCAACTGGGGCCATAACGATCGCGGCGCGCTTGTTCGTATTCCTATGTATAAGCCCAATAAAGAGAATTCAACGCGTATTGAATTCCGCTCACCAGATTCTGCATGTAATCCATACCTTGCCTATGCGGTGATGTTGGCTGCAGGTCTTAAGGGGATTGAGAAGAAGTATGTTCTTGAACCATCGACTGATAATCAACTTCTTCCATCTAATCTTGAGGAAGCAATCCTTGTGATGGAGAAGAGTGAACTCGTTCGCGAGACATTGGGCGAGCATGTCTTTGATTACTTCCTTCGCAATAAGCGCTCTGAGTGGCAGGACTACCGCCGCCAGGTCAGCGCCTATGAATTAGATCGATACTTACCGGTCCTCTAACCAGGATATTGGGCGCCTTCTCTGTAGCATTTTGCTATGGCTAAAGAGATAAACGCATCATCCATTCGTCGCTACAACCTTATTGCAGGTTTCTTCCATCTCGCTCAAATGGCGGTAGTGCTTGTCCTTACGAGCGACTTCACCTTGCCTATTGTTGCCCGCTACGCAGCAGGACCTCCAGGAAGTGACTTTGCAGAACCTGTCACACTTTTGAATGCACCTATCGGTCTGACTGTTGCAATATTCCTAGGACTTTCAGCCTTCTTCCATTTCTTAGTTGCAAGCCCACAATTCTTTAGCCGCTATAGCGCAGGACTTGCAGCTCATCGCAACTACTTCCGTTGGGTTGAATACTCAATCTCTTCATCAGTGATGATCGTTCTCATCGCTTTGATTACTGGAGTATCTGATGTTGTTGCCATCATCTGTCTCTTTGGTGTGAATGCATCAATGATTCTCTTTGGTTGGCTGCAAGAGAAGTATGAGCAGCCAGGCAATGGTGGATGGCTTCCATTTATCTTTGGTTGTATTGCAGGAGCAGTCCCATGGATTGCAATCTTGTTCTATGTCTTAGCTGTTGGAGGGCCAGGAGATACGAAGGCTCCAGCATTTGTTTATGGAATCATCTTCTCAATCTTTTTCTTCTTCAACACCTTTGCAATCGTGCAGTATCTGCAATATAAGAAAGTCGGTAAGTGGTCTGACTATCTACGGGGAGAGAAGACTTACATCACGCTCTCTCTGGTTGCTAAATCTGCCCTTGCTTGGCAGATCTTCTCTGGCACCTTGATTCCACCTCAATAAGCCACCTTGATTAGATAAGCGCTCTCGCGCTATTCTGTAGCCACTATGAAGCTCCGCGGACTCCTCCTTATCCGCCGTAGCGAGGCCTAACAACCGGTCTCCTCGCTGCGGAGTTTGGTGTTGCCGGTAAACACCCTCGGATTACCAAACAACTAAGGAGCACGTGAAATGAATTTTCCAAAGCAAAAACCTTCCAAGATGCCGGTGCATCGCTATTCACCATTTATCCCTGTAGAGCTTGAAGATCGCACCTGGCCAAGTAAGAAGATGACCAAGGCACCACAGTGGTGCTCTGTCGATCTTCGCGATGGCAACCAGGCTCTTATCGATCCCATGGATACTCCCCGCAAGCTTGCAATGTTTAAGTTACTCGTTGCCATGGGTTATAAAGAGATTGAAGTGGGTTTCCCATCTGCATCCCAAACTGATTTCGACTTTGTGCGCAAGATTATTGATGAGGGATTGATTCCAGATGATGTGATCATCCAGGTGCTGACACAGGCACGCGAGCCGCTTATCCGTCGCACCTATGAAGCGATCAAGGGTTCAAAGCAAGCCATCGTCCACCTCTATAACTCAACTTCTACCTTGCAGCGCCGCGTTGTATTCGGCCTTGATAAAGATGGAATCAAGAAGATTGCAACAGATGCTGCTGCGCTCTGTCTTGAATTAATGTCGACAGTTCCTGAGACCAAAGTTTCATTTGAATACTCACCTGAGTCATATACAGGCACAGAACTCGAATTTGCTGTTGAGGTGTGTAATGCGGTCAATGATGTGTGGAAGCCAACACCGCAATGGAAGACCATCATGAATCTTCCAGCAACGGTTGAGATGGCAACACCGAATGTCTATGCAGATTCCATTGAATGGATGTGTCGCAACCTCACAAACCGCGAGAGCGTGATTGTTTCATTGCACCCACATAATGATCGTGGAACAGGTGTTGCAGCTGCAGAACTTGGTTACTTAGCGGGCGCCGATCGCATTGAAGGAACGCTATTCGGCAATGGTGAGCGCACAGGAAATGTCTGTCTTGTCACCCTTGGCATGAATATGGTCTCTCACGGCATTGATCCTCATATTGATTTCAGCGATATCGATGAAATTCGTCGCACCGTTGAATACGGTAATCAATTACGTGTTCCTGAGCGCCATCCTTATGGCGGAGACCTTGTCTTTACAGCGTTCTCTGGTTCACACCAAGATGCGATTAAGAAGGGCTTTGAACATCTCGAGCGTGATGCAAAGGCTGCAGGAAAGCATGTTGATGACCACACATGGGCTGTTCCTTATCTTCCAATCGATCCTAAAGATATTGGTCGCTCATACGAAGCCGTTATTCGCGTGAACTCTCAATCAGGTAAGGGTGGAGTTGCCTACTTGATGAAGAATGAACATTCACTGGATCTTCCTCGTCGTCATCAAATTGAATTCTCTAAGATTGTTCAGACAAAGACAGATGATGAAGGCGGCGAAGTTACTGCAGAGCAGTTGTGGCACATCTTTGAAGATGAGTACTTGCCAACAGATTCTGCGCCATGGGGACGATTCCGCCTTAAGGGAATGTCACAAGTGTCTGTGATGGGTGAAGATGTTCAACTCACCGTCAAGATGACAGATCGC
Source organism: Candidatus Planktophila sp. (assembly GCA_044353885.1). Lineage (GTDB taxonomy): Bacteria > Actinomycetota > Actinomycetes > Nanopelagicales > Nanopelagicaceae > Planktophila. The sequence continues at coordinate 2,133 of JBILBC010000042.1, read as the reverse complement.
GGTGAAGCAATTGAACTTGCTGGCACAGGTAATGGACCGATTGCAGCGTTCTGCCATATCTTGCAGAACTACGGCGTTGATGTTCGCGTTCTTGATTTCAGTGAGCATGCACTCTCCTCAGGAGGAGATGCATCAGCTGCTGCCTATTTGGAGTGCGCCATTGCAGGAGAAGTCTTCTGGGGAGTCGGAATCGACCCTAATACAACGACTGCCTCACTCAAGGCAGTCGTGTCTGCAATCAATCGCGCTATTCGCTAACTATCGTACGCAGTATGTCTGCCCATCAATCAAAGCTCTATCGCGATGAGGCAATCATTTTGCGCACGCAAAAGCTTGGTGAAGCAGATCGCATCATTACTTTGCTGACCAAAGATCATGGACGTATTCGTGGTGTGGCAAAGGGCGTTCGTCGCACGATGTCTAAATTCGGTGCGCGCCTTGAACCTGGTAGCCATGTCGATATTCAGATGCACTCAGGTAAGACTTTCGACACCATTACTCAGGTTGAAGCGATTATGAATTATGGTGAAGCGCTGACAGAGGATTACCAGCGCTGGACAATTGCGCATGCGATTCTTGAAACAGCAGAGCGCTTTACTCAACAGGAGCAAGAGCCAGCCCCTCAAGAATTTCAACTCGTTGTCGGTGGCATGAAAGCACTTGCTGATAATCGTTACGATTCATCACTTGTCCTCGATGCATTCTTACTGCGATCACTTTCTATTGGTGGATATGAACCTTCCATGACTGCATGCTCTCGTTGTGAAAAGGCTGGACCTCACCGTTACTTCTCGTTAGTCGGCGGCGGATCTGTCTGCATGGATTGCAGGCCATCAGCATCGGCAACTGCATCACCTGAGGCGTTATCGCTGATGCAAGCACTACTTGTAGGAGATTGGGATGCGGCTGTAAAGAGCGAACATCGCCATCGCCGAGAGGCTAGTGGTTTGGTAACTGCCTACCTACAATGGCACCTTGAACGCGGACTGCGAAGTCTGCCGATGGTCGAGAGGGCTTAAAGACAGATCCATGGCTAAGAAGATTGAGATTCCCCAACACATCGCAATTGTGATGGATGGCAATGGGCGTTGGGCGAAAGAGCGCGGACTACCTCGCACTGCAGGCCATCAGGCGGGAGAGAAAGTTCTCTTTGATCTCGTTGAAGCATGTATTGAATTTGGTGTGAAAGAGGTAAGTGCCTACGCATTCTCCACAGAGAATTGGAAGCGCAGCCCTGAAGAGGTGAAGTTCTTGATGGGCTATAGCCGCGAAATGCTTCGCACGCGCCGCGATCGCCTTAATGAGATGGGTGTGAAAATCAATTGGCTAGGTCGCCCACAAAAGCTCTGGAAATCAGTGATTAGTGAGCTTGAAGAGGCAGAGGAGTTAACCAAGAAGAATAAGAAGCTCACGCTCAATATGTGTGTGAACTACGGGGGCCGTGCAGAGATTGTTGATGCTGCAACTGAGCTTGCGCGTGATGTAAAGCGCGGCAAGGTCAAAGCTGATTCGATTAATGAGAAGACTTTAGAGAAGTATCTCTACTCACCGAAGATGCGTGATGTGGATATGTTCCTGCGATCATCAGGAGAGCAGCGCACAAGCAACTTCCTGCCATGGCAATCTTCCTATGCAGAATTCGTCTTTATGGATGTTCTATGGCCAGATATGACGCCTCAGTTATTGTGGAAAGCGATTGAGATTTACTCAGAGCGCGAGAGAAGGTTTGGTAGCGCTTAGTTGTTAGTGGCGTAGTTTGCGTTGAGCGCTGCTGCTGTAAAAATCCAGATTTGATAGGGGATGAGCGCAATCCCCACTTTGATTGACTGCGTAAAGGTAATGGCCAGAAATGGAATCGTAAGAATCGCTGTTGTGAAAAGTGAAAGAGTCGCACCTCGTAAATCATGGACTTCATAAAATAGGTATGACCAGCGCAGAGCAATAATGACGCTAAGGGCGAAAAGACCGAGCGCAGTAGCAACCAGCGCTGGAGATGCCTTGCTTGCAATAACCCAGAGCGCAATTCCAATAACAATAAAGTTGTAAGGCCAGATCAAACCAAAAACAAAGCCAGGAGGTTGCCATGAAGGTTGGTTGAGTGATTGGTACCAACCATCTTGCTTATTCCAGTAA
>JBILBC010000041.1:0-10129 GCA_044353885.1 Candidatus Planktophila sp. | reverse complement strand
TCTTGCACGTTTTCAAGAACAGTTTTCTCTTCATTCAAATGCGGCTCTTGGAGAAGAATTCCGACTGAGTAGCCAGGTGACAAGTAAGCCTCGCCATTTGATGGTTGCTGTAGCCCTGCCATGATCTGAAGAACCGTTGACTTACCTGCGCCGTTTGGGCCAACAACACCAATCTTTGCGCCAGGCAGAAACATCAAAGTTACGTCGTCGAGAATTACCTTCTCGCCATGCGCTTTACGCGCCTTCTTCATCGTATAAATGAACTCAGCCATAAGGCGAGACTCTACCCGTCAATGCTTCGGTAGACTTACTCCGCAAACGCAGATGTTCCTCACAAGTGCCCGTAGCTCAGTCGGATAGAGCAACCGCCTTCTAAGCGGTAGGTCGCTGGTTCGATTCCAGCCGGGCACACATTTCTGGCCAAATAGTTGCCAAAATAAAACTGGGTAGCCCACCGAAGTGGACTACCCAGTTCTCTTTGTAAGAGGTTACTTATTCATTCTCGCGAGTAGCTCTTCTGCCTTTGCCTTGAAAGTGCCAGAGACCACGATGAATCCCAGCTTCGGATCAACTGCAGAACATGCTGGAGACAAGATGTGCTCAGCGAGTTGCTTTACTGCAGCGCCCTGGGCCTTATCTTTATATTCTGTCTCAACGAGCATGTAGGAGACGATTCCTAGTGTGTACGCTCCCGCAACCTTAGTTCCGTAGTCAAAGGTCACAATGCCGTTCGCATCCTGCTTCGCTTCTCCTAGAAAGGCTGAAGTTGCAGCTGAATCAGGGAATGTGAAGTTTCCTGCTGCGTTACCGATGTATGCAGAGCGGAGTCCGTACGCATCGCCCCAGTTCTTCTCAGCGTATGTGATTGAGTACTTGGTCTTTGCAGCAAGTGTTGCAATACCTTGTGATTGGTTAGCTCCAACGATTCGTCCGATGTTGCCAGGTGCGTTGATGTTTCCTGGGAACGCTGTTGTGAATGCGTCGTTACCCTTCTTAGTCCAAACACTTGGTGCAACACCATTGAGCCATGTTGTGAAGTTATTTGAAGTACCTGATCCGTCAGCGCGGAAAACTACCTTGATTGGCTGGTTTGGAAGTGTGTAGATAATTCCCTTTGTGCCTGTACGAAGAACTATAGGGTTACCGCTCTTATCCTTGAGAGCGTTTCCTTGTGCATCCTTCTTGTAAACAACAGTTGTAACTGAGCGGTTGTTGTCAGCAACAATTGCTGGATCATTCCAACGAGTGATTTCTCCTGCGAAAATCTTTGCAACTGTTGTTGCTGAGAGGTAAATATCCTTTTTAGCTGGAAGGTTTACCAATACTGCGATTGGTGCAGCAACGATTGGTGCGTGGAAGACTGTTGAACGCTTTGTTGTTGCAGTATGGGCTGAATCTGAGAACCAGAACTGGCCGATGCTGGCATCTGCATTCTTCTTACCTGTGCCTGAACCTGTTGATGTGTAGACATAAGAGTGATTTGTTGCCTTTGCAAAGCCTGCCTTGCAAGCTTGTAGAAGTGGGTCAACGAAAGATGCGCCTGATCCCTGAAGATCTACTGCGTGAGCTGGTGTCGCAGATGCGACTGCAATAAAGCCGGCTACTACGAGAGCCTTGGCCTTCTTTGAAAACTTCATTTATTCCCCTTGTGCTAATTGGTAGGTACTCCCTACAAGGGTGAAGTTACGTTTGAAGCGTTACAGGTGAACCACAATTAGGTAAACGTTGCGGTTCTAGAAAGTGAACAGATGGGTTTAGCCGAAACGCCCTGTTACGTAATCTTCGGTGCGCTTATCTTGAGGCGAAGAGAAGATTTTGCTCGTTGGAGCCGCCTCAATCATTTCACCTGGGCCGCCATCAGATAGGAAGAAGGCGGTGTAGTCGGAGACGCGAGCAGCCTGCTGCATATTGTGGGTAACGATGACGATAGTCATCGACTTAGCCAGCTCTGCAATAGTCTCTTCAATTCTAAATGTTGACCCTGGGTCAAGTGCTGAACATGGCTCATCCATCAACAGAACCTGAGGCTCTACAGCCAATGATCGAGCGATACAGAGGCGCTGCTGCTGTCCACCTGAGAGCGCACCGCCGTGCTCACCCAGACGGTCCTTTACTTCATTCCAAAGACCTGCACGTGTCAGGCATGACTCAAGGAGCTCATCTGTATTGCTCTTCTTGATCTGTGCCAACTTAAGACCTGAGAGCACGTTCTCACCGATAGTCATGGATGGAAATGGGTTTGGCTTCTGAAAGACCATGCCGACGCGAAGACGAATCTTTGTCACATCTATTCCTGGAGCATAAATATCTTTGCCATCGAGAAGTACTTCACCAGCCATTGCAGCTGTTGGAATAAATTCGTGCATGCGGTTGAGCGTGCGCAAGAATGTTGACTTTCCGCATCCTGAAGGCCCGATGAGCGCTGTGACAGTACCTGCTGCGAAGTCGAGGGTGACATCTGAGAGAACATGCTTCTTACCAAACCATGCGTGCACGCTGCGTGTCTCAAGACCTGTGCCCAAGAGAGCAGTTCCAGGCTGTGAGAGTGTGCGTGCTGATGCAACGCTTGAAAGAGATGCTGGCTTTGTCAGTGGAGTTGTCATGTTCTTCTCTTCTTTCTCATTGTTATTGAAATCGCTGGAATTAGTCATAGTGTTATCCGACCCTTCGTCCGCTTAAGTAGCGTGCTAGTCCAAAGAGAATAAAGATGAAGCTCAGTAGCACCAACATACCGCCCCAAGCGCGAGCAAAAGCTTCTGGAGTTCCACCCGTTAAGAAGGACTTCCAGATGTAATAAGGAAGTGATCCCATCGCACCCTCTGTTGGGTTGAGGTTGAGCGCATCTCCACCGCCGGTGACCAGAAGTAGTGGCGCTGTCTCTCCAATGATGCGGGCGATTCCAAGAATGATTGCAGTGACAAGTCCGCTCTTTGCAGCAGGCAGAACTACGCCTGCAACCGTGCGCCACTGAGTTCCACCGAGTGCAACGCCTGCTTCGCGCAGTTCATTGGGAATCAGGTGCAGCATTTCCTCAGCAGTTCGAGCAATAGTTGGAATCATCAAAATAGTCAGCGCCAGTGAACCCATCAGTCCTGAGAGCTCTTTTGTGACTGGATAAACCAAACTGGAGAGAATAAAGAGTCCAGCAACAATGGATGGCACGCCAGACATCGCCTGCACTAAGAATCGAATGGGGCGCGTAAGAGGTCCGCGAATTTCAGTGAGATAGAGAGCAGTGAGCACGCCGATTGGGAAGCTGATGATGAGTGCTCCACCGACCATAATGATTGTTCCCGCTAGTGCGTGAAGAAGTCCACCACTTGCAATCGGATCATTAACTGATGCTAAAGCCATATCTTTTGTGAGCAGTCCCCAGTGAAGGCCTTTGTAACCTTTGCTCACAACAGTTGCAACGATGCTCACAATCGGAATACAGGTAATCACAATTGCCATGACTGCAAGTACTTGCAGCAAGGAATCTTTCGCTGCAGCAACGCCGCGCTTGAGGTAATGGAAACCAAAATTGAGTATAAGAAGTGAGAAGAAGAGCGAGAAGAAGTATCCCAGTTTGCCGTTGAGACCAGTGAACTTCACTGATGCGCCCGCTAAAGCAAAGGCTGCAATAACGATCAGTAAATCTTCAACTTTGTCCATGGCAGTTGGTTGCCATGGCTTCTTCGGCGTAGGAATGACTTTATTCATCGACCCTTTCCTCCGAAGCGCGTAATCAAGAGATCTGCTGTTGCATTAACGAGCAATGTAAGAAGGAAGAGGATTAAGCCCGCTGCCATGAGTGCATCTACTTCGTAAGGACCAGCCTCACCAAACTTAAGGAGAATGAGAGAAGCAACGTTTCCGCCAGCACCAAAGAGAACCTGCCAATTCACCTGATACACAACGTTAAGAACTGTGTACACAGCGACTGTCTCACCCATCGCGCGACCAAGGCCGAGCATCGCACCGCCAACGATTCCGCCACGGCCGTAAGGGATAACAACTGCCTTAATCATTGCAAGCTTTGTAGCACCGAGTGCATATGCAGCCTGAACGCGATCCAGTGGAGTCTGGTCGAAAATTTCACGAGAAATTGAAGTCACGATGGGAATAATCATGATTGCAAGGACAAGTCCTGCGATAAAAGGTGAGCGTTCAAAAATTGGAGTTGGAACATCAAAGAGCGGAATAAAGCCGAGATATTTGTTAATCAACTTTGCCCAGTACTCAGCAGATGACATAAAGACGAAGAATCCCCAGAATCCAAAGAGCAAGGAGGGAAAGGCTGCCATCAAATCGATCAAGGAGATGAGGAACTTCTTAACCTTTCCATTTGCATAGAAGGTGAGATAGAGCGCGCTCAGAACTGAGATGGGAACACCGACTGAAATTGCGATCACCGCTGAAAGCATTGTTCCGATGAGCATGGCGCCGATTCCGAATTTCGATTCTGCAATCGAACCAGTTTCATCTGTTATGACTTCCCATGCAGATCCTGTAATAAATCCAAACTTCTCTTCAGTAAGGATGTGAACACCCTTAATAGATAAGAAGAATGCAATCAAACCTAAAATAACAAGGGATGCCATTCCGCCGATGGTGACAATGATGCGAAAGACTTGATCTGAGCGTCGTGGTTTAGTCGTGATCTCCCGTGGAGAAGGAGGTGCGGGACGCTCCTTGAGCTCAATTGCCATGGGCAGATAATGGCTGTGATTAACCTACGCGGATGAGACTTTAAATGAACTCAAGGTGAACGCAGGGTGAAATCGCCTGCGGCAGAGGCGAGCGCCGATGGTGGGTACCCTTCACCCCATGGCTACCGAACTCCCCCACCTCATCTGGATCGATTGCGAGATGACGGGGCTTGATTTAGCCACCGATGCCTTGGTGGAGATCGCAGTCCTTGTCACCGACTCTGAACTCAACGTCATCGGTGAAGGCATTGATCTAGTTATCCATGCAACCGATGGCCAATTGGCATCGATGAATGACTTTGTGCGAGAGATGCACACAAGCTCAGGGCTGATTACAGAGATCCCTAAGGGAATCACGGTGGCGGCAGCTGAAGCGCAGATACTTACCTATCTACAGAGTGCTGCAACAGAGAGCGGTAAATCTCCTTTGGCTGGCAATTCAGTATCGGTTGATCGCAACTTTATCGCCCGCGATATGCCGCTACTGAATGCATACCTGCACTACCGCACCATCGATGTCTCATCGATTAAAGAGCTCGCCCGTCGTTGGTATCCCAAGACCTACTTTGCAGCCCCTGCCAAGACTGGCAACCACCGCGCACTCGGAGATATTCAAGATTCCATCGCTGAATTGGCCTATTACCGCCAGAGTTTGTTCATTACCGGTGCTAACAATTCGCCGACTGAAGTCTCCAACGGGTAAAGTAACCCCTGCACAGCACATGGTGGGCGTAGCTCAGCTGGTAGAGCACTCGGTTGTGGTCCGAGATGTCGCGGGTTCGAGCCCCGTCGTTCACCCCAAGTACTTCCCATTACCCACCTAAGTTATATAGCTAATTACTAACCTATTACTAAGAGAGAGTCGGTTTCCAGATGATCTTCGACGTTGTTGTTGAAATCCCTGCAGGCTCACGTAATAAATACGAGATCCATCACGAGACTGGTGAGATTCGCCTAGACCGCATGCTCTTTACCGCAACGCGCTTTCCCCATGACTACGGCTTTGTGAAGAACACGCTCTCTAATGATGGCGATCCACTGGATGCACTCATCATGCTTGATGAACCCACATTTCCTGGATGCGTTGTCTCATGCCGCGTCATCGGAATGTTTCGCATGACAGATGAAAAGGGCGGAGATGACAAGCTCCTCTGTGTTGCAGCAGGAGATATCCGCAAGAACAACTTAAAAGATCTCTCTGATGTTCCATCCTATGAGCTCGATGAAATCAAGCACTTCTTTGAGGTCTATAAGACACTGGAGCCAGGTAAGGAAGTTCACGGTGGAGAGTGGGTCGGCCATGATGCTGCAGAACTTGAAATCAACGCATCCTATGCTCGCTATAAGCAGACGCATTAACTCTGCAGTCACTAACTAGCGCAATCTCACACTGCCACACCACTGGTGAAGGCGCAGTTGATGCGCTTTAATCAAGAGTATGACGCAATCACTCAAGACCCAGCAGTGGGCAACCCCGGCATCCCAAGAGCTCATCACTCGTATTGCATCTCAAGTCGATGGAAAGACTCCTTCCGATGTTCAGTCGTGGATTGAGGAGTTAGCACAAGAAAACCACCGCCTTCACGATATTGAAGGTATCAATCTCAACCCAGCAACCAATGTTCTCAATCCCCGTGCAGAGAAGTTACTTGCATCCGGCATGGGCTCTCGTGCATCCCTGGGTCACCCTGGTGATAAATATGAAACAGGCCTTGGTGCTATCGAGCAGATTGAAATCATCACACAAGAGCTTGCCTGTGAAGTATTTGGTGCAACCTATGCAGAGTTTCGTGTTCCATCTGGCGCCATCGCAAACCTCTATGCATTTATGGCTAACACTGAACCGGGAGAGACCATCATCGCTCCCCCAGCAACAATCGGTGGACATGTCACTCACCATAAAGGTGGATCTGCAGGTCTCTACAGACTCAACACAGTCTCAGCACCTGTTGACGAGAGCGGTTACACCATCGATATCGATGCCTTAAGAAAATTAGCTCACGAGATAAAGCCGGCGATGATTACTGTCGGTGGATCTCTGAATCTCTTTCACCATCCGATTGCAGATGTGCGTGCAATCGCTGATGAAGTGGGTGCAAAGGTTCTCTTTGATGCAGCACACCTATGTGGAATGATCGCTGGAAAGGTCTGGCCACAACCACTTGTTGAAGGTGCTCACCTGATGACCTTCTCCACCTATAAGTCACTCGGTGGTCCTGCAGGTGGACTGATTGTCACCAACGATGATGCCATCGCACAGAAGTTAGATGCGATTGCATATCCAGGACTTACCGCTAACTTTGATGCAGCAAAGACAGCAGCACTAGGTGTGACGCTACAAGATTGGAAAGCAGTAGGTCCTGCCTATGCGCAGATGATGGTCAAGACATCACAAGCGCTGGCACAGAACTTACAAAACCGTGGCGTCAATATCTATGCTGCAGATAAGGGCTTTACAACTTCTCACCAATTCGCAATCCTTGCAGCCCCTTACGGCGGCGGACAGACTGCAGCCCGACGTATGGCAGAGGCAGGCCTTCTTGCATGCGGAATCGGGCTACCGATTGCACCAGTTGAAGGTGACCTCAATGGTCTTCGTATTGGCACACCAGAAATTGTGCGCCTTGGAATGAAGGTTGAGCATATGGATCAGCTTGCAGACTTTATTGCGCGTTCACTTGATGCATCTGTTGACTCACTGTCAGTAAAGCGTGAAGTAACACAGTGGCGCAAGCAATTTAGCGGTGTGCACTACACCGTCGATCTTCCTAACTAACAGGCAGCTTCTGTGTTGGGCACTTTGCCAAGATGGAGAGCATCGCTGCTTTCTCAGGTGGCACAACCCATAACGAATATTTGGCTTTCACTGCAATCTGCTGCGCCACATAAGCACACCTAAAACTCTTTAGCGGTGGCAACCATGTTGCTGCATCCCCATCGCCCTTCTGAGAATTCAATCTGCCTTTGACTGCAAAGAGATTCATTGGGTCATTGGCCATAGCTTTGCGCTGATCAGCCGTTAACTTAAATGCACCCGTCTGCCAGGCATTGGAAAGCGCCACCACATGATCTATCTGCACCTCCATACTGGTGAGATTGCCACGGACGAAGTCGATGCTTTCTCCTGAATACCTATCGAGCAGAGTTCCCGATAGAACTACGCAATCACGGGTGCCAGCTTTAAACACAGTCGCTGTCAGATCTCTCTTCAACATATCGTTGCGGGTATCGCACCCATTGCGATTGACATCAGCCCATGCCTGCCCGAATTGATCACGGGCATATCCAGTCTTTGGTGCGCGCCCCTTTACCGGCAGAGTCTCAAGGGTGGCTATAGCAAGGCCTGGCTGCTCTGCAGCCGTTGTTGTGGGTGGGGTAAGCCCAACAACGATGGCGCCAATTAATGTGGCTATCCGTATTTCCCAGCGAGACATCTATCTATCCTCGCCCCATCAAGGTGGTTATACAAGGCTCGCCTCGCTGATAGGGTCTGCTCTGCATTCAAACGTTTCCGACGTTTGAATGGGTTGTTAGCTCAGTTGGTAGAGCAAGGCACTCTTAATGCCTGGGTCGGGGGTTCGAGTCCCTCACAACCCACTTAAAGAAATGGGACCGACAAGCCTGACCTAATGCGGGACGGACGCGAAGTCAATTAGCAGGAGAAGTCCATTTTTCAAGCTCGAGTCCCAAGACCGCGGTCAGTACATAAGCAGTTAAATGAAAAGCAAGGTAGATAATTACAAACAAGATGGAAATCGGCAGACTTACTGGCAAAAAACCATTTGCATCAACGAAAAGTGGGCGCGCCATTGTTCCGAAAATTAGCGAATTTGAAATTCAATCATTCTTTAATTGCCTTAGAACTAAAACCTTATCAAGAAACTACTTTTCTATTTTAGAAAATAGAAAATCTCCAAAATTCTTACACTAATAACATTCTTTACTTTATATATATCCCATCAAATTGAAACTGCTGCCCACTGCGTGGATGCGTAAAACCAGGAATTACCTTCCATAAGTGGAATCCAGCATCTCTTAGCAGCTCATCAATATCGTAATAGAGGCTTTGCTTTGCATATACAGGAATTGTAGATAACTCAACTTGAATAAAACAGATTTTATCGAAAATTGTCTGTGCTCCCCGAAGAACCTCCATCTCAAAACCTTGTACATCTATCTTGAGTGCTACTCTATTGTAACTACTGAATTTTGAATTGTAGATTTCAGATAAACTATAAACTTGGACCTCTTCGCTTCCAATATATCTTGATTTTGGTTCCGCATCTACATGAGATGATAAAATTTGCGAAAGAGAAGAACTAAATGAATTCTCTGAGATATTAATTGTAGCCGACCCAGAACTACTTCCAATTGCACAACGATCGAATATCTGCCAATTATCGTCATTTGCGGCGAGCGATTCAAGTAATCTATGCTCGATTGATAGGGGCTCAAAGGAAACTATCTGCTTTTTGAATCCTTGATGTCGAATCAATTTAACATATTGACCTGTATTAGCCCCCACGTCAAACAAAAGATCTAACTCTAAATTGGCGGGAAAAATTCTTTCCTTTGCTGGCTCTACTCGGAATAATCTAATCCCGAACTTGTAAAGGACAATTTTTACATATCTAACTATTAACTCTCTCATATAGTCACGTATTCCCCTTGCTCAATTACCTACCCTAATGAATGAGAAATTTCGTGGGTAGTCATACGCGAACATACGATAATTGGATTTCCATATTAAGTTTAGCACCTGAATGAAGTGCAATACCGATGGCACTCTTGGCGTCAACAGGAAGTCAAATTCAACTAGAATTTGACGCGGAAAAATTTTATTACTCAGCATATCCTCAAGAACTGGGAGTTCAGCTCCCTCTATATCAAGCTTGACCAATTCTATTTTCTTGATGCCAAGCGAAGCCACTAGGTCGGGAACTCTGATGCATTTTGCATCAATGATTCCACACGAATTGTTGTTAGCATTCTTTGGTTCAACTGACAATGATACTGAGTCAGGGTTTGATGGGAAATAAAGACGTATTAGGCCTGTTTGATTCCAGATAGCATAAGGATGAAAACTGATCAATAATGAATCTACATTTAAAAGTGGATAACTTGTCACCTCTTGTTTTCCAGTATTTGAGTAAGGTGTTGTCTTTGGTTTTCCGAAATTTGTAGAGATCTCATTAAAATGTGAGTAAGCTCGAGGCGTAGGATCGCAAACATGCACATGCATTCCAAACAAATCGCAGAACTCAATATCAAAACTTGCATCTTCACCTAAGCCAAAACTAAAAATTTCACTTGCTTTATCTTCAAGCTGCGGTGGGACCAATTTCCAGCCTCCATATTCCGAACCTATTCTCAGGACTGCAGTCTTTACTCTAAACGGCTGCAGAATAGCCCTCGTTAGCAAAATTACTCCATGTGAA
>JBILBC010000110.1:0-2901 GCA_044353885.1 Candidatus Planktophila sp. | reverse complement strand
CTGCTCGCCACTTGATCAAGGTAGAGGAGGTCGAATAAAGATGACACTAAAACTTCATCATCTTCGTCCAGCTCCAGGTGCTAAGAAAGCCAAGACTCGTAAGGGTCGCGGTGAAGCATCAAAGGGTAAGACCGCAGGTCGCGGTGGCAAAGGTACTCACGCTCGTAACACGGTTCGTCCTGGTTTCGAAGGTGGTCAGCTTCCACTCGTTATGCGTCTGCCAAAGCTTCGTGGTTTTAAGAACCCAGCTCGTATTGAATACCAGGCAGTGAATGTCTCAACAATCAACGCACTCTTTCCAAAGGGTGGCGATGTGACTGTTGCTGATCTCATTGCAAAGGGTGCAGTTCGCGATTCATTGCCTGTAAAGGTTCTTGGAAATGGCGATATTGCAGTCAAGGTTTCGGTTACAGCACATGCATTCTCAGCTTCAGCGATCGAGAAGATCTCTGCAGCTGGCGGTTCAACAGCAAAACTGTAATAAACAACTAGTCGTGAATTGATAGAGGGAGAAGATTGATGCTTTCAGCATTTGGAATGGCCTTTAAGACGCCAGAACTTCGTAAGAAAATCTTCTTCACTCTCTCAATCATGGCCTTGTTCCGTTTCGGCTCTGTTGTCCCAACACCAGGTGTTTCATATACAAATGTGAAGCAATGTATCGATCAGGCACAGACTGGTGGGCTCTTCGGACTCATCAACTTGTTCTCTGGTGGAGCACTTCTTCAGCTCTCAGTATTTGCCCTCGGCATCATGCCTTACATCACTGCATCCATCATTATTCAGCTGCTCACCGTGGTTATCCCACGTTTTGAAGCGCTGAAAAAAGAGGGACAGTCAGGAACAGCAACTCTTACTCAATACACACGTTACTTAACTATTGGTCTTGCAATCTTGCAGTCAACTGGTTTGGTTGCCGTTGCTCGTACACCAGGTCGTTTGATCTCAGGCTGTTCACTACCGATTATTCCTGATGCTTCATGGCAACGTGTCTTAACAATGATTGTTGTTATGACTGCAGGAACATCCGTGATTATGTGGCTCGGTGAGCTCATCACAGATCGCGGTGTTGGTAACGGTATGTCTATCTTGATCTTCACATCTATCGCTGCAGGTTTCCCAAGCCAGCTCTGGTCAATCAAGCTCCAAAAGGGCTTGTTTGCATTCCTCTTTGTCTGCGGAGTTGGAATCCTTGTTGTTGCAGCCGTTGTCTTCGTTGAGCAAGCTCAGCGTCGTATTCCGGTGCAGTACGCAAAGCGCATGGTGGGACGTCAGGCATATGGTGGAACATCAACCTATATTCCAATTAAGGTAAACCAGGCTGGCGTTATTCCAGTTATCTTCGCATCATCTCTTTTGTATATCCCATCACTTCTCGTGAACTTCACTAATAGCCAAGCAAGCTGGGCTGTATGGATTTCTCGTAACCTTGTCAGTGGTGATCACCCAATTTATATGGCTGCCTATGCAACCTTGATTATCTTCTTTACCTACTTCTATGTTGCAATCACATTTAACCCAGATGAGGTTGCAGATAATATGAAGAAGTACGGTGGATTTATTCCAGGTATCCGTGCAGGACGCCCAACATCTGAATATTTGCAATACGTACTCTCACGCATCACAGCTCCAGGATCGCTCTATCTTGCACTCGTTGCCATTATTCCGATCCTTGCTCTCATCGTCTTCGGTGCATCACAGAACTTCCCATTCGGTGGAACTGCAATCCTTATCGTTGTCGGTGTCGGTCTTGATACTGCAAAGCAGATCGAGAGCCAGTTGCAGCAGCGTTCATATGAAGGTTTCTTGAAGTAATGCGTTTAGTCCTGGTCGGTCCACCAGGTGCTGGTAAGGGAACACAAGCTCAGTTTCTCGCCGCGCACTACTCGATTCCCCATATTTCAACCGGGGATATCTTTCGTGCAAATCTCAAAGCAAGCACTCCACTTGGTCTGCAGGCAAAGGGCTTTATGGATGCAGGGCAATTAGTTCCTGATGAAGTCACCAATGAGATGGTCAAAGATCGTCTGACTCATGATGATGCAGTCAATGGATTTTTACTTGATGGATTCCCACGCAATACTGTCCAAGCTGAAGTCTTAAAAGCATTTCTCATTGAAAAGCAGACGCCGCTTGATGCAGTTCTAGAGCTTGCAATCGAGAATGCGATCATCATTAAGCGCCTTTCATCCCGTCGCACCTGTAAGGATTGTGGTGCTCCGGCTTCCCCTGATGCATCGAAGTGTGTTTCATGTAGCGGTGAGCTTTATCAGCGTGAGGACGATAAAGAAGAAGTCATTGCTAAGCGCCTTGCTGTCTATGAAGAGCAGACTGCGCCTCTTGTGAACTTCTATCGCGCAGAAGGGTCACTGTTAACAATCTCAGCAGTCGGTGACGTATCTGAAATTACTGAGCGCGCGATAACAGCGCTAAGTCACGTTCGCGGCTAAATTAGCTCTATGGCAATCCAAATTAAGGACCTTGAGCAACTCAAGGTAATGCGCCGTGCCGGATTAGTCGTTGCCGAGATACACCAGCTCATCCGTGAAGCGATAAAGCCAGGTATGACCACCAGCGCACTGGATGCAATTGCAGCTGCGCACATTAAGCGAAGTGGTGCCACATCTAACTTCCTTCACTACCACGGCTTTCCTGCAACTATCTGTGTCTCAATCAATGATGAGATTGTCCACGGTATTCCAGGTCCTCGTATTATCAATGATGGAGATATCGTCTCTATCGATTGTGGTGCAATCATCGATGGATGGCATGGAGATGCAGCATTCTCTGTTGGTATGGGAAAAGTAGACCCTGCAGATCAGAAGTTGATGGATACCTGTGAAGAATCTATGTGGGTGGGAATTGCAGCCGGTAAGAATGGTGCAAAGCTTTCAGATATTG
>JBILBC010000060.1:0-7290 GCA_044353885.1 Candidatus Planktophila sp. | reverse complement strand
CCATTGAGCAATACATTAACTCGCAAGGTAAGTATGGAATCTTGCAAGAGTATGGCGGACATGGAATTGGTACAGAGATGCATCAAGAGCCACATGTTCTTAACTTTGGAAAAGCTGGAAATGGCCCTGAAATCATTCCTGGAATGGCACTTGCTATCGAGCCGATGATTACTCGCGGAACGCATAAGACCAAGGTGCTCGCAGATGATTGGACAGTGGTCTCAACAGATCAATCTCGCGGTGCTCACTTTGAGCATTCATATGTGATCTGCCCAGATGGAAAGCCTTTTGTCTTGACCTCTATTGATGGTGGTACATCAGAGCTTGCTCGATTTGGGATTGAGACCTCTTCCGCGCTCTCTTAAATTAGAGAGATTTGATACTTCTAATTTCTGACGGAGTACTTAAAGTCCCATCGAGATCCCTGTCGAATTGCGAGTGACCGCTCAACCTCTTCACCGCGGACGTTATATCCAGTGCGTTGAATTCGAAGCGCTGCTGTTCCATTTGGGACTTTTAACAACTTAGATTCTGCGCTATTTAAGACAATCGGAGTCAAGTGTTCATCCGCACTTGTGATTTCCTGCCCATATTTAAAGGCAAGGATTTTGTATAAGGACTTTGTAAGGTCTTCTTTCAAAAGCCCTGGGGCATTACTTTCGGTAATATATGTAACTTCAAGTGAGAGTGGCTCTTTACCAGCTAGGCGTAATCTCTCAATTCTGTATGAAGGTTCACTCACGACAATGAAGTCATCGGTGATGTCATCTTCTGGATTAACCAACGTGGCACTCAGTAGTTGAGTGCTGGCTTCGAATCCACGCTGCTTCATCTCCTCTGTGAACGACGAAAGCTTCATCTGTTTCATCATTCGAGTTGGTGCAACAAATGATCCAGCCCCATGCACGGTATAAATTTGACCGTCATCTTGCAGGAGAGCTAAGGCCTGCCTGATGGTGACTCGCGATGTGCCGTATCGCTCGGCCAGTGCACGTTCGCCAGGAAATGGATCGTGAGGGGGAAGGTCTGAAATCTCCTCCCGAAGGAGTTCGGCTAGGCGAAAGTGCTTGCGGACCTCCTCCTTAGCCATAACCACCCCCACCCGAAATAATCAGCCTTGATGAGCTCACCCCCACGCTGGGAAGCGGCGTTGCACCTATGACAATTTAATAAAATCCTACTTTAAACCGTGGAAATAGTAGCCATCTTCCCAAAATTGGTCTATACCTGTACTACTAGATCTTTGGACTATCCAGGATCGGAAATTATAGGAGGCTTTGAATGCGCACTTTCCGTGTGAAATCACTAGCCGCTCTTAGCGTTGCAGCTCTCGTTGGTGTTGCAGCGCTTAGCGGAAGCAACGCTGCACAAGCTGCGAATCCTAAATCAATCACAGTATGGCTCATGCCAGATGCGAAAGATTTTGGAACTGCTCTAGCTGATGCAACAACATCATTTAATCGCACATACCCAAATGTAAAGGTGAACGTTGAGTTCCAGACTTGGGCTGATCACCTCAAGAAGCTCGATGCTGCACTCGTGGCGAAAAAGGGACCAGATGTAGTTGAGTTTGGTAACACAGAAGTTATGAAGTACTCAGCAGCTGGTGCTCTTACAGATCTAACAGGATACAAGTCGCGTTTTGGCAATAGCTCGAAGTGGCTCAACGCACTCACTGAAGCAGGCACATATGAGGGCAAGTTGTATGCAGTGCCTTACTACGCAGGTGCTCGTGCAATTATGTATCGTCCATCATTGTTTAAGGCTCAAGGAATTTCTGTTCCTAAGTCATATGCAGAGTTCCTTGCTGCTGGTAAGAAATTGATGGCTGCATATGGAACTGATAAAGATTTCTCTGCTGTCTATCTTCCAGGTAAGTACTGGTATGCAGCGATGTCATATGTCTATGACGAAGGTGGCGCAATTGCAACTAAGTCAGGTGGCAAGTGGGTTGGTTCACTTACAACTGATGCTGCTATCCGTGGACTTAATCGCTTTAAGGAAGTGAGTGATTCACTTTCACGCGCCGATAAGTCAGGTACAGAAGCTGCTCAATGGGATGTCTTTAACGGTGGCAAGGTTGCTATGTCATATTCAAATGGCTGGGAATCATGCTGTATCGCAAAGGTCGGAACTGACTGGGCCTTCTTCCCAATGCCATCAGTAAAAGCTGGAAAAGCATCACCAGCATTCCTCGGTGGATCTAACCTTGCAGTTCCTAGCTACGCACCAAATGCGGCGCTCGGTGCAGCATGGATTCGTGAATTCACAAGCTCAGCGCAGATGACAACAATTGCAAAGAGCGGCGCAATTCCAAATAACACAAAGATGCTCTCCCTTATTAGCGGAGCAGCAGCACCGGTTGCAGCAGCAGCAAAGAACTCTTGGTTTATTCCAGGAGCGGTCAAGTGGGTTGATGTAGAGAATGCAAATACTCTACAAACAATGCTCTCTGACATTGCAACAGGAAAGAAGACAGTAGCAAAGGCCGCGGCAGATGCCTCGGACGAGATTACAAAGCTCCTAAACTAAAGCTAGTTCCGGGTAAAAGTAAGGAGGGGATTATCATGCGAATCCCCTCCTTACTTATCTAACTACTGAATAAGGTGAAGAAGATTTCCCTCGTCGCACGCACTCGTCGCAAGAAGAATCCATGGCCATACCTACTGGTATCGCCAAGTCTGTTGGCACTCGGATTAATTCTTTGTTATCCAATTTATAAGCTAATTCGACTCTCCTTTGAAAAGTATGGCCTCACCGAAATCATCGCCGGTAAGGGAACTTATGTAGGACTTCAGAACTTCACTGAAACATTTACTGATCCTGAATTTTGGAAGATTTTAGAGAGAACAATATTCTTCACAGCTGGAATGGTTGGTGTATCAGTTGTCGTAGGCGCTTGGCTCGCGCACCTCATGCTGAATATGAGCCCTATCCTTAGAAATATTCTCAATGGCATTCTGATTCTTGTCTGGGCTATGCCTCAATTAGTTTCAATCTCGGTATGGCGCTGGATGTTCTCATTTAACTTCTCCATAGTCACAGCTGTGATTAATTCACTGGGATTTGAAATGGATAATCACAATTATTTTGTGAATACATTCTCAGGATTCTTAATCATCGGGGGATGCGTTGCTTGGGGCGCCCTCCCATTTATCACGATCAGTATCTATGCAGCGTTGACCCAAGTACCGAAAGAATTACTGGAAGCGGCTGAAATTGATGGGGCAAATTCACGCCAAGTCTTTCGGACAATCATTTTTCCAATACTTTTGCCCGTCTATATCATCATTATTTCTCTATCTGTGATTTGGGATTTTCAAGTCTTCTCTCATATTTGGATCTTCCTTGATAGCCGGCCATCGGCTGAGTACTACACCATTGCAATCTATGCATTCCAAAAGTCATTTGGTCTGAGTGAATATGGAATGGGCGCTGCAATATCTCTCATTATGATTTTAACTTTGATAACAATTACTGGCTATTACCTGCGCCAGATGATGAAAATGGGCAGTGAGTAATGCGCAAATCATCGAGCTTGTTTTCCAATATTTCAGGTGTCATAGCCATCATCTTGATGGGCTTTCCCGTGTACTGGATGATCACCACCTCCTTTAAACCTAAGGAGGACATTCTTTCGACCAACCCCACGTTGATTCCCCGCTCCTTCTCTCTTGGAAATTACACGCAAGCGGTGACCAAAGAAGGCTTTATGCAGGCACTTCTGAACTCGCTCATCGTCGTTTTCTTCACAGTTGTGATCAGTATTTTTGTTGCATTGTTTGCTTCTATCGCAGTAGCCCGAATGAAGTTTCGCGGCAAGCAGATTTATATTGCAAGTATTTTGATTGTTCAGATGCTGCCACTTGCAGCTCTTCTCATCCCTCTCTACCTTCTGCTTTCTAAGCTTCAATTGACAGATAGGCTCGGTGGAGTTGTATTGACTTACATTGCATTCGTTCTTCCATTTGTCATCTGGACACTACGTGGGTTCTTGATCAATATTCCTGTTGAATTGGAAGAAGCAGGTTTGGTCGATGGATGCACCCGCCCTCAGGTGTATCGGAAGATTCTCTTTCCTCTGATGGCACCTGGTTTGGTAGCAACTTCTGTTTTTGCATTTATTCAGGCGTGGAATGAATTCTTGCTCGCCTACATACTGCTTTCTAGCCAAGACAAAGCAACGATGCCAATTTGGTTAGCAGGTTTTACAAATAGGTTTGGCACTGATTGGGGCCCACTAATGGCTGCATCCACTCTTACTGCTCTTCCTGTTGTCATCTTCTTCTCACTGATTCAGAATAAGATTGCCACAGGAGTCACAGCAGGGGCGGTAAAAGGTTAGCTATGAGACGTTTCGACTTAGAAGATCAATTAATTCTTTCTACATTTTCTCCAGGCTTTGGAGGAACATCAATTCCAGAGTGGATTAAGCCGTGGCTTGATAATGGACTTGGCTCGATAACTCTATTTGGTTCTAACACTCCCACCCTTGAATCAACTCACCAACTAATTCAGGAGCTACGCAGCTATAACGAAGATCTCGTTATAGCAATCGATGAAGAAGGTGGAGATGTCACACGGCTTTTCGTGAGAGAAGGAAGTCGCTATCCAACACCTGCATTACTGGGCAAGTGTGATGATGAAGAACTCACCTATTCCTCATACCGATCATTAGGGACACTGCTTCGAGAGCTCGGGGTTAATTTGTCTTATGCGCCGGTAGCCGACGTGGTGGCAGTGCACAACAATCCAATTGTTGGTGTCAGATCATTTGGAACGACGGCAGATTTAGTCAGTCGCCATGTCGTGCAGGCTGTTGTTGGACTCCAAGATTCTGGTGTTGGAGCATGCATTAAACATTTCCCAGGACATGGAGCAGTTGTCGAGGATTCTCATCACAGCTTGCCGAGAATTAAAATGAGTAAAGCTGATTATGAAGCAGGCCACGTTTCTCCATTTAGGAACGCGATTGCACGGGGAGTATCTGCCGTGATGGTCGGCCACCTCGTCGTGGATGAGCTTGATGCTCATAAACCTGCATCTTTGTCCTCGAAAGTTCAAGGGGATTATCTGCGCGGATTTCTCGGATTTAAAGGTCTCATCGTTACCGATGCACTCGATATGGGCGCACTTGGGGGAGTACCTCGCATTCACGAGTCGGCACTACAAGCTCTTCTAGCTGGTTCAAATTTGCTCTGCTTTTCTGGATTAGGTGATCAATCACAAATCGTTGAGGCAAGCTTCGTGCGTATCAAGGATGCGCTCAAGTCTGGAGAAATCACAAGCGACTATCTAGCGGGGATTGCAAGCCCGGTGCGAGATTTTAATTCCAAGATTTTGGTTAGTACAGAAGAAAAGAGTGAAGTTGATTTTGATAATTTGGCTTTAGGAATGCACAAATCAGGATTAGTAAATATCAAGAGCCCTGATATTAATCTGATAGAAATTGGTACTAAGCCAACTATCGCCGCTGGAGATGTTTCTTGGGGGATCCATCGCGAACTACGAGCTGCTGGTGTGAAATTTGAAATTCATGCAAGTGATTCTGAGAGTGCTCTAAAAAGCGAAAAGCAGCTTGTAGTGGCATTTAGAGATGCCTATCGAGATTCACAGCTATTGGCGACCTTGCAGAATCTTCAAAAGCGCAAACCTGATGCAATATTCATTGATATGGGCTGGCCGACTCTTGAATTCAATCCAAAGAATCTCATTCGCTCCTATGGCTCATCTGCAATAGTTTCAAGGGTTGTGGTTTCGATCATGAATAGCGAGCTTTTAAATGCATAGATTGGTCTGTGAAAACTACCTTCTCCAGAACTTCTCAGAAAGAGCTTGCACGCTTTGGGATTGAGACCTCCGACACACTTTCGTAGGCTCAAATCCTGCAAAAGATTTTTCTGATACCAATCTGTTACCCGATTTCTATTCAGAAATTCCTTAAATACATCTAGATTCTTCTCCACTGGCCCTGACTTACGGGGCGCCCAAAAGGAGAAATCATGCTTAAGAAGAAAGTTATTGCTCTCGGTGTTGTGGCAATTGCTGCCTCACTTATCGCAGCGCCATCAGCAAATGCTGGTGCAAAGCCTGCTGCAAAGGCAAATGTCGGAGATGAATGTCTTCGTGCAGGAACAAAAGCTGCAGCTCGCGGCGTAAACGGATCTGATCTCACATGTACCAAGGTTGCAACAGGTACATTCGCTGGATCACTTCGCTGGTGGTACCCAGAAATGAAGCCATACGGTTCACTTGAGTGGGTTTCATCTTCTGCAATTGGTGGCGGTTACGGAACAACAGCAATCGCTATCGGTGATGCAATGAAGAAGGAAGGCCTTCTTAAGGATTACACCGTTACATATAAGACAAATGCTCCACTTGGTCTTGGATATTTCTATGACCAGAAGGATCGCAAGGACATGCTTCTTATTACAGGCTTTGCTATGCCTGGTGGACTTGCCACTAACGGTTCAAAGCTAACAATCACTACAGCAAATGCTGTTGCTGGAATCATGCGCGAAGCTGAGGCTTTCGTAGTTCCAACAACATCTAAGTACAAGACAATCAATGATTTGATGACAGATATCAAGGCAAATCCAAAGGCAGTTGCAATTGGTGGCGGTAACTACGGCGGCGTTGACCACGTAACAGTGGCCACACTTGCTGCAACTATTGGCGTCAAGGCAACAGACCTTAACTACATCCCTTACTCAGGTGGCGGAACACTCGTACCTGATGTGATTGGTGGACGTGTTGCTGTCGGTATCGCAGGAACATCTGAATTCGCTTCATACGTTGCAGCTGGAAAGATGCGCGTACTTGCAGTGACTTCACCTAAGACTCTTAAGGCCATCAAGGGCAAGACTCTCGTCGCGCAGGGTGTGAACCTCACATTCGGTAACTGGCGTGGAATCCTTGCACCAGCTGACCTTCCTGCAGCTGATCTGCTCAATACCCTCAAGGTTATTGATGCACTTCACTCAACACAGTCTTGGAAGGACACATTGGTCGCTAAGTCATGGATCGATGAATACCGCGCTGGAGATGCATTCTCCAAGTGGATCAAGACAGAGAACGCAGACATCATCAGCGTTCTTACCGATTTCAAGTTGATCAAGTAAGGTCAATTAGACATCAACGTTAAATTGCCTCAAGGTGTAAAGAGTGAGCTCACATTTGTGGGCTCACTCTTTCTCCTTGGACTTATTGTTTTCTGGGACACAGCTACTAAAGAACTCCCAGCATTTAATCTGACTGTCAGCCCGAAGGTATTTCCCTTCGCAATTGCCT
>JBILBC010000112.1:0-2855 GCA_044353885.1 Candidatus Planktophila sp. | reverse complement strand
TGCAGAACCACAGATTGGCTTTGTCTCCTCCTTTGTTCCCACAAATGCGCGCACTACTGACCAAGGCGCAGTTTCAATATTTCCCGAGCTCTTAGATCCCAAACTTCTCTTCTCTATCTGGAAAGGCGATTTAGGCCTTGATTCAGGTATTCCCCAATCCGTATACAGAATTGATACAAGCAAGTTAGAGAAGGTCGGATTGGGTTCGGTTAAACCTGGTGAAACGTTTACCTATCCTGAGGGCTCCATCACACTCGAGATGGTTATTCCGTGGGTCAACCTTCAGTTCGTCGATGATCCCGGAAAGAGTTATGCGCTCATCGGCGCTATTCTTGCCATCCTTGGTCTACTTTCTTCACTCTACGGTCGTCGTCGTCGAATCTGGGTTCGCATTACATCTGGTGGAGTAGAAGTTGCAGGACTTGCTAAGAACAGTGCGCCAGGACTTGATGTTGAGATAGAGAAATTTGTAAGCGCTATTAGGGGAGAGAAGTAATGCAGACAACGTGGGCCTACATCTCAAATTACTGCGTGTATTCCGCAATGGCTATTTTCACTATTTCCTTTATTGCACATGCATTTGAAACAGCCTTTGCTGTGAGAGCTCCCGAGGCCGCTGATTCAACGGATGGAAACCTTCTTCTTAAAACTCTTGATTACAAGCGCACGGAGAAGACTGCACGCATTGCAACTGCAATGATGATTCTTGGCTTCATCCTCCTTCTTGCAGGCATCGTGGCACGTGGAATTTCAAATAGGCATGTCCCATGGGGAAATATGTATGAGTTCTCGATTACTGGAGCTTTGGCATTTACTGGTGCATATCTTGCAGCCCTTCGCAAATACGATCTTCGTTGGCTCGGACTCTTCGTTTCCATCTCTGTTCTTCTGACACTTGGAACTGCAGTCACACTTCTCTATCGCGATAGCGCACCTCTGGTGCCTGCGTTGAAATCAACATGGCTAGTTATTCACGTATTCGCTGCGATTATTTCTGGCGGAGTCTTCTTACTTGCCAACGTAGTTGCCGGTGCTTATCTCTATCTCGATCGTCTTGAATCACGTGGTCCACGCCCAGCGTGGTTACAGCGCGTTCCATCCCTTGAAGTCCTTGATCAGCTTTCCTATCGCCTCGTTGCATTTGTATTCCCACTCTGGACCTTTGCAGTCATTGCAGGAGCAATCTGGGCAGAGAGTGCGTGGGGACGTTATTGGGGTTGGGATCCAAAAGAGACATGGGCATTTATTACCTGGGTTGCTTATGCGGCATATCTACATGCGCGTGTGACAGTAGGTTGGCGCGGTCGTCGCGCAGCATGGCTATGCATATTTGCAGGATCAACATTCTTATTTAACTATGTCTACGTCAATGTGTGGGGAACCGGCAAACATACTTACTCAGGTTTGTAAGAAACACTGACTCGGTGATTTCTGCAGAGGTAGTTGGTTTTATCGCAGGTGGCCTCGGAATGTTCTTTGGACTTCCGCAAGCACTGCGCGTTAGACGCCTGGGTCATGGACGCGGGGTAAGTCTGATCTCGTGGTTACTCCTGTTCGGGACTTCTACTTGCTGGGGCGCTTATGGTTTTGATATCAAATCACCTTCTGTGCTGCTGACAAATATTGGCGCTGCGCTCGTTAATGCGAGTGTGATCATGGCAATTATGAAGAACAATCTAAAATCAATTGCGCTTCTATCGGTATATGCATCAGCTCTCTCAGCGCTCATTCTCAATCTACCCAGCGCTGTTGTCTCTACGATTCTGATTCTGGTGGTATTTGCACAGACACCACAAATTGTTAAGTCTTATAAGAATCTGCATGCTGGTGCTGATACTGCGGTATCCATCAGCGGATTGAGTGTGAGCTCATTAAGTATTGCTCTTTGGTTTGTTTATGCCCTGCTTGCTGATGTCTCACTCATTCTTCTGAGTGCTTCTATTGCAGTCTCACTCAACCTCTCCGTCATTATTCTGGAGCTAATTGGCAAGCGTCGGAGAGCGCTAAAGACTACGTAAGAAATCTGGATCGTCATCGGGAGGAAGAATGCGCTTCTTTCCAGGTCTTGGTCCCTTAGGGCCACGATTGCGTCCGATGAAGAGATAAACGATTCCACCAAGAGGTTGCAAGAAGAGAATTGCTAGTAGCCAGCCCCATTTAGGAATCTTCTTAATTTGTGAGTCATCGCGCATCGCACAGTCCACAAATGTGTAGAGAGTAAGTGCCAGAGGCAAGAGAATGAGGAGCGCGCGAACCATAAGAAGATTCTAATCCTTTGTATCTGCCTCCGCTTACTGGTTAAAAGGAGAGTGCAAGAGCGAAGGTGAGCCCGAAGTGCAGCTGCAATTGACCGGTTCGGCCAAGTAGTGGAATGAGATCGGCGCCTTTTGCCCCAGCAAGTACTTCGCGAGCAATTGCATAGGCTGCAGGTGCGGTTGCCAAGGTGAGCAGAGCAAGTGTGTGGCCGGTAAAGATTGGGAAGATATATGCAGTAATCAAAAGCGCTACAAAGAATCTGCGCGCATTCTTATCTCCGAGCTTGACTGCAAGAGTCTTCTTACCAACAACCTCATCACCGGGAATATCTCGGATGTTATTGATAGCAAGGAGTGCGCAAGAGAGTGCACCCATGGGGATAGACGCTGCAAATGCCGCAACTGTTATCTCAAGAGTCTGCACGTAATAGGTGCCAACAGTTGCAACAACACCAAAGAAGGTAAAGACAGAGAGTTCACCGAATCCGCGATAGCCGTATGGAGCATGGCCACCGGTGTAACCCCAGGCTGCAAGAACTGATGCAATACCGATAAGGATGACCCACCATGCGGAAAGGGAAGCCAGTACAAGTCCTGCAA
>JBILBC010000111.1:0-2870 GCA_044353885.1 Candidatus Planktophila sp. | reverse complement strand
CATACTTATCGCACGTTCTACCGATGAGATCGATGCCAATTTCCGCTCTAATTTTCAATCTCTTGCTGGATTTACCTTTGCTATCGACTCACTCGCTGCCCTTCTACTCTTCTTCTATTTCCGTCGCACTAACCGAGGTTATGAGAGCGCATCCCTTGCGCGCATGCAAGAGTTCTTAGGCGATGCCTCACATGAGCTGCGCACACCCCTTACCGTCATCAAAGGTTATGTTGAAATGCTCAGCAAGAACCAACTGACAGAAGATTCTGATAAGAAGCGCGCATTTGATCGGGTGGGAACAGAGATTTACCGTATGGAGTCTTTGGTGCAAGATCTCTTGCTCCTTGCCGAACTCGGTGAGAGCGGCGTGAGAGATATTGAAAACATCGACTTGAGTGAGGTGTTGACTGCCCACGGCACGGACTTCATCACACTGAACCCTTCACGCAACGTCACTCTTGCTATTGCGCAATCCATTACCGTTGAAGCATCCCGTGATTACATGGCGCGATTTATTCAAAATGCACTGACTAATATCGTGCGCCATACCGATAGCGATGTTTCAGTTAATATCTCACTTATCTCACGCGGCAAGAATGTTGAACTCATTATTGAAGATGCCGGCAGCGGTCTTCCGGAGAGTGCTTATCGCGAAGATATTCGCTCACTCAATCGCTTTGATAAGTCTCGCTCACGTGAAAATGGTGGCTCAGGCCTTGGCATGAGCATCATGTCTGCAGTGATTCAAAAGCTAGGCGGCAGACTCTCTTTGCGTAAGAGTGCGTTGGGCGGCCTTGCAATCGTGGTCGAATTACCGCAGGTGAGAGACTAAACTCGCACGTGTGAGCGATCAGAGCCTTGAAGAAACCTTCACTGAGTTCGAATCCCTCTTTGCACAGACAACTTCTCTTGTTCGCGTAGTTCTTTCAGGGCGTCGTCGCAATATGCAGACACCCAATGAACGCATTGATATCCGCCCTGTGGCTCTTAAAGATGGTCTCGCTATTCAGGTAAGCCATAGCGATGGGCGACAGATGACGTCTAAGAATTATGCGCCTGCAGATGCTCCTTTTGCGCAGTTATTGCGCGCAGGCTATGCCAATGTGCTTCTAGAGCATACGCAAGGTTCCCTTGCTCTGCGCATCACCAAGAAAGGTGAAGCACTTGTGTATCGCGAGAGCACGCAGCGCGAACAAGATCTCTCACATGATCGCACCAAGTCACGGCTACTTGATGCATCCGATCCATTCCTGGTTGCAGTTGGCATCTCAGATGCAAAGGGACATGTGAAGCCGAGCAAGATGGATAAATACAAGCAGGTGGAGGAGTTCTTGCGACTTCTGATGCCAACACTGACATCAGCTATTTCAGCAGGACATATTCATAAGCCTTCTGAGAGTAATCCGCTCACCATCGTCGATCTTGGGTGTGGCCATGCCTATCTCACCTTTGCAGCCCACCAATATCTTCGCTCCCAAGGAGTTGCAGTAAAAGTCATTGGCATTGATGTGAGAACCGCAGCGCGCGATCGCAACAATGAGATTGCGCGCCAGCTAGGAATTGAAAGAACAATTGAATTCAGAGCAGAGGAGATTGCAGATACAACGCTGAAGAGCGCTGATATCTCCATCGCACTGCATGCCTGCGACACAGCAACCGATGATGCAATTGCATGGACAGTGAACGCTGATGCAAAGCTTGCACTGATTGCCCCATGTTGCCATCACGATATTCAGGCACAGATGAATGAGATTCCTGAGCCATGGTCACTGCTGACTCGCAATGGCATTATGAAAGAGCGCCTCGGAGATCTGCTTACCGATGCCTTGCGCATGCAGATTATGAAGCTACGCGGATATCGCGTAGAAGCAATTGAATTCGTTGGGGGAGAACACACTCCTCGTAATCTCATGATCCGAGCGGTCAAAACTGGGGCTCTTGCAGATGCTGGCGATGAGGCTAAATATGAGCAGATGCTCGCACTCTGGAAAGTTAAACCAGCACTTGCCACACTGTTGAACCGTTAGACTGCGCACTATGTCAAAGGTCCTTGCATCCCTTCCCGTTGGTGAAAAAGTGGGTATCGCCTTCTCTGGCGGCCTCGATACATCGGTGGCTGTGGCATGGATGCGCGCAAAGGGAGCTATTCCTTGCACCTACACAGCAGACCTTGGCCAATACGATGAGCCAGATATTGGCTCTGTTCCAATTCGCGCTAAAGAATATGGCGCAGAGATTTCTCGCCTCGTTGATTGCAAGACTCCACTGGTTGAAGAAGGTCTTGCTGCCATTGCATGCGGAGCATTTCATATTCGCGCAGGTGGCAAGCAGTACTTCAACACCACACCACTTGGACGCGCAGTAACCGGAACGTTACTTGTTCGTGCGATGCTGCATGACAAAGTTGAGATCTGGGGCGATGGATCTACCTATAAGGGCAATGACATTGAGCGCTTCTATCGCTACGGTCTTCTTGCCAATCCCAACCTTCGCATCTATAAGCCATGGTTAGATGCAGATTTCGTGCGCGAGCTGGGCGGGCGTAAAGAGATGTCTGAGTGGTTAGTTGCAAATAAGCTTCCCTATCGCGATAGCGTTGAAAAGGCATATTCGACAGATGCCAACATTCTTGGTGCCACACATGAGGCAAAAGATCTTGAAAACCTTGATGCATCCGTTGAGCTTGTCACACCGATTATGGGTGTGAAGTTCTGGGATGCAAGCGTTGCAATCGCATCAGAAGATGTGAAAATCCAATTTGTTCAAGGTCGCCCAGTTGCTATCAACGGCAAGGACTTTAGTGATGTTGTAGCCCTCATGGATGAGGCAAATAAGATCGGTGGTCGCCACGGTCTTGGTATGGCAGATCA
>JBILBC010000040.1:0-10745 GCA_044353885.1 Candidatus Planktophila sp. | reverse complement strand
GCTCCACTGCATGACGATCTGTGGGATCAAGAACTTGTCGATCCTTAAGCGCTGACCATAAACGGTGATAACGCTTAATCAGCGCCGTACTTGCACGGATTGGATCCATTCCTGGGTAGAGAACACCAGAGAGTTGAAGATCTTCTAACTCTGCAGCAACGTTGAAGTGTGCAATCTCTAGATCATGTTCACGCTGACCTGCAGTTAGCGTCTTTTGGAATTCACCCGTTTCAGCATCGACGAGATATGCGGCATAGCCTTCAGCATCACGTCTAAAGAGTGTGTTAGAAAGTGAACAATCGCCCCACCAGAAACCAAGAAGATGCATCCGCACAAGAAGCAGCGCAAGGGCACTTGCCATCAACGTGACATCTTCTGCCGTAACGCTCTTATCGCTGAGCACAACGCGATAAGGAAGTGAATAGGGCAAGAAGCGAGTCACCAATGCACATGGGAGTTCTTCTCCATTGCGGTCGGTGCGACCTTCAATAACGGCAATCGATTGCACGCTGGGTGAATTGAGTTGAGTGAGCTCACGCAAAATCTTGTATTCACGATTTGCAAACTCTGAGACCGTCTCTTTGACTGCATAGACTTCAGAATCTGGGTCATCGGTTGAGCGAACTAGGCGAACGATGTGGCGGGAGATACCGCGCTTTTCAGCGAGCATGGGATCTTCTGGCCACTCCTCAAGTGGGATGTTCCAGGGCAGGCCTGTGACGGCAGCGATCTCCTCGCCTAGTCCAGTTATCCGTAGCGCCATGGGCGTTATTCTCTCGTACCTTTACAATAAAGCATGGCCATTTCAGAGCGCATGAAGAGAAAACCAAAAGAATCGACCGCAAGTCCAGATTTTGGAGCAGCAGGTGCACCGATGGACCGCGGTCATCCCTTCTACTTTGGATTTGTTGCAACAATCGGAGCTCTCAGCGCCTTTGTTCTCATGCGCGCACTAGCAAGTGCCTCTGGAGTCTTTGTCTTAATCCTTGTTGCCCTCTTCTTAGCAACAGGACTAAACCCAGCAGTGGAGGCAATTCGCAAGCGCGGATTATCTCGAGCAGGGGCTGTCACAATCATTTTTGCCGCTGTGTTGATATTTGTCGGACTGTTTGCAGCACTTATTGTGCCTCCCATTATTTCTCAAGGTACACAACTCATTGAATCAGCACCTTCACTTCTTGAGAGCCTGAAGAACAATGCAACGATTGCCAACCTCAATGATCAATACGGAATCATTGATACTCTTCAGAAGAAATTGAAATCAGTCACATCAGATGGAACTCTGTTGATTTCTGCATTCGGTGGGGTTATTGGTGTTGGTAAGAGCGTTCTCTCTGGAACATTTACTGCGCTCACAATTCTTGTGCTCACCTTGTACTTCATCACATCCCTTCCTCAGGCAACTGAGTTGGGATTAAAGCTTGTGCCAGCTTCTCGCAGACCACGCATTGCAGCACTCACAGATGCCATCATCGCTCGCGTTGGCGCATTTGTGGGCAGCCAGATCCTTGTCTCCTTCATGGCAGCAATCTTTATGACTGTGCTCGCCTTTATCTTGGGGCTGCCATCACCTGTTGCTATCGGCATCATCATCTTTATCTGCGGTCTTGTTCCACTCATTGGCCACTTTATTGGTGCAGGTGTCTACACGATCATCGCATTCACTCAATCAGTGAGCATCGGTATTGCAGCATTCATTGGTTATGTCGTCTATGTCCAGGTGGAGAATTACATTCTCACACCGAAGATTATGAAGCGCACACTTGCAGTTCCTGGTGCCGTCACGATTGTTTCAGCAATGATCGGAACATCACTTCTTGGATTAGTCGGTGGTCTTCTTGCCGTGCCAGTTGCGGCATCGATTATCTTGATCCTTGAAGAAGTTGTCATTCCTCGCGCGCAGAAGTCTTAAACCTCAGTCGGAAGTGGCAATCGGTGTGGCGCAACAATGCGCGTAATTTCGCTTAAGACGCGGTGCACAGATGGTTCACCGACCCAGAGATGTTTTGCACCTGCAACAGGAATTAATTCAACCTGTGGCACAACAGCAAATCGAAGTTGTGCTTGATCTGGCTTTAAGTAATCATCAAATTCTGGAATGAGAGCTGTCATCGGTCTTCCATCCTGTGCCCAAAATTCAAGGTCGCCATCGATGATGTCGAGCAAGGTGGGACTTAAGAGAATCAAGCCTTTGACGCGAGGATCTCGTGCATGGCTAATGGCGATGCTTGTGCCAAATGACCAACCCACAACCCAGAGTTCAGTCAGGTGTAATGTGTCAAAGCAATACGCGATCATCGCCTCCACATCAAATTTCTCCGCACGACCGTTGTCATAAGAACCTGTACTTGTTCCTGCCTCACTCGTTGTTCCTCGAGTGTTAAAGCGGACGACAGTAATTCCTGCCATTGCAGGCAATCTGTTAGATGCCTTCTTATAGATATGGCTATCCATCATTCCGCCACCTGTGGGATTGGGATGGCAGCAGAGAATGGCCGATGTTGAATTATCTAAAGGCGCACTGACCTCACCGATCAAGGTTTGGCCATCTGCTGTTGTGACTGTGAATGGGGTGCGCAGACCGGCAAGAATTGTGCTGGGGCGGATTGGTTCCGACATAGTTGCAGTCTAGTCTTTGCTCATGGCTCTCTCAAAAACTGCGACATTTGATTCACATAACCCTGTCACCAATGAGGTTATTGCCTCGCATGAAATCTATAGCGAGGAAGCAGTCAAAGCTGCAGTCGATAGAGCTCGCGCAGCTTCACTTGAGTGGCGTGATTTAGGATTTCGTGGACGTCGCAGAGTCTTACTCAAGTGGAGCTCTGATCTTCTTGCCAATATTGATTCACTGACAGAACTTGTATCTCTTGAAACAGGTAAGCCAGTCAGTGATGCAAAACTTGAAGCCTCACTCGCTGCAGGACATATTGCATGGGCTGCGCGCCATGCAGAGTCTGTCATGCGCACATCACACCGCTCCCCTGGTCTTCTCATGGCAAATATGTCAGCAACTGTTGAGCGATCTCCTGTTGGTGTTGTCGGAGTCATTGGTCCATGGAATTACCCTGTCTTCACACCACTCGGATCCATTGCATATGCACTGGCTGCCGGAAATACAGTTGTCTTTAAGCCCAGTGAATACACACCAGGTGTTGGTCACTACCTGGCTCAATCTTTTCTTGATTCCTGCATGCTTGCCGATATCTTCACCTGCATTACTGGCCTTGGTGAAACTGGAAAGTTCCTGTGCGAAAGTGGCGTGGATAAGTTGGCATTTACCGGCTCAACGCGCACGGCAAAGATCGTTGCAGCAACCTGTGCCTCACATATGACACCTGTTGTTCTTGAATGCGGCGGTAAAGATCCTGTGATTGTGGCCCATGATGCGGATCTCAAGCGAGCAGCCGATGCGACTGTCTGGTCAGCGTTCTCTAATGCAGGTCAGACTTGTATTGGTGCAGAGCGGGTTTATGTGGATGAGCGCGTTGCAGATAAGTTTATTGAGAAGGTTTTAGAGATTGCTAAAGATATTCATCCAGGAGCTCCAGGCTCTGGTAAATATGGCCCCACAACAATGCCTAAGCAGATTCCTATTATTCAATCCCATATTGATGATGCGATTGCACGAGGTGCAAAGGTATTGATGGGCGGCTCACATTCCGTCAAGGCTCCCTTTGTTGAGCCCGTTATTCTCAGCGATGTTCCTGAAGATTCCATTGCAATGACAGAGGAAACCTTTGGGCCAACGATTGCTATCAACCGCGTGAAGAATATGGCGCAGGCAATCGAGCTCACCAATGCTTCTCGCTATGGCCTAGGTGCTGCAGTGTGGTCAAAGCGTCGTGGACAACACATCGCATCTCAACTTCACACAGGAATGGTTGCTATTAACTCTGTGATCTCATTTGCAGCAGTTGATTCAGTTCCATTCGGTGGAGTCAAAGACAGTGGTTATGGTCGCATCCATGGACCTGAAGGAATTCTTGAATTCACTTATCCACGCACCGTTGTGCGCG
Organism: Candidatus Planktophila sp.; assembly: GCA_044353885.1. GTDB lineage: Bacteria > Actinomycetota > Actinomycetes > Nanopelagicales > Nanopelagicaceae > Planktophila. Next base: position 6,726 of record JBILBC010000040.1, on the reverse strand, counting down.
CACGATTCCAATTGCCGATTGCATTCACAAGTTTTTCTCGCACAGCAAGTAATGACAGGTTAATTGTGAGAGTAACGAAGCTGCTTAAAGGTCGCTTGAGTTAATAATTAATAGCGGGGCGCATTACGTGTGCGCTCAGTGCGGGGCCCGCGGTTATTGCGCTTTGCCCAACATGCGTTATGCCAATGTCTGCGATTATCTTCATCGCCATCTAGCCATGCAACTGTGTGGGGGGTTGCCATTGGAATTACTTGATCGCATCCAGGGCAGCGATATGGTTTATTTGCAGCAGAGCCCGTTAACTTTCTAACAGTCCATACGCCATTGTCATCTTCTTCAAAACTTTGATTTGATGCAATTGTGATGGGTTCATCATCACCGCTTTTAGGCCTACGGTTTTTGGGATAATTCTTACGTGGGCTCATGCTCCTATTTTCTCGCACTTTTGCGTCGTCGGTGACAAGATAGCCATGTGAGCACAGTCATTAGCGTTTCGGGACTACGCAAGAGCTATGGCTCAACCCACGCTGTAGATGGCCTCGACCTCACAATCGAACAAGGCGAAATCTTCGCCCTCCTTGGCCCTAATGGCGCCGGTAAGACAACGACCGTTGAAATCCTTGAAGGATTTCGCGACCGTGATGGCGGAGAAGTGAAGGTACTTGGTTTTGATCCGGCAACCAAAGGTCGCACAGGTCAGATTTGGCGCGATCGCATCGGAATAGTTCTGCAATCAACTGCTGATGCAGGAGATCTCACCGTCTATGAATCCGTTTCACACTTTGCTACATATTATGAAAATCCAAAAGATCCACGTGAAGTGATTGAGCTTGTGGGCTTAAGTGAAAAATCTGATGCACTGGGTCGCACGCTCTCTGGCGGTCAACGACGACGCCTTGATGTTGCACTCGGAATTATTGGAAGTCCTGAACTCATCTTCCTTGATGAACCCACAACGGGTTTTGATCCTGAAGCGCGCCGTGCTTTCTGGCAACTCATTAGAAAACTACGTGATGAAGGTGCAACGATTCTTCTGACAACCCACTACCTGGATGAGGCAGAAGCTCTCGCAGATCGTGTTGCAGTCATTAACCGTGGAAAGATTATTGAAATCTCTACACCTGCTCTCTTAGGTGGTCGCGCAACTTCTCTTGCCACCATCTCTTGGCGTGATGGGATTGAGTTAAGAAGTGAGAAGTCCGCGAACCCAACGCAATTTGTTGCTCAATTGTCAGCGCAGTTCGGTGGCGAAGTTCCAGAACTTAATGTCAAACGTGCATCCCTTGAAGATATCTACCTCGAAATGATCGGGGGCATATATGAGTAAGCCAACCGCACTCTCTATCGGCATTCAACGAGGCAAGTTAGAGATCAAGCAATTTATGCGCCAACGTGAATCTGTTGTCTTCACCATGCTCTTTCCCCTGATCTTGCTTGCCATCTTTGGCTCTGTCTTCTCAAACTCCATTGCAGAGGGTGTGACTTTTAGCCAGTACTTTGTTGCAGGAATGATCGCATCTGGCCTTGTGAACACCGGCTTTCAGCAACTTGCCATCATGATTCCGATGGAGCGAGAGTTTGGAACTCTGAAGCGATTGCGTGGCACTCCGATGCCTGCAAGTAGCTACTTCATTGGTAAAGCCATCTTGGTCACCTTAAGCATGTTGGTGCAGGTCTTCTTGCTTCTTGCAGCAGGAGTGATCTTCTTTGGAGTCAATCTTCCACAGAGTGCAGATAAATGGCTCCTACTTTTAGCACTCCTTGTTCTTGGAAGTGCATGTTCAACAGTTCTTGGTATTGCATTCTCTAATGTTCCAAAGAGTGGACGGGGAGCATCAGCAGTTGTCTCACCCGTCGTTATCGTTCTTCAATTCTTTAGCGGTGTCTTCTTTATCTTTACCGATCTCCCACAATGGATGCAGCAAGTTGCAGCGGTATTTCCACTGAAATGGATGACACAAGGTGCCCGTTCAGTCTTCCTTCCAGACTCTTTTGCTACGCGTGAAGTAGCCGGCAATTGGGAAACAGGCCGCACCTTTGCCATTATTACTGCATGGCTCGTAGTCGGATTGATCTGGGCAGTGCGCAGCTTCAAGTGGGAGCGCGATTGAGGAAACTCTCAATCTTCCTTGCACTCACTTTGGTGATGTCAGGAAGTTCAGCATTTGCTGCCACAAAGAAGCCGACTCCAACCCCGACTGTGAAGGCAACGATAAAGGCAACAGCTAAGCCAACTGCGAAGACAACAGTTAAACCGACTGCGAAGAGCACAGCAAAGCCCACTGCTAAGGCTTCGGTAAAACCGACCGCAAAGTCTTCAGTAAAACCGAGTACGAAGAGCTCTGCAAAGCCGGCAACTACTGCCAAGACCACTGCAAAGCCAACGGTAAAACCAAAGCCGAAACCAAAACCTCGTAAGAAGGTCAAGGTTTCACCATCGCCGAAACCTCTGTGGCCACCGGTTGACTTTGAGTATGCATCAGGAATTTATGCAAAGATCCCCACGAGCAAGGAGCTTGTTGGAGTTATCTCAGCTAAGGGAAATCTTGCCTCACAAGTTGCAGCTTGCTCCACATTTATCTGCGGGGCAGTGCAAGTTGCTGCTGAAACGGGTTGTGTGTGGTGGGAAGTAAATTCAAAGGTATATGCGCAGAATAAGGATCTCATCGGCACCTTGCGCACCATCACTGGTGCCAGCCTTGCTCGGGAAGTAAAGACAATCCTGCTCATCTCACCGGAACCCATTGCAACCTCTGAATATGTCTCAAGTATTGAAGTTGTCTGTCACCAGGAAGCAAAGCCTGAAGGAACTCAGAGTGTGACATTTACGAAGGTGAACGGCTGATGCTCGGCGGAGTCGATAACAAGCTCTTCCTGATGAGCCTTGCCGGCTTTCCAGTTGTTCTATTTCTCATTCTTATTCTGAAGTGGACCACAGCGCGAGGCAAATCAGTTGTGATGCGAACACCACGTGCTGGACTCGATAGTGAATATGGAACTCTCGTTGCAGTTGCAAAGCCCACCAACCATATTGAAGGTGAAGTACTACGCCAGAAACTCATTGCTGTGGGAATTAAGGCAACACTTACGCAGACTAAAGAGGGACCACGAATCTTTGTATTTCCAGAGGAAGAAAGCGCAGCTCGCGCTCACCTCAAAAGCTTTGCTTAGCGATTAGCTCCTGGAACCCACAACTGGTCGCCAATCTTCTTATTGGCAACACGTGCAAGAACGAAGAGTAGATCTGAACAACGGTTGAGGTATTTAGCAGTCAATGGATTAACGCCTCCACCGAATGCGTGAATAGCAGCCCATGTGCGACGCTCTGCGCGGCGCACAACTGTGCGAGCAACGTGAAGGTGAGCGGCAGCCGGAGTTCCTGAAGGAAGCACGAATGAACGAAGTGCTTCAAGATCCTTGTTATAGAAATCAATCTGCTCTTCTAGGTAAACAACCTGTGATTCAAGGACGCGAAGTGGCTCAAATGCAGGTGCATCAACGACTGGTGTGCACAGATCTGCGCCCACATCAAAGAGGTCATTTTGAATACGAACTAAGAGCTCGCGCACTGAATCGGCTAATTCATCTGTTGCAAGCACAACACCAATGGTGGAGTTTGCTTCATCGACAGTTGCATATGCTTCAAGGCGAGGGTCATTTTTAGATGTGCGGCTCATATCTCCAAGAGATGTAGTTCCGTCATCGCCTGTCTTTGTGTAAATACGCGTTAAATTAACCATGTCCCTAGCCTATAAGTAGTATTCGGATATGGCATCTTCGTCTGACGACCGCTTCCGGATCACCGGTGGCTGCCGCCTCCAGGGCGATGTAACGGTTACTGGCGCTAAGAATTCGGTCCTTAAGCTGATGGCTGCATCCTTACTCGCTGTTGGCACAACCACTATTCGCAATGTTCCCGATATCGCAGATGTCGACATCATGGCTGACCTTCTCACACGCCTTGGTTGCACCGTAAAGCACAATGGCTCTGTCGTCACCATCGATGTTCCGGCTGCTCCTATGCATCGCGCCGATTACGAACTCGTGCGCAAGATGCGCGCATCTATCAACGTCCTTGGTCCACTTGTTGCTCGTCTTGGAAAAGCAGAAGTCGCACTTCCTGGTGGGGATGCAATCGGCTCTCGCGGATTAGATTTTCACATCAAAGGCCTCGAGTCCCTTGGTGCAAAAGCACATGTCGAACATGGCTATGTCATTGCAGAAGCACCCCATGGCTTAACCGGCACAGCAATCGAACTTGATTTCCCATCAGTGGGCGCCACAGAGAACATCATGACAGCTGCAGTTCTTGCCAAAGGTGTCACAACAATTGATAACGCAGCGCGCGAACCAGATCTTGTTGATCTTGGGCAATTCCTTATTGGAATGGGTGCGCAGATTGAGGGACTTGGTTCACCAACAATTACCATCACGGGCGTTAAAGAACTTAAGCCAACCGATCACAGCACGATTACCGATCGCATCATCGCCGGCACATGGGCATTTGCTGCCGCTATGACACAAGGTGATATCACCATCCATGGAGGACGCGCCGATCACATGGAGGTCATGCTCGAAAAACTTACCCATGCCGGTGCAATCGTTACATCAACACAAGATGGAATCCGCGTGCAGATGAACCAGCGCCCACGTGCCATTGATGTGGCAACCCTTCCCTATCCAGGATTTGCTACCGACCTACTTCCATTCATCATCGGTATGAATGCCATCGCAGATGGCCACTCCATTGTTACTGAAAACGTCTTTGAATCACGCTTTATGTTCGTCAATGAACTGATGCGCTTGGGCGCTCAAATCACTGTGGATGGCCACCATGCCTCTATCGACGGTATTCCACAGCTATCTGGGGCACCTGTTGAGGCAACTGATATTCGTGCAGGTGCTGGTCTTGTATTGGCAGCGCTGGTCTCTGATGGTGAAACTACAGTCGATGGTGCTTTCCATATTGATCGTGGCTACCCAAACTTCGCCGAGCAGCTTGTAGAACTCGGTGCGAAAGTTTCTAGAGAGTAATTACCCTACAGATTCAGTAAGGATTGAAACGCGGTCGTTAGAGACAGATAAGAAGCCTCCGCGGACTTGGAACTCTTGTGTTGATCCATCTGTGCCTTTAATGCTGACAGCTCCATCGACTAGTACGCCAAACAAAGGTGCGTGACCTGGAAGAACTCCAAGATCACCTTCTGTGGTGCGAGCTGAGACAAAAGTTGCCTCGCCCGTCCACACCTGTTGTGTTGGCGATACTAGTGCGACGTTAAGAGCCATTGTTAGTTCTTTGCCAATTCAGCTGCACGGCGCTCAACATCATCGAGGCCACCACACATAAAGAATGCTTGTTCTGGAAGGTGATCGTACTTTCCATCAGCAAGTGCTTCGAATGCTGCGATTGTGTCTGCAAGTGGAACAAATGAACCTTCGATACCAGTAAAGACCTTTGCCACGAATGTGTTCTGTGACAAGAAGCGCTGGATGCGACGAGCACGACCTACGAGAACGCGGTCATCTTCTGACAATTCATCGATACCCAAGATAGCGATGATGTCCTGTAGATCCTTGTAGCGCTGCAAGATCTGCTTAATGCGGTTAGCAACACGGAAGTGGTGCTCACCGATATAGCGAGGATCAAGGATTCGAGATGATGAATCGAGTGGATCCACAGCTGGGTAGATACCAAGCTCTGAAATCGGACGAGACAACACTGTTGTTGCATCCAAGTGGGCGAATGTTGTGTGAGGAGCTGGGTCGGTGATGTCATCTGCAGGAACGTAAATTGCCTGCATCGATGTAATCGAGTGACCACGTGTTGAAGTAATACGCTCCTGTAGCTGACCCATTTCATCGGCCAGTGTTGGCTGGTAGCCCACTGCAGATGGCATACGGCCAAGAAGTGTTGATACTTCAGAACCTGCCTGAGTAAAGCGGAAGATGTTATCGATGAAGAGGAGTACATCCTGCTTTTGAACATCGCGGAAGTACTCAGCCATTGTGAGCGCTGAAAGTGCAACGCGAAGACGTGTGCCAGGTGGCTCATCCATCTGACCGAAGACCAAGGCTGTCTTATTGATAACGCCCGTCTCGGTCATTTCGAGGAACAAGTCATTTCCTTCACGAGTACGTTCTCCAACGCCTGCGAATACTGATACACCACCGAAGTTTTCAGCTACGCGGTAGATCATCTCCTGGATAAGAACAGTCTTACCAACACCTGCACCACCAAAGAGACCGATCTTTCCACCCTTTACATACGGTGTAAGAAGGTCGATAACTTTGATACCTGTCTCAAACATCTCGGTCTTTGACTCGAGTTGATCGAATGCAGGTGCGTTACGGTGAATTGACCAACGCTCCTTGATATCAAGTGAGGACGTTGGAACGTCGAGAGATTCTCCAAGAGTATTAAAGACGTGGCCCTTTGTAACGTCACCAACTGGGACGGAGATTGCTGAGCCAGTGTCTGTTACTTCAGCACCGCGCACCATTCCATCTGTTGGTTGCATTGAGATAGCGCGCACGAGGTTATCTCCAATGTGCTGCGCTACTTCGAGGGTCAAGGTACGAGTAGTGCCACTCATCGTGGTCTCTACGTGAAGGGCGTTAAAGATCGAAGGCATCGAATCTGCGGGGAATTCAATATCCACCACTGGTCCAATAACTCGGGCTACGCGGCCTTTACCTGTTGCTGACATTATTCACTCCCTGCACTAG
>JBILBC010000039.1:0-10820 GCA_044353885.1 Candidatus Planktophila sp. | reverse complement strand
TGTCCAGGTGTAGGAAGGATCATAATTTGATATCTGATACTTAAATCCTGGTGAGTAATAGTCTGGAGTTCTAGCACCAAAGGTTGGAGTGAGTCCTGGAAGGGTAGTTGCAGGTGTTGTCGGCGTTGGAGACGGTGTCGGCGTTGGAGACTTAGTTGGGGTAGGAGACGGTGTTGGAGACTTAGTTGGGGTTGGAGACTTAGTTGGGGTAGGCAATATCTGATTTATTTCTTCGTCGCAGTTGTTACTGCCTATGAGTTCACCTATCCGCCTGGCTTCGGCACTATCGACTGAAAGTTTCCAGCGGAGTTTGGTGTCAACATATGATTCGATGTAAGTGCAGGTTTGATCCTGATCCGGAACATTCCACTGACCTGGTTCCTTATCTCCCTTCCTAGAATAAATTGATTGATTGGTGATTACCAGACCAAAACCTTCTATGTCATTATAGAAATTTCCACGTTTTGTAGACGTCCATTTTGATGCGCCAGAATCCCACGCTTCCTTTGGGGAAACAACATGATCAACTGTGGCGCGGCTAGGATCGCTAATTGAATCCAATGAGTAAAAGTCTATCCACTCGCCGGACAAAATCTTGCAGCTAGAATCTTTCGTCGTCTGATTTTCACTTAATTGGATTAGCAATGTTTCGCGCACATCGCATCGAGCGGAAACTATTTTCCAAGAGTTTCCAAATTTAGATCGGCTGTATCCATTCGACTTTTCTGGAGTAATTTTTAGCTGATTTAAGGACGCTTGCAAACCTTCTGCATTTGCAAGGGGGATATCAATTACCTGAAGCTGCGCGAGAAACACGAGGCCAGCAATTAACCCGAGTTTCCCTCTGAACATGAAAAAAGTATCTCATTGGCGCCGGCTAACGAATAGGGGTTACCCTAGGCAGGCCATCCGAAAATCCACTGGATCCCAGCCGCCCCTGACCGATCTTTTGTCCTATCTGGGCTAACTCAGGCTTAATCAAAGAAAAATTGATCTTTGTAATAAATTGTCTGCGGAGACGTGTGAGTTCTGAACCAAGTAGGAATTTCTACTAGTTGGTGAACATGATCCATATGGCCATTGGTTCGATCCCAGTATCGTCAACAATTAGTTGAAAATGAACGCAAATGACGGAAATCCGGTCATTAGCAGATACGTATCAAGATGTGAGGCTGATGCGCATACGCATCACCATTCAACTATCTTCTGGTCTTCCCAAAGAACTCCCGTTACATCCCCCGAATCAAATGGCCGTGTTGCAAGCCAAATTGCAGTCGCTGCGCCTTCTTCCGCAGATCGTGGTGCATCAGCTCCACCCATATCCGTGCGTGAATGATTAGGGCATGTTGCATCGACTAGGAATCCGCGAGCACCTAGCCCTGTTTCATGTGCAAGGTTTCGAACTAGCGCATTAACTCCAGCTTTACTGATTCTGTATGGAGCAAGTCCTCCTGCATTTCCAGGGCCTGACATTCGGCCAAGACATGCAGAGAAAATAATGACTCGACCGTTTCGCGCATCAGCCATAGCTGGTGCAATTCCATTGACGAGTTGGAAGACAGAGTCGAGATTTATTGCCATAACACGTCGCCACTCGGCATCGTTAGTCTTCAAAGTCTTCGACATTTTCTCGCTCATCACTCCATGGGCGAGAACTAATACAGATGGAGTTGAAAGAGATTGGTTAATAGAGTCAATCAACTCGCGAACGAGATGTGGTTGCTCAAGATCACAGGCAAAAGTTGAGATCTGTGAAGTGCTAACTCCATTGTGGTAGCGATCTGCTTCACGAATAATGCTTGCAGCACTTTCTAGTCGTTGCTCATCCTTTGCAATGAGGGCAATATCGAAACCTTGCAAAGTGAGCGCCTTTGCGACCTCAAGGCCAAGGCCGCGACTTCCTCCCGTAATGATGGCGAGGGGGCGGGTGCTCTGAGATGACATGGACGAACTCTCTCAAAATTTGGGATACCTCGCCTTTCGAAGGCGAAGGCTGGGTTATGACCGTTGAAAATGTGCGCAATCTCGCGGTATCTCGCCCATAGCGCCATTTAACCCACGCGCTCACAGCCGATAGTCTTAGCCTGAAAATACTGGAATTTGCAAAGGAGCGCTCAGTGTCGCAATCAGGTCAGGACTTCGGCGCCAATGATTGGCTCGTTGAAGAAATGTTCGAGCGATATCAAGCAGATCCAACCTCTGTTCCAGCTGAATGGATTACCCACTTCCAAAATAATCCTCAGGCAGGATCAGCTACTGCACCCGTTGCTGGCGCACCTAAAGGTGGAACACCACCAACACCGAAGACTGTAACTCCACCCAATATTTCAATGCCTGGCGCTGCACCTGTTGCACCAACACCTGCAGCACCTGTTGCACCTCCAGTTGCAACTACACCAGTGCAAACACAACCTGTTGTTCGTAACGTCAACTCTGCGCCTGCAACACCTGCTCAACCTGTTGCAAAACCAATTCCAACCCTCGCAACACAGAGCGCATCAACGCTAGAACCTATTCGCGGAGTAGCAGCTCGTGTTGTTCAGAGCATGGAAGCGTCGCTGACAGTTCCAACAGCAACATCAGTGCGAGCAATTCCTGCCAAGTTGATGATTGATAACCGCATTGTTATAAACAACCATCTCAAGCGCACACGTGGTGGCAAAGTTTCATTTACTCACCTCATCGCTTATGCAATGATCAAGGCCCTTCGTGCAATGCCAGAGATGAATGCTTTCTACGGAGAACTAGAAGGAAAGCCAGCTCTTGGAAAGCCAGAACATATCAATTTAGGTATTGCAATTGACTTGGCAAAGCCAGATGGAACTCGTCAACTTCTTGTTCCATCTATTAAGGGTTGCGAAGAACTAGATTTCGGCCACTTCTTGGTTGCCTATGAAGCAATTGTTAAGAAAGCACGCGGCGGAACGCTCACCGTTGAAGATTACGCAGGAACAACTGTTTCACTGACAAACCCGGGAACTATCGGAACTGTTCACTCTGTTCCACGTCTCGTGCAAGGCCAAGGCCTGATTATGGGAGTTGGCGCACTCGATTACCCAGCAGAATTCCACGGTGCAAATGAAGAGACTCTTGCGCGCATGGCAATTAGCAAAGTCGTAACTCTGACGAGCACATACGATCATCGAGTTATCCAAGGTGCTCAATCAGGTGATTTCTTACGCCGCATTCATGAATTCTTGCTCGGCGCCGATCACTTCTATGACGAAATATTTACTGCACTTCGGATTCCTTATGAGCCAATTCGCTGGGCAGTTGACTTCGCAGTAACCAAGGATGAAGAGATTGATAAGACAGCGCGTGTTCAACAACTTATTCAGGCATATCGCATCTGGGGCCACCTCATGGCAGATATCGATCCACTTGTTTATGCACAACGTACACATCCAGATCTCGATGTCGTAACGCATGGACTTACCTTGTGGGATCTCGATCGCGAATTTGCAACAGGTGGATTTGGCGGCAAGAAGTTCCTTCCACTTCGTAAGATTCTTGGAATTCTTCGTGACTCGTACTGCCGCTCTATCGGCGTTGAGTACATGCATATCTCAGAACCTGCAGAACGTAAGTGGATGCAAGAGCATATTGAAGTTGGTCTGCCTTCCATTGAACGAGAAGAACAGCTTCGTATCTTGCGCACGCTCAATAGTGCTGAAGCATTTGAATCTTTCTTACAGACAAAATTTGTTGGGCAAAAGCGCTTCTCACTCGAAGGTGGCGAATCAGTTATCCCACTAACCGATGCAATCGTCTCTGCAGCTGCAGACCGCGGACTTGATGAAGTCTGTATCGGTATGCCACACCGTGGTCGACTTAATATGCTTGCAAATATTGCAGGTAAGCCAGTGGGCCAGATCTTCCAAGAATTCCAGGGCCACTATGCAGAGAACCAAGTCCATGGTTCAGGAGATGTGAAGTACCACTTAGGTACTGAAGGTGTGTTTACCGCGGAATCAGGTGCTACAACCAAGATTTATCTTGCAGCAAATCCTTCACACCTTGAAGCAGTCAACCCAGTACTTGAAGGAATTGTGCGCGCAAAGCAAGATCGCCTCAACACCAAGGGTGCTTACACAGTTCTTCCAATTCTCCTACATGGAGATGCATCCTTTGCAGGACAAGGCGTTAACGCTGAAACTATGCAGCTAGCTGGTCTTCCGGGATATCGCACTGGTGGAACTATTCATATTGTCGTCAATAACCAAGTTGGATTTACTACCTCACCGGTTGCTTCACGCACTGCTCGTTACTGCACAGATGTCGCAAAAATGATCGAGGCTCCTATCTTCCATGTCAATGGAGACGATCCAGAAGCATGCGTTCGCGTTGCCCATCTTGCCTTTGAATATCGCCAAGCATTTAATAAAGATGTGGTTATCGACATGGTCTGCTACCGACGTCGCGGCCATAACGAAGGTGACGAACCAAGCTTTACTCAACCGCTTATGTATAAGCTGATTGATGAAAAGCGAACAACTCGTACTCTTTACACCGAAGCACTCGTTGGTCGTGGAGATATCACACCTGTTGAAGCAGAAGAGATTGCGCGCGATTACCAGGCTCAACTAGAAGAAGTCTTTGCATCCGTTGCCAATTACCAAGAAGAACATGATCCAAACTTTGTTCCACCTATTGTTCCTAATGCAGAAGATGTTCCCACATTCATCTCCGAGCAGCTCATTCGTGAGATTGCAGCCACGCAAATTGCAGTTCCAGAAGGCTTCCATGTTCACCCTAAGTTGCTACCGCAGCTTCAAAGACGAGCAGAATCAATCAACGATGGAACTATCGACTGGTCGACAGGTGAAATGCTTGCATTCGGCTCCCTTCTTAAAGAAGGTCGACCAATTCGCCTTGCAGGACAAGATTCACGTCGTGGAACATTCTCTAATCGCCACGCAGTCATCATCGATAAAGAAAATGGAAGTGAATGGACGCCGCTTCGTTCGCTCATCTCTGATGCAAATCAATTTTTCGTTGTGGACTCATTGCTCAGCGAATATGCAGCCATGGGCTTTGAATACGGATACTCCGTTGTCCGCGATGAAGCACTCGTCTTATGGGAAGGTCAGTTCGGTGACTTCGCAAACGGAGCACAGACCATCATCGATGAATTCATATCTTCTGCACTACAAAAGTGGGGCGAGCGTTCATCAGTAGTTCTCTTGCTTCCACACGGATATGAAGGTCAAGGACCAGATCACTCTTCCGCTCGTATTGAGCGCTTCTTGGCGCTCTGTGCTGAAAAGAATATGACTGTGGCCCAGCCTTCAACTCCTGCTTCGTACTTCCACTTGTTGCGCTTTCACGCAGCAAATCCAAAGCGTCGCCCCATGGTTGTCTTCACACCGAAGTCCATGCTGCGCCTGAAAGCTGCTGCATCTTCAATCAGCGACTTCACATCAGGAACATTCCTACCCGTCATTGGTGATGCAACAGTGAATAACGCATCACGATTGATTTTCTGTTCAGGAAAGATTTATCACGATCTCGTTGCAGAGCGCACGCGCCTTAATGACAGCAGCACTGCAATCGTTCGCGTTGAGCGCCTTTATCCACTTCCTGTTGCACAGATGGAAGTTGAAGCTAAAAAGCATCCAAACGCTAACTTGCTCTGGGTTCAAGATGAACCTGCAAACCAAGGTGCATGGCCACACGTTGCACTCAGCACCACTGAAGTAATTGGTGGAACATCTGTTGATAGTCGCGTGCTGCGTCGTATTTCTCGTCGCGCATCGGCATCTCCTGCAACTGGCAACCATCACTTGCACGAAGATGAGGCAAAGGCGTTATTGGTTGAGGCATTCACGCGATGAGCGCTGAAGTTCAAGAGCTTGGCTTAGCTGGCAAAGACTTTGTCATGTTTAGCACTGACTGGTGTGGATATTGCAAGCGCCTTAAGAGCCAGCTCAATGAAAATGGAATCACTTTCCGCGAAATCAATGTCGAGCAAGAGATAAGTTACGCAGCATTCGTAGAGAAGGTAAATGGCGGAAACCGCGTCGTTCCCACACTTCTCTTCTCAGATGGTGCAGCACTTACTAATCCATCTGTGATTGCAGTCAAAGAGAAACTTGCAGCTCTCTAACCTTTCTTCATTCTGAATTGAATCTTTGCTCTCACACTCGTAACTGGTAACCAGCCCCATTGCCTTGAATCCGTGCCAGCTACGTTATCGCTTAAGACAAATATTGTCGGTACATGGCCATCTGAAGCACGGGTCTCGCTGATGCGCTTTACATAGAAGATGCCAGGTTGTTCATCCCGTTCGATGACGACAACGTCTCCAACCTTGATGCGATTTAACCCTCTGAGTTTGTACTTGGCCCATCGCCCCATCAACCAATCACCAGCGCTATAAGTGGGCGCCATGGAATCGCCTTCGATGATCATCGATGCATGCTTTGCCATGGCAAGATTCTAGAGCTTGGAGTACTCTCGCGCTTATGAGAAACATTCTTACACCGAAAATAACCGTCCACGCACACTGCGATTTACCTTGTGGTGTCTACGATCCAGCACAGGCAAAGATTGAAGCGCTCTCTGTTAAGGCATGCATGGAGAAATATGCAGCTAATTCAGATGCAGATTTCCGTTCACGTTCTGTTGCAATTAAAGAAGAGCGTTCACATCAGGTAAAGGAGCACCTCTGGGTTCTCTGGACTGATTACTTCAAGGCTCCACACTTTGAGAAGTACCCACAGTTGCACTCACTCTTTAATGAGGCGACAAAGCTCGCAGGTGCTGCAGGCACAAAGGGAACTCAAGATGTTGCAGTTGCAGATAACTTGATTGCAAAGATCGATGAGATTGCAGCAATCTTCTGGGAGACCAAGAAGGCTTAATTTATTAAAGATTGAGCGGCTGTGCGAGCGAGGAACGATAATCGCTCGACAGTCGCTCTTCTTATTTCCGCTTGTGCAAGATGGCGTTCACCATCATAGACATCGCATTCGAAGGTGAGCTCGCGCCCTTCAATGTTAATCACACGTGCATTGGCGCGAATTTCAACGCCTGCTTGCGCTGAGCCGACTATCTCAAGGAAGGAATGTGTAAGAAAAGTTGTCTCACCCGATTCAAGATATTCCAATAGGGCTGCAACACAAGCGCTCTCCATTAACGAGAGATATATAGCTGGTGCAACAACAGGAAGATCTGAAACTCCCATTGTCACGCATGTATCTCCAGGGCGAACTGAGAGGACGGAGAATCCAACTGCTCCGAGTACCTCGTCTGCCGGTTTCATGCTTAAGAGGTTAGTCCTCGTCGTCAATAAAGTGCTGGATATGGGTCTGTTCTATCTGAATTTCCCGGTGCTCAACATTTCCAAACTCATCAATCTCGATAGAAATCTCGGTCATGCTGAACTGCGTGACAACCTCGGTTGCGCCAGCGCCAGCTATCTGTGCACGTAGTTGGCTGTGAATGCTCTGGTGAAGTTCTTCAGGAGCCTGCTCATCGCATGAACGCTTGAGCACATCTTGCAACATCTGATGCATTAAACGCTCGTGTGCGATTTCAGCAGAACATGCAGAACAGGTAACGATGTGAGATTGGATCGCATCAGCCTGTGGAATCTCTTGTAGTTCTCCTTCAACAATAAAGACGACAGATGCCAAGACATCTCCGCATTGAATCTCAATGAAACTCATTCTGTGCCCCCTTTCTTCTTAATCTTTGGGGCAGGGGCGTCGGTTGAATATCCGAGTTCGCGCGCATAATCCGAAAGTTTCTCGCGCAGTTGTTTACGACCACGGTGAAGACGTGACATCACTGTTCCTGCAGGTGCGCCAACGATCTCTGCAATCTCTTTATATGAGAAACCTTCAACATCGGCAAGATAGACAATGATGCGGAAATCTTCAGGGATTTCTTGCAGTGCGCGTTTGATATCGCTATCAGGAAGGTTCTCAAGAGCCTCTTGCTCTGCAGACTTTCCTTGATCACTGGTGTGTGATTGCGCCTGTGCTACTTGCCAATCTTCGAGTTCATTATTGGCAATCTGTGGTTGGCGCTGACCCTTGCGATAAGTATTGATAAAAGTTGTTGTCAGCACTCGATAAAGCCATGCACGTAAATTCGTTCCCTCCTCAAATTGATGGAAGGAAGAGAAAGCCTTGAGATAGGTATCTTGAACTAAATCGCGCGCATCTTCTGGATTCTTTGTATAGCGAAGTGCTGCGGCATATAACTGATTTGTGAACACGAGAGCATCGCGCTCGAACCGAGTGGTGCGATCGGCAGCGCTTTCGAGAACTAAATCCTTCGATGTCATCACAGTTAGGTTATCTCAAAAAAGAGTCTCTGGCGCACCCAGCTCAATGGGAATAATTAACTCAGGACCGTTGTTAGCAACTACGTTCACTCTCGAAGATACAGGCGTGGCAATCAACCCTGCATCGGGTTCGGGGATATTCATCATGTTGATGAGTCGATTGATGTCGCGTGATTGTGGATCGAGCCAATCGCTCCATCGCTGACTTGGCATAAAGACAGGCATGCGGCTGTGAATGGTTGCAAGTTCACCAACTGCTTCACGAGTAATAATTGCAGCGCTCTGAATTACCTGTCCCTTATCGCTCTGCCATGAACTCCAAATGCCTGCAATGGAAAGTTGATTTCCATCTTCATTGGAAATATAGAAAGGTTGCTTCGGCGGATATTTTCCAAGTGATGTTGCCCATTCGTAATACCCTGTTGCGGGAATCAAGCAACGTGATGTTCTAAATGCATGTCGAAATGTTGGCTTCTCATGAATGGATTCACTGCGTGCATTGATTGCATGTGATTGAGATGCTCGCGCTTCACTTAGAACTTTCTGCCAAGGAGCGATGATTCCCCACGATGCAGAGTCGAGAATGCGAGATTCAGATTCATTGCGGATGATGTAGATATCGTTGGTGGGAGCAATATTCCAATTCAGAGGAAGTGATTGATCAAGAGTCGAACCAGCTAAATCAAAGGATTCAACAATCTCCTCGGCGCCAAGTGATTGCGCATATCTACCGCACATATAGGCAATCCTACGTGCTGCTTGAACCGTTAGACTTCGCATATGACAGCACACGAACTCTGGCCCGCGCCCTTTCGCGGACGCAAGCCAGTAACTTCTCGTGTCACTATCCCTGGATCAAAGTCGGTAACAAATCGAGCTCTCATTCTTGCCGCTCAAGCAGATTCACCTTCAACGCTGCGCCGTCCACTGATTTCACGTGACTCTGAGTTGATGTCCGCAGGGCTTCAAGCGATGGGCGTAAGCATCAATGGAAACGATGAGGCTTGGACTCTCACACCAGCACCACTACGTGGACCAGCACATATTGATGTGGGAAATGCTGGAACTGTGATGCGTTTTCTTCCACCACTTGCAGTACTTGCACAAGGTGATATCTCATTCGATGGTGATCCTCGTTCCTATGAACGACCACTCGGTCCTGTAATAAAGGCGCTAGAAGAACTCGGTATTGCCATTGAACATGAGGGTCGATACTCATTACCGTTGGTGATTAAAGCAAAGGGAGCTATTCCTGGTGGTGCGCTCACCATCGATGCAAGTGCTTCTAGTCAATTCCTTTCTGCACTTCTCCTAGTCGCTCCCAGCATGACCAATGGAATTACTGTGCAACATCGTGGTGGTTCACTTCCTTCGATGCCTCATATCGATATGACAGTGCAGATGCTCCGTGACTTTGGTGCAACTGTGCATGTTGATAAGAAAGCTCAAAGTTGGAGAGTGGAACCAGGCACATTGCGTGGACAAGATCTTGTTATCGAACCAGACCTTTCCAATGCATCACCATTCTTATCTATCGCCATGGCCTGTGGTGGGAGTATTACCATCGCTGACTGGCCAAAAAACACAACCCAACCTGGTGATCAACTGCGTGAGATTTTTACACAGATGGGTGCACGCGTTGAGTTCACATCGGAAGGTCTAACTCTTACTGGTGGACCAGCAATCCACGGAATTGATATTGACCTTCATGATGTGGGTGAGCTCACTCCATCTATTGCCGCCCTTGCCGCCCTTGCTGATTCTCCTTCGCATCTGCGCGGAATCGGACACTTACGCCTTCATGAAACTGATCGCCTTGCAGCTCTGACCCGCGAAATTAACTCACTTGGTGGCAATGTTGTGGAAGAGGAGACCGCTCTTCACATTACTCCTGCGCCACTTCATGGCGAAACTTTCCATACTTATGAAGATCACCGACTTGCAACAGCTGGTGCTGTAATTGGCCTAGTTGTTCCTGATGTTCTCGTTGAAAATGTTGCAACAACACGTAAGACGCTGCCTGATTTCCCAGGGCTCTGGAATAGTTTGGTTCTATGAGTCCACGCGAATACGACGAATCGGATGCACGTATCCGCCCTTCTCGCACCACGCGCAGACGCACCAAAGATCGACCATCTCACTCTGATTCCATTACTGCATTTGTCACAACGGTAGATCGTGGTCGAACTACCTGTGTCACCGATGATGGATTAGTTATCACTGCAATGAAAGCTCGCGAGCTAGGACCCAAATCAGTCGTCGTTGGAGATCTCGTTGAAATCGTGGGAGATGTAACGGGAACTGAAGGATCTCTTGCTCGTATTGTTACCGTCAACGAACGTACTAATTCATTAAGTCGCACAGTCGATGATGCAGCCCGCGTTGAGCGCACCATCGTTGCCAATATTGATCAACTACTCATTGTTGTGGCCTCAGCAAATCCTGAACCACGTCGTGGTCTTATTGATCGCTTCCTCGTGAGCGCATTTCATGAGTCCATTAAGCCCATCATTGTTGTTACAAAAGT
>JBILBC010000038.1:0-10911 GCA_044353885.1 Candidatus Planktophila sp. | reverse complement strand
AAGCACTGCGCGGAATCGATAGGGCGAGTCATCTCGAATGTGAACTGGCCTTGTTGTTGCTAGTTCAAGGGTGGGAAAGTCTGGTGCACCTTTATAGGCAAGGGAAGATTCATGAACAACAGTCTCCTCCCCCTCTTGAGTGAGAAAGATGAGAGATATATCCAAACTTGATTGTTCGATTGCAAAGAGAGCAGCTCCCACAGGTTGTCGTGGGTTTTCAAATGCACTTCGAACTACAAATTCCAGAGATTGATCAACATTATTTATTTCAGCGCCCTGTGAGTGAAGGACTGAGAAGCCGCCCACGCCCATGGTGATTCCGGTCAATAAGAAGACAGTTGCTACGGTGGTGCGGGTAAAGGCTGAGAACTTCACTTCTTCTCCGCTTGAAGCTGAAACCCAACTCCTCTGACTGTACGAATTCCCTCAAAGCCATCACGATGGAGCTTCTTGCGAAGGTATGAGATATAGGTATCTACCACTGTGCTCTCGGATTCAAAGGTAATTCCCCATACTTCATCAAGCAGATAGGTCTTACTTAAGACCCTACCTTTGCTCTCCAGCAGAACGTGGAGAAGGCGAAATTCTGTAGGAGAGAGATCAACAACCTCATCATCAAATCTCACCTGGTGTGAATCACTATCGAGTGAGATCGGACCACAGGTGAGGTTTGTGGGAGTCTCAACGCTAAATTGCGAACGACGCAAAATTGCTTTGATACGAAGGACTAACTCTTCAAGACCAAAAGGTTTGGTCACATAATCATCGGCGCCTAGCGTGAGGCCCCGAGTGATATCTGCGCGATCACCACGAGCACTGAGCATCAGAGCTGGTGTGTTATCCCCATTGCCACGAATGCGTTCGATAAACTCAAAGCCATCCATCATCGGCATATTGATATCGACAATGAGTAAATCTGGTTTTGCATCTCGAAGTAAAGTTTGAGCAACCATCGCATCCGATGCCATGATGGTCTCAAAGCCGGCCAACTTCAGGGCATCGCCCAATAAATCTCGGACTCCTGCCTCATCATCGATCACCATGATTAGTTGGCTCATGGCCATACCTTGCCATGCACAGCGCTGCTTTGCTACCAATTCGAGGCTATGCACACGCAGTCACTAGGAGTTTCACAGAATATTCACACCTCTGACGAATTACTATTACCTCATGTCCAGAAGCCGTAGATATGCAGTGATTGCACTCAGCGCTGCCCTGCTCTCAACCGGCTCTGCATCAGCTTTTGCAGCTCCCACCCCATCACCGTCGCCATCCACAGCAATCGATATTTTTAAGGTCGCACAAGAGCAATATAAGAAAGATCGCGATGTATACATGCTCGCTCTGCAAGATCGAGAGATGAAGATGCGCGCCATTAATACAACTTTTAAGAGTGCAATTGATAAATCAACTTACGATGCCAAGAGTGCAATGTTGCTTGCAACTACTCCTGACCAGAAGAATGCAATTACGTCAGCCAGACGAGCTGCTGTTGCATCTGCAATCATCTCTCGGGAAAGTGCCATTGAAGCACTGGAAGCTCTTCCCTTGCCTCCGGTGCAACCACAGCGCCCAGCCAAGATGTCACCACAAGGAATGAGTGAACAGAAGGATAAGAAGAAGCGATAATTACTCGCTTATATCCACTTTCATAGTGCGCACAGTCTGACGGTCGTGGCTCTTATCTCTCTCGTGAATCTTTCTAATCTGTAGCTCAATACTTTTAATCGCATCATCAAATGCTGCAACATCATTAAATCCTGTCGCCTCAGAGCGCAGGAGTGGGCCTGAGCCGTGAGATGTGATCACTACTTTGTGGGATTGCTTTCCTTGTCGAGGATTTGCCTCGTGGGTTACCTCTACTTCAATGCGATCTATAACCACGTTAAAACGCTCCATAGATTGAAGTTTCTCTTCAGTAATTGACTTGAAGTCACTTGCGAGTTCTGCATGGCGGGTATGAATAATAATTTTCACAATGCCAACAATGTCACTGAATGAGTGAATATGTAAGGGGGGTGTGGAGAACTAGGTAAGCGGCAGAAGATAGACGATTAAGGTCAGAATGGCTGCAAGACCTAGGCACTGAACCAGAATTGAGGCGGCAGTCTTACGATCTGCAGCCAGTGATGCCTTATCGCCAACGCGTGAGACTTTACCGAGGCGACCAAAGTTAAATGTGCCCATAAATCCATAGGCTAAACAGAATTTCTTACGCGATTGAATAAAGCCCACCGAGAAAACCACGAGTGGAAGGAAAATCCCCAGTCGAACACTCGGTGAAGCACTTGTCGAGATAAATCCAGCTAGCGCGCTCACACTCAAAAATAAGCCAATGAGAGCCACCACTTGGCGCTGGCGAATTTCATTCTTTCCAATATTGCACGAACCTGCGATGTATTGCTCGCTCATTTAAGCATCTTCGAATTCATCTTCATCAATCCATGCATCAGTTGCAGTGTCATCTTGCTTCTCAACCCATGAAAGAAATGATCCGACCGCGCGAAAGGCGAGAATGCCAACAGTGACTGCAGCAATAACTCGTCGAAGCGCTTTCATGAGGATAAAAATACTCCTCTTTAGCGCACTACGCTCGTTTTAAGCCTTGGTAAGGGCGGTGTCGATATCTGCCCAGAGATCATCGGCATGTTCACATCCAACAGAGAGACGGATGAGATTTTCAGGAATGCTTGCACTCTCTAGCGGCCAACGGCGTCGGCGCTCCCATGTGCTCTCTACTCCCCCAAGGCTTGTGGCATTGGTGATCAAAGATGCGCTATCGCAGACTCGCTCTGCCGCTGCTGCATCCCCCGTAATTTCAAAGGAGACGATTGCACCAAAGCCTGGGTAGCGCACATTGGTCACAGCGCTATGGCCGGCTAATTTCTTAGCAAGAGAGGCGGCACTTTCTTGCGCCTTTGCAAAGCGAAGTGGGAATGTGCGAATTCCGCGCAGTGCAAGCCATGATTCGAAGGGGCCAGCGATAGAGCCGTAGGAAACGCGCGCATCCTGCAGACGTGCATGCAGTGCTGGGTCTTTTGTTGAGAGCGAACCAAGGATGACATCGCTATGGCCGGCTAAATACTTTGTTACAGAGTGCATCACGATATCTGCACCGAATGTGAGCGGCTTCTGATTGAGCGGTGTGGCAAAGGTGTTATCAAAGCCAACACCCATATTGCGCTTCTTTGCTTCACCAATGATGACGCCTACTTCAGCAATACCTAGGCCAGGATTGGTTGGAGATTCCACCCAGAGAAATGCAGCACCTTGTAGCTGAGAGATAACTTCTTTCGTGTCAGTGATATCAACAAAGCGAACTTCTAAGCGTCCTTCTGTGTGATATCTCTTGAGCAGTGCCATCGTGCCGCTATATCCCTGATCGGATGCAACGATGGGTGCACCGTGAGGCAGCAATGAAAATGCTGCAGTAATAGCAGCCATCCCTGATGAGAAGACAAGAGTCGATGAAGCTTCCTCCAGTGCGCTGATTGCATCTTCTAGTGGCTGCCACGTTTCATTGCCTGTGCGCCCATAGTTGATAGGACCACCAGCGACAAAGGTTGAGTTCAGTGAGATGGGAGCATTGATGCCAACGCCTGCAGCATGTGCTGGCCGTCCTGCAGAAATCGCAAGGGTATCGGGATGAAGGTTCTCGTTACTCATTGGGTAAGAGTAATCGTTAGCGCAGAACTGTGGCGAGGCGATTGAAGGCCTCTTCAAGAATTTGTGGGCTTGTTGCAAAGTTCAGCCGCACAAATTGGCTTGATTGTGCGCCAAAGCGAACGCCTGGAACAAAGGCGACTTTGCCTTTCTCAATCAGCACAGCAGATGGATCTTCACCGAGATTGAAACTGGTGAGGTCAAGCCAGGCTAGATAGGAGCAATGTGGAATTCTGTATCCCACACCTGGAGTCTTGGCCGCAATCAGCTCTGCAACAAGATTTCGATTCTTATCGATTTCGACCATCGCAGAATCTAGCCATGGCTCGCCCTTCTCAAATGCGGCCACACTGGCGAAGGCACCTAGTAGTGATGCTCGGTAGTGCGTTGCTGGAGCAATGCCGTTTAAGGTCTCATGCACTTTCTCATTCTCACTCACGATAATCGCGCATTTAAGGCCTGCAATATTCCACCCTTTACTCGCAGCGGTAATAGTGATTCCCACTTCGCGAGCATTCTCTGAGACTGAAAGAAATGGCGTGAACTTCTGTTCTGCAAATGTCAGCGGTGCATGAATCTCATCGCTGAGAACATACACATTGTGCTTCTTAGCAAGATCTGCAAGGCGCGAGAGTTCTTCGTATGTATAGACGCGACCCAAAGGATTATGTGGGTTGCAGATCAGGTGTGCCTTGATGCCTGATGCGTATGCTTTTTCAATGCCATCCCAATCAAGAATCCAATTGCTGCCATTGATTGCTTGCTCTGATTGAGTCAGTGGAACATCGACTTGTTCTAGATGAGTCTCTGTGCACCATGTCCAGAAATTTGGATAGACGGGTGAATTAATCAATATCTTGTCACCAGCTTTGGTGATGACACGTAAGACTTCAACTATTCCAACACCCACATCAGCTGCGATGCGCACCTGCAAGGGGTCAGCACTCCATCCCCAGCGCCGCTTGGCAAAGCTAGCAAATGCAGTGCCCATCTCTGGGATGGATCCTAGATAACCAAGGTCAGAGTGATCAATCATCTCGCGCAGCACTTGGCGAATCGGATCTGCTACGGGGAAATCCATTTCAGCAACAGGAAGTGGGAGAACGTCTTTGGGAAATGCTCTCCACTTTTCACTGCGATGCGTCTGTAACTCACTGAGATCCAGTGCCCGCATATCGCTCATGGACTTAGTATGTCACTGTCAATACGCTATATCTATGGTTGCCGATGTTGCTATCTCTCAATTACAGATGAAGAAGATAGCTAAGGAGTTATCCACCCGCGATAAACGACTTGCTCGAGTCATTGATGCTCACCCCTTATGCACTATCGGCCGTAATCCAAAGCCCGTCACTCACTTTGAAGCTCTCGTGGAATCTGTGATCTCACAACAACTAGCGGTCAAGGCTGCAGACACTATCTATGGTCGCGTCAAAGATTTAACTAAGGGGCGCATGGTTGCCACGCGCATCGCAGATATCACTGAAGCCCAAATGCGCGGGGCAGGTGTGTCAGGTGCAAAGTTCAAGACTATTCAAGGCCTTGCAGATGCAGCGCTATCTAAGAAGATTAATATCAACACATTACATGAGATCGAAGATGACCAAGAGATCTTTGATCAGCTCACATCTTTATGGGGTATCGGGCCATGGACTGTTGATATGTTTATGATGTTTCAGTTAGGCCGCCTTGATATCTGGCCCACAGGAGACCTTGGTGTGCGCCGCGGCTGGGAGAAGATCTATGCGCTCACAGAAGAGATTGAACCAAAAGCGCTGGAGAAGAAGGGTGAGAAGTTTCGTCCCTATCGAAGCGTTGTCGCCTGGTATTGCTGGCGAGCGCTTACTTAGTAAGTAAGGGAAATGCCACACCCGTTGAAGAGTGACAGTCATAGCCATTGGGATTTTTCTGCAGATACTTTTGGTGATACTCCTCAGCGAGGTAATACGGAACACCATCTGCGCTCTTAATCTCAGTCACAATCGAATCTATGCCTTCACGAGTAAGGGCTGCTTGATAGACATCGCGAGTAACTTCAGCCTGGAGTTGCTGTGAATCAGAGGTTGTAAAGATCGCACTGCGATATTGAGTGCCGATATCTCCACCTTGACGATTGAGAGATGTTGGATCGTGCATTACCCAGAACTCTTCAAGAAGTCTGCGATAGCTCACGCGTGCGGGATCAAAGGTGACTTCAACCATCTCTGCATGTCCTGTTACTCCTGTGCAGATTTGTTCATAGGAAGGGTTTTCTCGCACTCCACCCATATAACCAACGCTTGTGGAGATAACTCCATCGATATTCCAGAAGCGTCGTTCTGCGCCCCAGAAGCATCCTGTTGCAAAATATGCATTCTCTGAACTGTTCATAGTCGGATAACCTACCCTTGTACCTGCGCCCCCGTAGCTCAGGGGATAGAGCACTGCCCTCCGGAGGCAGGTGCACAGGTTCGATTCCTGTCGGGGGCACGCGATGTAAATCACCTGTATTTAGGAAATCTCTTTCCGTACCTTCTTGTTTATATAAGTAGTAACAGGGATAATTAATCTCTTGCGCGGATAGTTCGCAGCACAATCGAGCGAGTACAGAAGGGGGTAGAGCCATGGACTGGAGACATCAATCTGCGTGTCGCGAAGAAGATCCTGAGCTCTTCTTCCCTGTGGGAAATACCGGCCCTGCCATCACCCAGATCGAAGAAGCTAAAAAGGTCTGCAATCGCTGCATCGTCAAAGATGCCTGCCTAGCCTGGGCCCTTGAATCAGGTCAGGATGCTGGAGTCTGGGGCGGTCTGTCAGAAGATGAGCGTCGCGCTCTCAAGCGCCGTGCTGCACGTAATCGTGCGCGTCTTGCCGATCACGCAAATAATTAATTACTTACACGCTCGGAAAAAGTAATACCGCTCGCGTCTCTTTCTCATCTGTAATCAGTGAGAGCGTTCCGCGTAATTCATTCTCCGTCAGTGTGCGCACAATCTGCAGACCTAAGTTCGGCGATGTTGCGATATCAAATCCTTCAGGAAAGCCCACGCCATCATCAGAGATAGTGACTGATAACTCTGAAGCGCTAATTGAGACATGGATACCCAGGGCAAGACCTTCTTCGGCTAGCCCATGCTCGAGGGCGTTGTGAATGAGTTCGGTAATGACCAAGGCAAGCGGAGTTGCAATACGGGGTTCGAGTGAGCCAAAGGAACCAGTGCGATCGATACGTAGCTCATTCATACGCGGGCTCAACTCCAGTGCGTGAGTCACAAGACTGTCGAGAACGTCATCAAAGGCTACGGATGAATCACGGCTATTCGAAAGTGTTTCATGCACAAGGGCGATGGATGCAATACGGCGGACTGCTTCATTCAGTGCTGCACTAGCCCCAGGATCTTCAATACGGCGTGCTTGCAGACGCAAGAGCGCAGAAACAGTTTGGAGATTGTTCTTCACGCGGTGGTGAATCTCGCGGATAGTGGCATCTTTTGTCACAAGTTCGCGTTCACGCCGGCGTAGCTCTGTCACGTTATTGAGCATCACAATGGCACCGATGCGATCTCCTGAACGAATCAAGGGAAGCACAGTGAAGTCAATTGTTCCGCCAACATTTTCAATCTCAACGCGTTTGAGCGCTTTACCAGTTAAACCGAGTGCAATTGTCTCTTCATGTGCATCGGGGCGAACACGAGCAAGTGATTGCGCAACATCTCCTAGAACATGCCCCTCCACTTCACTGACCCAACCCAAACGGCTAAATGCTGAGCGTGCATTAGGGCTTGCATAAGAGATGACACCATTAACATCAAGTCGAATAAGTCCATCGCCAACGCGAGGAGCAGGATCAAAGAGTGAACCTGCATCAGGATAAGGAAATGTTCCTTCTGCAATCATGCGATAGAGATTATGTGCAATCTCGCGATAGTTCAGTTCAAGGCGTGATGGCTGACGCATGAGATCTGAATCGCGGTGGCGAGAGATAACACCAATGACGTGCTCTCCGACCATCACAGGAATGGTCTCTTCTTTGACCATGTGATCGCCCAGAGCTTCTGGTTGTGTATCGCGCACAATCTCAGCACCAGATAACGCCTGATCAATATGTGGGCGCGCACCATAAGAAATTTCATCACCGATGACATCCAGCGGAAAGAGAGTTGCAGCGGTTGTGGGGCGAATATGGGCAACAGCCACATATCCCGTTGGCCAACTCTTAAAGTCTTTGCGCAGTGGAACCCAGAGAATGAGATCTGCAAAGGAGAGATCCGAGAGCAGCTGCCAATCAGCAACTAATTCGCGCAGGCGGTGAATCTGATCAGGTGAGAGTGAGCTTCTGCCCTGCACATAATCTTCAATAGATGCCATAGCTACTTCAGCCATATCGCTAAGTTGGCGTCAATCTCTTGCGTTGCAAACCAGGTCAACTCTTCGCCATCACTAGAAACCTCAAAGAGGCACTCCACACTCTCCCACGCAAGTGGTGATGAGAGTGAGATGGACATGTCATGGCTTTCTGAGATTGACTGCGCAGGAACTTCAATTGCCAAGACGCATGCAGCACCTGATGTTGCAGTCTTCATCTCTATCGCATCTTCTGCAGCGACCATGGAGAGCGTGTATTCAATCTCTTCATCATCGAGATCTGTGTGATCGACAATGAATTGAGATGTGGGCGCATAGAGATCGGAGACATCAAAGAGCCCTGATGCCATAAATTCGGCAACCTCTTGGGCTGTCATAGCCACATATCCACGCATGAGCTAAGCCTATAAGAAGTTATGAGATCAATTCACCTGCATATTCAGCGATGGTTTTACGCAGTAAAGCTCTCTCATTGGATTCACACAAGGAGGTCCGCTTATCTTCAGCGCCTTGTGCGCTGCGTGGATCCCATGGATATTCCAACACACGTAGTGGGCGAAGTGATGTCACAGCTGACAGAAATGAATCCTGCCCAGATTTACTTCGATTTGAAGCACCACGCAGAACATGCAGAAATGAGAACTTTGGTTTGATGGAGTTCTGCGCAAGCTCTGCAACAAGTATCCGAAGGCGCTCAGTTCCCAGCACATCTGTCTGTGCCATCACCCACATCTCATCACCATGAGTACTTGTCCACACAATCACTTCCTCAGACCATCGTCGCCCACTTAAGGATGCTGAGAAATCTGTAAGGACTCCAAGATCTATGACAATAAAGTCGAACTCAGAGCGTGCGTGATCTAGAGCTGCAATCTGTGTGTTGATCTCAGATTGTGTAATTTCAACTGCCCAGAGATTATTCGAGATACTTCTTACTTCGGCTGAAGAGTTAAGTCCGCGCTCCCCCATTTTTAGCGCTATTGCCGGTGCATAACTATGAGCATCAACAAGAAGTACTTTCTTTCCAAGTTCGGCTAACTCTGCACCGAGATTGATGGCAAGAGTTGTGCACCCCAGTGCATGAGAGGCTGCGCATACTCCAATGATTTTGGAGCGAGGCTTCTTCGATTGTGTGGGGCGAATCAGTGGTGAGCGCAGTGAGCCACGAATAATTCCAAGAAGTTCAAGGGGTGTTGTCGGCATAGCAATCGCTTCAGGAAACTCCTCGTGCGCACCAATCGTTGCCGCAAAGAGGAAGTACTTCACGCCTCGTCGTTTGAGTTCATCAAGGCCTTCGGTTGAGAAACCATCCACATCAGTTGAGATAAGAAGGAGTGAGCCGCGCGCATCGAATGCCTGAACATGCTCAAGCAGGGATGCGAAATCTAGTGCTCTGCACGAAACGCTCCATCCTTGGCTAAAGAGAGTTCCTGCGATGAAGCCTTCTGCTTCTGCGCTGCGAATTGCTGTTGCAACCGACTGTGTGTACATCTCACCCACGTGCGCGCACAATGACTAATCGCCCGCTTGTCGTTGCACCAAGAACTTCAGCGATTGCCTCTCGATTAATGGAGATAGTCAGCGCTGCCTCTCCCCCGAAGTTATTTCCTTTGCGATCAAGGGCACTGACAAATACTCCCCCCAGCACAAACTGTGGAGATTTGTCAGCCTCACCATTCTTAGCATCATGCACTTGATAGATGCTGATCATCTCTCCCACATTCAGCCCTGCTGGGATATCTACAGATCTGACACTGATTGAAATTTGTTGATTAACCATCGCAGATGAATCATCCGTAATCGAATCACCTTCCAGCAGCTCACCCGAAGATAACCCTCTACGCGTTATCGACCCAATCGGGTTTGACTCTGCTGGAAGGTAATTACCCCCGGAACTACCCAGCACAACAGATGCAAGACCGAGATCGGCAGCCTCTAACTGTGTGCCGGCAGCAATTGGGCGCAGGAGCACCCAATACTTTTCTTTTTGATTTGCTGCAACCGACATTGCAAAGGAGGCAAGAAGTGTTGCGCTGCAGATAGTTGCAGCAAGAATCAGACGGGTATGGGAATTTCGTTTCTGGGCCATGGGCGCAAGGTAGGAGCGCTGGTCATGCCCCACTTCACACTTCTACACACTCCTTCAAAAGTACGAGAGTAAATAGAACTATCTCTTGATGCTCTGGCTATTGCTGAACTACAGGATTCCCGCATGACAACATCTCACACAACTACGATGCAATTGATTTCTAGCACTGAAGATCCAGCACTCTGGAGCCATCCCGTCTTGGATCTCTTTGCTCCCCCAGTGCGCGAACATATTGAACAGAGCACAAAGCTCTATCTCGTTCCCTCTACCTTCGGTGAAGAACTTGAACCCGACGAGATGCCGCTACCAACATCTGCATCGGCGCTTCCTGAACTTCATGCCTGGACTATGAAATTCATTGTCAGCGTTGTTGAAGTGTGGGCAGGGCGTAGGCAACCTGCACAGCTCATCAGCTGGTGTCATCGAGTCATCTATATGGAACTACTTCGCGCATCGGGAAGTCAGAAAGAGATTGGCAAGATTAAGAGCATTCACCAATCAGAGCCACTGGATGGAATCTGTGAATCAACAGCGCTGATTCGATATGGAGAGCGACTTCGCGCAGTCGTAATTCGATTTGAAGGTGTTGATGGACGCTGGTTATGTACTGCGCTACGAATGATTTAAAAGATTTAAGCGGCGCCGTGGCAACGCTTGAACTTCTTTCCAGAACCACATGGGCACGGGCTATTGCGTGAGACATCACCTGAAGAAGCCACACCGTTCTCATCTGCTGCTGTGTATTTCAAAGGAGCAGACTGAGCTGGCTTCTCATCAACACCACGAGCTTTGACCTGTGATCCATCGCCTTCAAT
>JBILBC010000083.1:0-4996 GCA_044353885.1 Candidatus Planktophila sp. | reverse complement strand
ATCGCAAAACACATGACCAAGAATTCCATGACAAGAACTGCTGAACCTAGAACGCGCATTACTTCTCTTCCTTTGCAAACTTCTTACGAACGATAGCGCGAGCTTCGCCCACTGTCACCACAGAACCAGTGATGAGAATCCCAATGGTTTCCTCACTCAAGGGGCGGATGCTATCTGTGACTGCCTTATCGATGGCTTCGTGAACGCTCTCAGCAGCAAAGACGCGGTCAATCCCAAATATCTCACCAGCAATCTTTTCAAGATCTGCAACCTTCATCGCGCGAGGTGAAGAATTGGCAGTGACGATGATGGAGTCCATCACCTGCTCAAGTTCAAGGAGTATTCCGCGGACATCCTTATCCCCCATGGGAGCAAAGATTCCTATGACTTCATCGAAGGTGAACTCTGTTTGTATGGTGTCAGCAATTGCTGATGCTCCATGTGGGTTATGGGCTGCATCAACGATGATTGTTGGATCGCGATGGAGCACCTCACACCTGCCCGGTGATCTCACATTGGCAAAACCAGCACGCACGGCCTCGATATCAAGATCTTGATCTCCAAAGAAGACCTCAACGGCAACGAGTGCTGCAGCAGCATTAGATGCTTGATGCTTTCCATGCAGTGGAATGAAGATATCTGTGTAAATTTCCTTGGTGCCCTGGATGGCAAGTAACTGCCCGCCCACAGCAACTGAGCGAGAAAGGATTGAGTACTCAATGCCCTCACGAGCAACGTCAGCACCGACGAGTGCTGCTTGCTTTAACAGCTCCACAGCGCACTCTGGCTCTTGTTGCGCAAGAACGACAAAGCCGCCCTCTTTAATAATTCCAGCCTTTGTCTGCGCTATCTCAGCAAGAGTTTCACCTAAGTATTCAGTGTGATCTAGGCCGATAGGCATAATGACTGAGACATCAGCATCAACAACATTGGTTGCATCCCACTGGCCTCCCATGCCTACTTCAATGACACCGACATCGATGGGATGTTCAGCAAAGGCTGCAAAGGCGAGTGCGGTTATTGCTTCAAAGAATGAGATGGGATGTTCGAACTTTTCATCCATCAGATCAAAGTAGGCAGAGATATCGTTAAAAGAGAAGATAAGAGCTTTTGCATCGATGGGTTGCCCATTGATTGCAATGCGCTCGAGATAGCTCTCAAGATGAGGGCTGGTAAAGCGTCCTGTGCGAAGACCCATCTCAAAGAGAAGTGAATCAATCATGCGCGATGTTGTTGTCTTACCGTTGGTGCCACCGATATGAATGGTGGGATAGGTCAGTTGAGGGGAACCCAACATATCCACTAGCGCTGCAATCCGTTCAAGAGTGGGTTCGATGCGAGTCTCAGGCCAACGCGCAAGGAGTGCTTGCTCGATTGCATCAATGCGTGACTGATCTTCAGGTGAGGTATGTGTCATTTACTTCAACGCTGCAAGTTGTGCGGTGATGCGTTCAATATCTGCAGATGTTGCAGCCATACGCTCTCTAATCTCGGCAACAACGCTCTCTGGTGCCTTTGCCATAAATCCTTCATTATTTAACTTCACTTCAGCAGTCTTCATATCCTTCTGCGCAGTAATCAAATCTTTCTCAAGGCGAGCACGCTCTGCAACAACATCAACTGTGCCAGAGAGGTCAAGTTCAACCTTCATCGAACCAATTTCAACGGATGCACTCGGTGTGAACTCTGTGAGCTCAAGTCTTAAGAGAAATGCCATCGCACTTGCATAAGCGGTCACATCTGCTGGAGCAATGAAGCGACCAGGAATCTTCTGTGCAGGCTTCACGCCTTGATCATTACGAAAGCGTCGGACCTCAGTAATAATCTTCTGCAATTCGCCTACGAGTGCTTCAGACTTCTTATTGATGTGAGATGAATCTGCAACCGGCCATTTGGCTGTTACGAGAGTCTCTCCCCCAGTCAACGTTGTCCAGAGAGTCTCAGTAATAAATGGCATCACTGGGTGCAAAAGGCGGAAAAGCGTGTCTAGAACATGGCCGAGCACGCGCTGGGATGCGACAGCGTTACCTGAAGCAAATGCTTCCTTGGATAGCTCGAGATACCAGTCGCAGAGGTCATCCCATGCAAAGTGATAAATCGTTTCGCAGGCGCGAGCAAATTCATAGTTTTCAACCAGCGTTGTAAATTCTGTAGTGGTCTCAGATAGTCGAGAGAGAACCCACTTATCAATATCTGAAAGTGACTCTGTCGCAGGAAGTGGTCCTTCAACTGTTGCACCATTCATCATGGCAAAGCGAGTGGCATTCCAGAGCTTGGTCGCAAAGTTACGTGAGCCTGCAATCCAATCTTCAGCCAGTGCTTGATCTTTTCCGGGATTAGAGCCGCGAGCCAAGGTGAAGCGAAGAGCATCTGCACCATATTTATCAATGAACTCAAGTGGGTCAACAACGTTGCCGCGAGATTTAGACATCTTCTTACCGAATTGATCACGAACAAGACCGTGGAGAACGATGGTGTGGAAAGGTGGGACGCCATCCATTGCAAAGAGACCAAAGAGCATCATGCGTGCAACCCAGAAGAACAAGATGTCGTAGCCGGTAACAAGAACACTTGTTGGATAGAACTTCTTCACATCTGCTGTGTTATTGGGCCAGCCCAGAGTTGAAAACGGCCAGAGCGCAGATGAGAACCATGTGTCGAGCACATCAGGATCTTGCGTGTATCCAGCTGGCGCACTCTCACCAGGACCCACAACGATGACTTCATCATTGGGTCCATACCAAACAGGAATGCGATGGCCCCACCACAACTGACGAGAAATACACCAGTCGTGCATGTTATCGACCCACTCAAAGTAACGTGGTGCAAGTTCTGCTGGTTCAATCTTCACGCGACCATCACGAACAGCTTCTCCTGCAGCCTTTGCAAGTGGTGCTACTTTGACGAACCACTGCTTTGATAGACGTGGCTCGACAGTAATATCGCAACGAGAACAGTGACCGACAGCGTGAATGTAAGGGCGCTTTTCAGCAACGATGCGACCCATCTCTTTAAGCTTTGCAACAACAGCCACGCGCGCATCAAAGCGATCCATGCCATCGAATTCTGTGCCCGTTCCAGCCATCACACCGTGCTCATTCATAATCACAACGAATGGGATGTTATGGCGAACTGCCATCTCAAAGTCATTCGGATCATGCGCCGCAGTGACCTTAACCGCACCCGTACCAAAATCAGGGTCTACTAATTCATCGGCAATGATAGGAATCATGCGGTTCACAAGAGGCAAGAGAACTTCTGTTCCCACCATGTGCTTATAGCGAGGGTCATCAGGGTGCACTGCAACTGCGCCATCGCCCATCATGGTTTCAGCACGAGTTGTTGCAACAACAATGCTCTGCTCGCCATCGCCATAACGAACCTGAACAAATTCGCCAGCATCATCTTGGTGCTCTACTTCAATATCTGAAAGGGCTGTCAAACAACGTGGGCACCAGTTGATGATGCGCTCTGCGCGATAGATAAGACCTTGATCAAAGAGTTTCTTAAAGATTGTCAGAACTGCCTGTGAAAGATTCTCATCCATCGTAAATGCTTCGCGAGACCAGTCAACGGAATCACCAAGACGCTTCATCTGTCCAAGAATTTGTCCGCCAGATTCGGCCTTCCACTCCCAGACTTTCTTCACGAACTCTTCTCGGCCTAAGTCATGGCGTGTAAGTCCCTGTGTTGCTAATTGTTTTTCAACAACGTTCTGGGTTGCAATTCCTGCATGGTCCATTCCTGGGAGCCAGAGAGCTTCAAAACCTTGCATGCGCTTCATGCGCGTTAAGCAATCTTGCAGCGTTTGATCCAGTGCATGACCGATATGAAGGTTGCCGGTTACATTTGGAGGAGGAATAACAATGGTGAAGGGTTCTTTTGAAGAGTTGGCATCTGCCGTGAAATAACCGGCATCGATCCACTTGGAATAGAGAGGGCCTTCGATATCGCCAGGAAGAAATGACGACGCTAGTTCGCGCTTTTCGGAGGACATGGAGCGCAGTCTAGTTCACGCTTTACGCGCTTTTTTCCTCGTTTGGCTTCTCACGACGTGATGTGCGCTTTGGGATATCGCCTGTGCGAGGAATCAATGTAGGAGCAGCATTGGATTCAATACATGCCTTCTCAATGATTACCTTGGAAACATCGGTGCGGCTTGGCACGTCATACATCACTCCAAGAAGTGCTGATTCCATGATTGCGCGAAGTCCACGTGCGCCAGTGCCGCGATTGAGAGCAAGGTCTGCAATGGCATCAAGGGCATCAGGTGCGAACTCAAGTTCGACATCATCGAGATCAAAGAGCTTCTGGTACTGCTTCACAAGTGCATTCTTTGGCTCGGTAAGAATCTGCATAAGTGCAGGCTTATCAAGATTTTCAACGCTTGTAAGAACTGGAAGGCGGCCAATGAATTCAGGAATCATTCCAAACTTCAAAAGATCTTCCGGCATCACATCAGCGAAGATGTCGCGACGGTTCTTTTCTTCAGCGCTCTGAAGTTCTGCGCCAAATCCAACTCCCGATGAACCACTGCGCGCCTCAATAATCTTTTCAAGGCCAGAGAATGCACCACCAACAATAAAGAGAACATTGGTTGTATCAATCTGAATAAATTCTTGATGTGGGTGCTTACGACCACCCTGAGGTGGAACTGATGCAACAGTTCCTTCTAAAATCTTAAGAAGTGCCTGCTGAACACCTTCACCAGAAACATCGCGAGTAATAGATGGGTTCTCAGATTTACGCGCGACCTTATCGATTTCATCGATATAGATAATTCCTGTCTCAGCCTTCTTCACATCGTAATCTGCTGCTTGCAAGAGCTTAAGAAGAATGTTCTCAACATCTTCACCGACATAGCCTGCTTCAGTCAGCGCTGTCGCATCTGCAATTGCAAAGGGAACATTGAGCATGCGAGCAAGAGTTTGAGCCATCAGAGTCTTACCGCAACCCGTTGGTCCCAAGAGAAGAATGTTTGACTTTGCTAATTCAA
>JBILBC010000072.1:0-6263 GCA_044353885.1 Candidatus Planktophila sp. | reverse complement strand
CCATCTTCATTACGTGAGTCCCCTGACTGCACGCGCTTGTAGTGGTTATAGACGGCAACAGAGAGAGATTTCTTTGCACGGTCCTGCCCGATGACATATTGGTCAAGAAATTCAAAGATTGCTTGTGGCTTAGGAAGTTCACTTAAGCCAAGAGATGAAGCTTCAGAGAGCTCTTCAACGATGATCTCATTACAGAGTTCAATACATTCATCGCAGATATAGACGCCAGGTCCGGCAATGAGTTTCTTAACCTGCTTCTGAGTCTTTCCGCAGAAAGAACATTTGAGCAGGTCGTTAGCTTCACCGATACGTGTGGACATGGGATAAGAATAGTTTTCAAGCCCACTTTATGCGCCCTTTATCACGCTGAACTGTGTTCGCCCTAAGAAGAAATTACAGATTTTGGTGTGTAGGGCGGCCGTGCAGACTTCATCTGTTTCACTCCAGGAACTAGCAGCACCACTGCGCAAATAAACAAGTGGAAGACCGCAACTCCGATGAGTAACTCTCCTTCGCCAAAAACATTTACCAGTGGTCCTGCAAGTGCCATGCCCAGCGGCATCAACCCAAGAGATCCCATGTAATCAATGGCAAATACTCGCCCTTGATATGCAGCAGGGACTTCGCGTTGCACTTGTGTTGCCCAAAATGCTTCCCACGGCCCTACAGAGAATCCTGCGATGAAGTAGGCAATAAAGATCACACTCTTAGAGCTTGGAAATGCCAAGACAAGAGGTGCAAGAACAAAAAGTCCCCACACCACAACGGAGACAAGACCAGGATTCTTCACCTTAGATTTAATGCAGATCACCGCAGAGATAGCACCGCCTGCACTAAAGAGAGCCGCCGAGGCTGCAAAGACTGATGCCGTTCCAAAATCTCGCTTTGTAATGACAGGAAGAAGAACATTTTCAACACCCACGACCATCATCAACTGAACCGAGGCCATAAGAATCATTGCTGCAATCCACTTGTAATACCAAACAACCTGCAGTCCTTCACGCATCTCTTCCACAAAGGTTGTTTGTGGGTTCTCTGAAGCAACCTTCGGCCCCTCATTAATGCGCACGAGAAGCACTGCTCCTACGAGGAAGAAGATGGATGTGGCGACATATGTTGCGTGAGTTCCAAGGGAGACAACGATGATGCCTGCGATTCCAGGACCTGCAATCGTTGAGCCTTTCAGTGCAATTCCACGCACCACATTTCCCGCAGGCAATAAGTGATCCGGCAAAATACTCGGAATAATTGCACCAGCAGCCGGTCCGCCGAATGCATCACTGACACCCATCAACACAACGATGGCACCAAGAATCCACATCGAAATACTCTTGGGATCAATAAAGACAACAACGCTGCCCATAATTGCGCGAAAGCCATCTGCTGCAATCAGAATCGTTTTGCGCGGCAATCGATCTGCCCAGACTCCCCCAACAGGAGCCAGCAAGACTCCCGATAAGACGCGCACGGCAAGGATTAAGCCCAGTGTTGTCGCACTTCCCCCAGCATCAAGAACTGTGACTGCAAGTGCGATAGGAAATGCTGACATAGCAATAACGGTGAGAATTCCAGATAGGAGTAGGGCGCGATATGCCGGGAAAGAGAAAAGAGCGCCGGGTTCGAAATATTTCTTCAACATTTCTTAACCGACGCCCCTTTAGTAAACATTAATTACGCGACAGGCTTGGCCTTTCGTGAAGCCATAACCTTATCGATAATTCCATACTCCACTGCTTCAGCTGCTGTAAGAATCTTGTCGCGTTCGATATCTTTTTCAATCTCTTCGATAGTCTTATTAGAGTGCTTTGCAAGCATTGTCTCCAGCAATCCACGCATACGCATGATTTCGCGCGCCTGGATTTCGATATCTGATGCCTGTCCGCCACCTTCAGATGAAGGTTGGTGAATCAGGATTCTTGAATGTTCAAGACCATAACGCTTGCCCTTAGTGCCACCTGCAAGGATGATTGCAGCAGCAGATGCTGCCTGTCCAAGACAGATAGTTGTGATGTCTGGGCGAACAAATTGCATGGTGTCATAGATAGCAGTCAGCGCAGTAAATGAACCACCAGGTGAGTTGATATAGATCGAGATATCGCGATCTGGATCCATGGACTCAAGGGTGAGAAGCTGTGCCATAACATCGTTTGCAACGGTGTCATCGATTGGCTGGCCCATGAAGATGATGCGCTCTTCAAATAGCTTTGTATAAGGATCAAGGCGCTTATAGCCGTATGCGGTCTTCTCTTCGATTGTTGGAAGAACGTAGCGGTTCGTAATTTCTTGAATGTGCTTCATTACTTCTTACCTCCCGCGATGCTTGATTCATTTGTTGCGATGTGATCGATAAATCCATAAGCAAGAGCATCCTTAGCGTTGAACCAATTATCGCGATCTGAATCTGCGATGATCTTTTCAAGTGGCTGACCTGTGTGCTTTGCATTGAGCTCAGACATAGTCTGCTTTGTAATTGCCATCTGCTCTGCCTGAATACGAATATCAGTAGCTGTTCCACCAATGCCACCAAGTGGTTGGTGCATCAAGATGCGTGCATGTGGTGTTGCATAACGCTTTCCAGGAGCACCTGCTGTGAGCAAGAACTGGCCCATTGAAGCAGCCATTCCCATTGCAACTGTTGCAACATCGTTCTTGATGTAATGCATAGTGTCATAAATTGCCATACCGGCAGTTACTGAACCACCAGGTGAGTTGATATAAAGGTAGATGTCCTTCTCTGGATCTTCAGCAGCAAGAAGAAGCATCTGCGCACAAATAGCGTTAGCCATTTCATCGCGTACTTCGCCTGCAAGAAAGATGATGCGTTCGCGGAGCAAACGGCTATAAATCTGATCACCTAGTCCCATGAGTTCTGAACCAGCTGAGCGGGCAACGGTTGTGTTGTCCTGTGGGTTATTAAAATCCACGTGTCATCCTTCCGATCGTTTTACTTGTAGTGACCTTAACAATCGCGGCAGCAAAATGCTTCCCAAATTGGGCAGAAAGCGTCGAAAAGGGGCGATGTTCGCTTACGGCTAAAGAAGTTACTCGGTAACAGGGGCATCAGGTGCCTCTTGTGGGCGAAGTGCCTCAAGTTCGACCTTATTGCCTGACTTATCAAGAACTGTGATGCGAGCAAGAACTGATGCAAGAGCCTTAGCGCGCGTTACCTCTGCAACGACCTGGCTAATCTGTCCGGCTTTTTGAAGTTCTTGTGCAAATTGTTCTGGACCCATTCCATAACGCTGTGACATGCGGATGAGGTATTCAGTTAACTCAATTTCATTGACCTGAACTTCTTCAGCCTTCACAATCGAATCAAAGAGGAAATCAGATTTGATTGATGCGCGAACTTGGCCATCTACTTCAGCGCGATGTTCAGCATCTTCCATGCGTCCTTCACCTTCAAGGTGATCGTTGACTTCTTCAAGGACGATGTCATCAGGAACTGGAATATCGAGATCTGCAAGGAGTTTTTCAACAAGGAGGTCGCGAGCTTGTGCGCCTTGTTCCATCTTCTTCACGCGGCTTAGGCGCTCAGTGAAATCAGAACGGAGTTGCGCCACTGTGTCGAACTCAGATGCCAGCTTGGCAAATGAATCATCCAGTGCTGGAAGCTCACGCTCTTTCACAGCCTTAAGAACGATATCGATCTCACCGCTCTCGCCATCTTTCTGGCCAACAAGCTGCGAGGTAAATGTCTTGGTGTCTCCTGCGCTCATGCCGACCAACGCCTCATCGAGGTTATCGATCATCTTATTTGAGCCGACTTCATAGGAAATTTCATTTGCCTTACCGCCATCTACCTCAGCGCCATCAATGCGTGCTGTGAGATCGATAGTGACGAAGTCACCATTGGCTGTTGCGCGCTCAACGGTATTGAGTGTGCCAAAGCGAGCGCGGAGCTCATCAATCTGCTCATCAATATCTTTATCGCTTACTTCAACGTTATCTACTGAAATTTCGATCTTGGAGAAATCTGGCAAGGTGACATCTGGGCGCACGTTGACTTCAACAGAGAAATCAAGCTTCTCGTTATCAACGAAATCAATGGCATCAACCGTTGGGCGACCAACGACTAGAACATCGTTCTCGCGAGCTGCAGCAACATAGAAATCTTGGATAGCAAAGTTAATTGCCTCATCGATGACTGCTTGGCGACCCACGCGCTGATCGATCATCGCATTAGGTACTTTGCCCTTACGAAAACCAGGAATAGTGACAGATGCGCCAACCTTCTTATATGCAGCATCAACATATTCACCAAGCTCGGAATAAGGAACTTTGACATCTAAACGAACGCGAGTTGGAGAAAGTGTCTCGAGAGTGCTCTTCACGAAGTGCTCCTTATTATCTGCATAGGCAAAGCTTTATAGCTTTGAAGAAATTCTGGTCGGGGCGGGGAGATTCGAACTCCCGATCTCCTGCTCCCAAAGCAGGCGCGCTAGCCACTACGCTACGCCCCGAGGCGCAGACGGAAGTCTAGAGTAATTTTTTACTCTCGCTTACACACCCTGTACGCTCAGTCTCCGCACCACTTGCGGGTGTAGCTCAATGGTAGAGCCCCAGCCTTCCAAGCTGGCCATGCCGGTTCGATCCCGGTCACCCGCTCCATATATTTAATTAATTGTTCCCACCTTGGCGATATAGGCAGTGCCACTAAATACCATTGGGCTTCCACCGGTATCTCCAGTTCGGTCAATTATTCGTATCGAAAAAGTCTGAGCATCTGTCAAAGTTTTAAGGGTGCCAATGATCAAAAATCCATAATTATTGGTCCAGCTTGAATCCCCAATTTTCTTAAAGTTGTTTCCAAGCACCTTAAATGCAGGTGTCTCCCCGGTAGTAAGCAAATTTGCACCGAACTCAAAAGCAGAAACACTTGTGGCAGATACATAAATTTGGAACCAATAAGAAGTGTTGGCGGCAAGAGTTCCGAAGCTCGCGGAGATTGCCGATCCATATAACGTGGCTGTTGTAACTGTGAAGTTTGGAATGGCAACAACACTCACTTCAGAAACTCCCGCGGGTCCCGTTGCACCAGTTGCTCCCGTAGCTCCTGCCGGCCCAGTCGCGCCAGCTACTCCCGCACTTCCTGTCGCACCCGTAGCTCCCGCTGCACCCGTAGCTCCAGCTGGTCCCGCTGCACCCGTAGCTCCAGCTGGTCCTTGAGTTCCACTTCCTGATCCTGATGAACCTGTTGCACCTTGTGGTCCCGTTGCACCAGCGGGGCCTGTTGGTCCTGCAGGTCCTGCAGCACCCGTTGCACCTTTCTCACCCTGTGGTCCAGCAGGTCCTGAAGATCCAGAAGTTGTTGATGCATTTGTAATTGTCTTTCCATCGCTACCGTTCTTGCCATCGCTTCCATTCTTTCCATCACTACCGCTCACACCGGCTGCCCCTGTTGGCCCTTGCAAGTTTTGAGGCAGTGGCCACTTCCCACTTTTCTTTGGTCCAAAGAGCAAGAGGCTTCGTGTGTCGATATAGAAATCACCATTGATGCCGACGGTATTAGCCGGTGCACCTTTGCCATTTAAAATCGTGTTGGGAATCGATGTTGCACTTCTACCTGCAGCATCTGCAGGTAGAGATGTGAGTACTGAAGAGATAAGTGCAAGAGAAATTAAGGTGGCTATACGGTTGCGCTTCACTGGTGACCTCCAGGTCGTTGGTATGTAACCAGTGTGAAGAGGCTGCCCACATCATGAAATCGGGCAATCCCCCAGATTTCTCTCAGAAATCAAGGGTCTCTACGCCTACTCGGCTCACAACTACGCCCCCAAACTCGCAAGGTGCTCACAGAAAAATGGGATACCTTTTTGAGCATCAGGCGGTTCATTACTCACAGGTCGATACGAGGGTGTCGGCAAAAGGTAAGGAAAAGGAGACATGCAAATGTCAACGAAGAAGAAGGTAGCTGCAATCGTTATTACAACTATTGCTCTCACAGCAGGAACAGTCGGAGTTTCATCAGCGTCATCTAAGTCAACGACAACTCGAGTGTCAGTGGCTCAAGCCTCTAACAATGGAATTAAGGGACCGCGCGCAGAAGTTGCAGCAGTTCTCACAGCGCTCGTCACAAAGGGCACGATCACACAGGCACAGGCAGATGCGATCACAGCAGCGCTGACAGCAGCAGCTGCAAGACCAGCTAAGCCACTAGGTGCTAATAAGGAAGCTCACCTTGCTCTCATCTCATCAACTATTGGTGTGGATGCAGCAACAATTAAGACTCGCCTTGCAGCAGGTGAAACACTTGCAGCAAT
>JBILBC010000107.1:0-3041 GCA_044353885.1 Candidatus Planktophila sp. | reverse complement strand
GTAGCTCTGGATTTCAACTTTACGACGGATATCGCCTGCGATTTCGCGGCGGAGATCACCCTCGATTTTGTAGTTAGCTTCGATGTATTCACGAAGCTGAGCAAGTTCTGACTCTTGCAAATCTTTAACGCGGGTATCTGGAGAAATTCCAGTTGCCTTAAGCGTTTCGTGGGAACGGGTTAGACCCATTCCAAAAATATAGGTGAGTGCAATCTCTACACGCTTTTCACGTGGAAGATCGACACCGACTAGACGTGCCATGTATTCAACCGTTTCTGTATCCGGAGGTCCTCCGCAATGCTCCTCAACATTTTGTTGAGCCCTGGCCTACCGGTCCGGGGGTCTTAACTATTGCTAGTTAAGTCGCATCACGCGTACTTACTTCTGTCTCGGAATTACCCTTGACGCTGTTTGTGACGAAGATTTTCGCAGATCACCATTACGCGACCCTTGCGACGAATGACTTTGCACTTGTCACAAATCTTCTTCACGCTTGGATTAACCTTCACGCGAAATTCCTTTTGTTAGTGGCGAACTACTTACTTATAACGGTAAATAATTCGACCCTTTGTAAGGTCATATGGACTGAGCTCTACGATCACACGGTCAGCAGGCAGAATACGAATGTAGTTCTTTCGCATCTTTCCACTGATATGTGCCAAGACCTTATGTCCATTTGTTAGCTCAACACGAAACATTGCGTTAGGTAACGCCTCAGCAACAGTGCCTTCGATTTCGATCGCACCATCTTTACTTGCCAAGGATCAATACCTTCTTCTCTTATTTCATGTGAACGAACAGGGTCGAACCCCGAAAAACCCTGTGGATTTCTTGGAGCGCGAAGGGAGATTCTATTGCCGACCCCCCTTATAAGGGAAATTGGCCAAAAAGGGGGTATCAAACCCCTATTGGCGAGGGATAAATGTGGTGGAAACCAGGATCGCAAGGCCTATAAAGACGGCGCTGGTTCCAGCAGAGGCTGCCACCAACCCCGCCACCGCAGGACTCATGAATTGGCCAAGGCGATTGCCAGTCAGTCGGGTTGAGACCGCCAAAGCTCTCTCATCAGGTGCTGTCAACTGAGAAATCAAAGTCATCGTAAGTGGTTGGCCCACTCCGAGTGAAAATCCTGCAACGAAGACAACTGCTCCAAGAACCCATGCATTTGGTGCAAATGCCATCGCAACACACATCGCAATAGAGATGAGATTGCTACTTGTAATCAATTGGCGCGCAGTAAATCGTGCACTGAGGCGACCTAAGAAGAAGCGCGATGCCATTGATGTGGCTGCGCGAATGGAGATGATAATTCCAATGGAAAGTGCGGAGAATTCATTCTCATTTCCATAGAGAGGCAGGAATACCACCAAGATATCTGCCGTTGATGAGATGGCAAGAGAAGTAAAGATTGCTGCAAAGATTCCAGGTTTCTTCAGTAACTTACCTGCAGCGCGCAGCGCTCCTGAATCCTCTCTACGTCCGACAACTGTTGGTGGCTCATTTCTCCATGAAATAACTGGAACCATGGCAAGTGCTGCCAGTGCAAGGGCTAGAGCAAATGCAGCACTAGTTGATTTCGGCATGACGCCGGTAGAACCTGCAACAAGTGTTGCAAGGATTGGACCAACCATATGACCGAGGGATGCGCTAAATGTATAGCGCCCAAAGTGCTCTTCATATTGATCAGGTGGACTTTTGAGGGCAACCATTGTCTGCCCACCCACCATGCATGCAAGATGTGCAAGACCTGAAAGCGCTGCTGCAATTGCTAACACGGTGAGGGAATCTGCAGCCATGAGAAGTCCTGCAGAAACTCCAATGAAGAGAGTTCCAAAGATAACGAAACGTCCTTCACCAATCTGTCCCACCATCTTGCCAAAAGTTAAGGCAAGTAGCACTGGAAGTAAGGCATAGACAGCTGCGATAAATCCGATGGTTGAAGCCGTTGCATCCAACTCAAGTGCGCGATAGGTAATCATCGGACGGATTACATAGATAGCACCTTGCGTTATTGCAGAACTATAGAAAAGCTTCGTAGCCCATCGAGATTGTGACATTAGCTCTTACGCGTGAGCGTCCTTACGAACTTTGCGCATCACTTTAGTAATGATGGGAGTAAAGAGAGCAATCAATAGCACTGTATAGAGCACCTTTGATAGCGGTGATGCCCACAAAGTTCCATAATCTCCTGCGCTAATTTGAAGTGCGCGGCGGAATTGAAGTTCTAGGTTTGGCCCCAAGATCAATCCCAGAATCAGTGGGGTAATTGGCATTCCAAATCTGCGGAATAAGAAGCCCACGATTCCAATAGCAATCGCCACTTGAACATCGAAGGTAGAAGTGTTGAGTGCATATGCTCCGAGCATCGCAAAGGTAACAATGCCTGCAAAGAGATAGGGGCGTGGAACCTTGAGCAATTGAACCCACACGCGAACAAGTGGAAGGTTTAATACTAAGAGAAGGGTGTTACCGATAAAGAGTGAGGCAATCAAAGTCCAAATGAGCGCGCCATTGGTAAGAAAGAGCGTTGGCCCAGGTTGAATTTGATATGTCTGGAATGCAACAAGAATTACTGCAGCAGTTGCAGAAGTGGGAAGACCGAGTGCCAGCAGTGGCACAAGCGCTCCCGCTGCATTGGCATTATTGGCAGCTTCCGGCCCTGCAACACCTTCAATGGCGCCATGGCCAAACTCTTCTGGGTTTTTCGATAACTTCTTCTCCACCGAATAACTTAAGAATGTTGGAACTTCAGAGCCACCAGCAGGAATAACACCGAGTGGAAAACCTAACGCGGTGCCTCGTAGCCATGGCTTCCATGATCGTTTCCAATCATCGCGTGACATATGGGCTTTGCCCTTCATGGGAATGATGTTCCATCCCAGCTCTTTAAAGCGGCTAGCAATATAGAGAGCTTCACCGAGTGCGAAGATAGAGACGATGACGGGAACAGTCTCAATACCTTCAACAGCTGCTTGGTTTCCAAAGGTTAGACGTGAGAGGCCAGATTGAAGGTCTGCACCGACTAGTCCAAGAACAAGTCC
>JBILBC010000034.1:0-11528 GCA_044353885.1 Candidatus Planktophila sp. | reverse complement strand
ATCAATACCTCAGGGCCCTTATGGGGCTGAATACGGCCCACAAAGGTAATGATGTGAGCATCTTTATCAAGGCCGACAACATCTCTTGCTGCTGCCCGTCCGCTACCCGGTGTAAAGACTTTGAGGTTCACGCCAGGGCTAACAACTAAAACATTATCTGGGCATGCTTCATAGAGGGAGACAAGAGATGCTGCCTCAGCGTCCGTATTAGCAACGAGAGCATCAGCTGCCGCAACAACTTGAGTCTCTCCCTGCACGCGAATCATTGGCTCTGGAGTTTCTCCTTCTGCCAAGTTCAAGTTCTTCACTCTCGCCATGGTGTGCATGGTGTGGACGAGAGGAATACCGAGCTCTTTAGCAACAGGCATCGCCACCTTGCCGCTAATCCAATAATGAGAATGGATCACGTCATAGTGATCGTTACTCATAGCTTTACTAAATGCAACAGAGAGTTCAGGGATCAGCTTAGGTAGCTGCTCCTTCGTTACTCCAGAGACAGGACCCACATTAAGTTGAATGACGCGCACACCAGGAGAGACCTCAACAACATCTGCAATATCTGTATCTGTTCTGCGCGTAAAGATATCTACCTGCACACCCATTGCAGCCATATTTTGTGCTGCTTCCACCACATAGATATTCATTCCACCAGCATCGCCAGTACCTGCTTGATCAAGAGGCGAGGTATGCACCATCAAGGTGGCAACGCGACAGGAAGTAAAAGCCATAGATGAAAGGGTACGCGCGATTAAAAGGTTGCGCGAATGACACCGATAACTCGGTCACCACCAAGCACGTTCTCAGCCTCATACGGGCTATCAATACCCAATCGCTTCAAACCTGCATGGACCAATACTCTAAAAGGACGCAGTGACCCATCAGAGACCTTAAATACCAGTGTTCGCCCATCAGGCATCGATGCAACTTCAACAGCTTCTGCGCCATCTTTCATATAGAGCCCAGGCACAGCCTCCATCATCTGTGTTGTAAGACGACCCTTACCTGCAACCATCTCAGGAAACGTGCGAGATGCTTCCAACACAGATTGATGCACAGGATCACTAGAGACAGTGATTGCACGAACAGCACGTGCCAAACCAACTACAGAGAGTAAAAATAGTGGCGCTCCGCACCCATCTGTTGATGTCAGAGTTATTGCCTCACCTGCCAACGCTTCAAGCTCTACCTTAATAGCAACCTGCAGAGGATGTGCAGGATCTAAATAGTTTTCAATCGGCCAACCGTTAGTCACGCATGTCAGCAACATGGCTGCATGCTT
The DNA here is from genome assembly GCA_044353885.1 of Candidatus Planktophila sp. Taxonomy (GTDB): domain Bacteria; phylum Actinomycetota; class Actinomycetes; order Nanopelagicales; family Nanopelagicaceae; genus Planktophila. The sequence continues at coordinate 10,249 of JBILBC010000034.1, read as the reverse complement.
ACCGCTGCAGTTCATTGCAATACGAGTCGGTGCCTTATCTGCCCATGCGCGGCGTTCTTCATCCCCAAGCGGCTTATCGAGCATGCACTGCAGAGCGCTCTCATCAAGCTTTGCTAACCCTAAGATTTCTCGCACGGCCGATAAATGTTTTTCCGTGCCTGAATGGCTTGAACACCCGAGTGCCAACAAACGCGGCTCAAGCTTTAGCCCTGCCCGCACCATCGCAGCGCCTTGAATAGATTTCACACACGAGCGAGGAAAGATCAACTGCTCAGAACTACCGAGAGCTAAGTTCACAGAACCATCAGCGTTGAGTGCAAGCAAATACCCGCGATGCACAGATTCAACAACGCCATCGCGAACATATTCAGCTAATACTGCGTCATTCATCTATTTGCCACTTTCTCAAGACTCTTCAAGGCTGGGAGAAATTCTGTCAGGCCGCTCCAGTTGTCCTGAATCGGTTTCCTATTTCTTGGATCTTCTATTCCAAGTTGCTCCAAAGTGTAACCAGCCTTGCCGAAATTACATGAGTAACAACTAGTAACCAAATTGTCTATCTCTGTTTCACCACCTGATGCATACGGTTCTACATGGTCTGCGACCCCTCTAAGACCAAGGGTTAATCCATTTCTTATCGAATTCTTTCGCTGGATGGAGAAATTCTCAGCTCCCACAATATGACTGAAGCTCGCGAATACTTCTTTGGAGATTATCCTCAGACCACAATAACGACAGTGGAAGTTATCCCGCGCAAAAACTTCTTTCTCAATCCTTGGAATTAAGCGCGGACTTGAATTCTCCTTCTTTCTTCCTTTATTCACTCTATCAATCTCTTTCCGATTCCTAACCCGGAAGTACGCGCTCTGCTGCCCATGTTCAATGAAAAACTCCTTGACCTTCTCTGCGTTCGATTCGCTGAGGGTTGTAAGCGAATGAGCCATATTCCCATCAATAAGCTCTTGGACTGATTTTTTAAAACTATCCACTGATTCCTCAAAGTAGGTAGGAACTGGCAATGGGCAATATTTACTCCACGTGTTGCGATCTGTACCGAGAGCGCTGCAAATCTCACTGCCTCTGCACATCACACACCTCGTTATTCAACTGAGTTCTGTAATAAGTCTGCTGATTCTTTCGTAATTTCTATTAACGAACAATCCCCACCGATAAGCAATTTTGTTAGATAGGTGGTGGGAACCCAATCCTGACTAACTGAATTCCATTCTTCTTCATAAATGAGACCGTCTTCCGCTCTTTTTCTATAGAGCGAACCCATCAACGGTCGATTCTCAATATCAGCCTGGCAGTAGTACTTCACAAACAAAGAATAGAGATGGGGTATGACAAGTGGAATGAGGGTTTATTCACTCTGACGCTCAAGTGTTGACCAGATATGTGCCTGAAGTTCTTGTCCTTCAGCTGCCATGTCATAGGCGAAGAAGAGCTCTCCTGCAACAAGCCCATATAACCTCACACCCGCTGTCACAATCTTTGCAGTCGGTGCTGAATACCCTTGATCCATCACCAATTGAATCTTTGGACCATCAAATTGTCCGACCCAACCTTCAGAGATTCCAGTGCTATGGGAGATAACAACTTCTAGAACATTATTTTCCTTCACACGCCAGAATCCAGCCTCAGAGGCCGCAGGGCGAATAATCTCCCCATCTTTATCAATAATCCATGAACGTGAGTAGTAATTCATAAAGGGGCGACCATCATGATTGAAGACCACTTCATGGGCATATTCAAAGGTTTCAATCGTTGGATATTCACCACGACCCTTACCGCGCCATGTGCCAATCATCCACGCAAGTGGATTCAGGTCAGGATGTAATCCTTCAGGGATTGTGAAGACCACTAGAGCCTGCCTCTCTTATATGTGCGCCCATCACGAGCTTGAGATTCACGTGTTCCACGTATGCCATAGATAACCAGCCCCGCACCCACAACAAGTGCGGCAAGTGCCAGCAGCACAGTTGTGAAGAGCTCCATGGGGTAAGAGTATTCTCAAACCTGGCCAGAGACTGACCAGCTCATTCCATTAACAGATTTCACTTTGATATCTCGTAGTCCAGAATCTTCCATCAGCTCCCGAACTTCGTTTTCTGTCCAATAATTTGCAATTTTGGGTAGGAGTTGGTCAAGTACGATGCTCTTCAAATGCCAGTACCTAAAGGATGAAATCAATTTCAAATATTTTGATTTTGGGAAAGGTAAACGTAGGTAAGCAAAGAGTGGATATGCCAAGAGGTTAGAAATTGCATTCAAAATTGGCATGGGGATATGTTTTGTGATTTTACGTAAGGGGTCTAAAAACCAAAGTATCCATTCATTTCCTTCTCGACCATAAACCCATATCACGACAAGTCCATTTGGTTTAGCCAGTTTTGACAAATTAGAAATTGCTTTCACTGGATCCGCTAAATGATGAACGACTCCAATTGAAAAAACTATATCTGCAAGATCTGAACTTGGCATGCATGCCTCATAAATAGACATGCAACTAACTTGGATGTTCCCGAAATCATTTAAATTTCTTTCGGCAACTTTCACCGTCATCGGCTCAACGTCAAATGCTAGTACTCTCTCTGCGCCTCTCTGACGCATCCAGTATGAGTTACGCCCAGTACCACATCCAGCATCGACGACATATAGCCCCTCTAGGCTTTCTTTCTCTAGAACTGAGACCCAGCGTTTAAATTGCTCCTCGTATTCTGGAATCAAATTATCAAAATAGTCCCACTCATAACCAAAGCGATCCGGGGACCCTAGAGAATCCAAGTCCTTTTCATTATTACCGCTCAACTTGGGCTCCCAACACAAATCTGGCTTCGTCGCATTTTTATCTCTTGCTCTTCTTAATTACGTATGGGCGGTCAGCTGCACCAAGATTTACCTTACGAATCACAATTTCTGCGAGCAGCCCCGTCAGGGCAAATTGGAATCCCATAACCACCAATAAACTTGCAATCTGAAGTAATGGCGTTTCAATAAAATCTCGCGCTCCAGAAATTTTTAGGACCAGACTGGTTACAGCTGCAAAGGCCCCAAGGGCAATTGAAATCAGCCCGATATTCCCAAACAAATGCATGGGGCGTCGCGCGAAATCTGCTTGCACTTTGGCCACAAGCACATCCTGGATGACTCTAAAAGTCCTCGAGATTCCATACTTACTCGATCCGAAATCTCGAGGTCGATGATTAACTTCCAGCTCAGTAACCATGCCACCAGCTAGATGAATGTAAAACGGAATGAGGCGATGCATTTCGCCATATAGATGAATCGAACGGAGTAGTTCACCGTTATATGCCTTAATGGTGCATCCCGAGTCATGAATTTGGATACCAGTAGCCCACAGAATCAATCTATTCGCAATAGCCGATGGGAGTTTGCGACTAAATGTTTTATCTTTCCTTGTCTTTCTCCATCCTGAAACGCAATCAAAATCAGCTCCGAGAAAGTCATACAATTTCCAAATGTCAGCCGGGTCATTTTGACCATCGGCATCCAAGGGAATTACAACCCTTCCCTTGCTTGATTCGAAACCAGCCGCCATTGCCGCTGTTTGACCATAGTTGCGTCTCAATTCAATCAGGTGATGAGCCGGTTTTCCTGAGATTAACTCTTGAATTACTTTGACACTTTGGTCCGATGAACCATCGTCAACAAAGATAACTTCACTAGCGAGATCTCTTCTTTGCAACGTAACACATAATTCAGAGTACAAATTAATCAGGCTCTCTTCTTCGTTGTAGACAGGAACCACGATACTTAATTCCATACTCTTATCTCCAAGCATGCGTTAAAACTATCATGAGGCCCACCTTGAGTACCAGGCTTGAAACACGAACAATCCCCATAGTTCTTTTCTAATTTCTGTACGAGAGTCACCAAACTTTTTAATCATGCTAGAGACTTCACTAGGTGAAAAGATTCCTTGCTTTACTATGAAGTCTCGGGAAGTTAAATCCATAAATTGCTCATTCAGGGGACCTTTTAGGAGACCTATAACAGGAACTCCCATTCCATGTTTTGATCTTGGAAGCTTGAGGGTTGGATCGATACGATGAAGATAATCCACAAACAACTTCTTGCTAGCTCCCCCCAAATCAAGCCGGTTTTGATTTCTTAGAACTGATTCTACAAATTTGTGATCAAGGAGAGGGGATCGAGCTTCAATTCCACTTGCCATGGTAGCTCTATCAACTTTCACCAAAACTGTATCCATTAGGTAAGTTCTCAAGTACCACCAACTCCATCTATCTGCAGTCGAATCCGTGTAGGGCGAATCATAGAAGTTCTTGAATATTTCGCTGCTTGCCAGTTCGAAATCAATTCTATTTTTATACTCGGTGCTTAGAAATTTTCTCGACCCGTCAATTCCGAACGCTCCGCGCCACTCCAAATCTCTAGCTGCAAAGTCACGAATCCCTATTCCTCTCGCAAAACGTTGTGCTTTAAAGCCTATTCCGAAATAACTTCCAGTATCTGGGACGGAATTCAATAATAACTTCACTCCCGGAATTGAATTCACAAAATCAAATCGCCAACCATGCAACTTCAGGTTGAGTCTTGCATGAGGATAGCCAACTAAGAGTTCATCTCCGCCATCGCCCGTTAACACTACTTTGACGTATTTTTTTGCTTCTTGGCTCAGCAATAACATAGGGAGTGTTGCGGGATCATTAAGTGGCTCGTCAAATATCTCGACTGACCTCGTAAATTGATTTGCTATGTTAGAAAGTGATGCATCAATTTCATGATGTAAAAAACCAAACTTCTTTGCCGTTTCCTTTGCAATTTCCGATTCATCGTAGTTTCCTTGGAATTTCAAAGTGAAGGAATTAACAACACTTTTCGAATTCTTGGCCATGAGCGCTGCGATTAAAGTCGAATCAATGCCCGATGAAAGAAAAATCCCTACAGGCACATCGCTCATTAGTCTCGATTTAACAGATTCCTCTAAAGTGTTGAGTAGGTCATGGCTTCCTTCGGCATTTTGGCTACTGATCTGGCTAGGTTTCCAAAAATCAAGGAGTTTTATTCCGATTTTCTTTTTATAAACCAGAATTTTCCCTGGCTCTAATTTCTGAATTTCTTTAAAAATTGTTCTTGGTGTGGCGATACTGTCTGTGGCAAGGTATTGAAAAAGTGATACTTCATCTACTTCTCGGGACTCACTGGCTTCAAGAATGCTTTTGATTTCAGAAGCAAAGACTATGCCGTCTCTAATGCTTGCAAAGTACAGTGGTTTCTTTCCTAAGCGATCCCTAGCCAGCACTAGTTGATCTGTGGTCTCATCCCAAATTGCTAAAGCAAACATTCCTTCTAGTTTTGAAATTGCATCTAGCCCCCAATGCAAGTAGGCGGCCAAAACAACTTCGCTGTCAGAAGTTGATGTGAATCTATAGCTGTGCTTAACAAGTTGATTTCGAAGATCGATATGGTTATAGATTTCACCATTCACAACTACTTTGACTCCAGTAACTGGGTCACTAAATGGCTGCATTCCACTTACCAAATCCATGATTGCCAGTCTGGCGAAACCTAATCCAACCCCTGGCTTTTCGTAAAATGCCACGTCATCTGGACCGCGATGAGCAATTTGGGAGACCATCCTGTTCAGGTTTGGATTATCCCTAAGTCCGGCGAAGCCACAAATTCCACACATATGGCCTCCCGCCTAAAGAATGTGGAGTCGATTAAGATTCCAATATGTCGATTGTGGGTTTAATTCTATACTCCGGAATTTTATAATGAGAGTTCTCGTTACGGGCGCCGCAGGGTTTATCGGCTCTCACTTGGTTGAGGCACTAGTTGAAGAAAACTTCGATGTAATAGCAGTGGACTGCTTACTTGAAGAATCCTATGATGCGAAGATCAAGAAAAAACGCTTTGAAGAGCTATCAAAATTGCGTGGGGTGGAAATCAGAAATTTCGACTTGCGAGGTGATTTGCCTAAAGATTTCTTAGCTGGGGTTGATTCCATCATAAATGAAGCAGCTATGCCAGGGTTGATGAAAAGCTGGACTCATTTAGATGTCTACTTAAGTTGCAATGTGCTCGTACTTGAGCACCTCGCCCGGGCTGCAATTTCGGCTGGGAATACTCCAATAATCCAAATTTCAACATCTTCAGTCTATGGTTCTCTAGTCGAATCAGATGAAGATGGGCCATTGTTGCCAGTCTCACCATACGGTGTCAGCAAATTAGCAGCTGAGAATCTTCTCACCGCATACAACAAGAATTTTGGCCTCCCATTTACAACTTTGAGGTATTTCTCGGTTTATGGGCCAAGACAAAGACCGGACATGGCTTACAACATTATCTGTGAATCCATTCTTGATGAGCGAGAAGTTAATATTTTTGGGGATGGAATGCAAACTCGATCTAACACATATGTTTCAGATATTGTTCAAGCAACAATCAGCGCAGCTAAAGTACCGTCTCTGAATGCGCCCATCAATATCACTGGGAATAATTCAATCGGATTACTTGAAGCACTAACGATCATTGAAGATGCTCTTGGCAAAAAAGCTAAAATCAAATTTGTACAACCACGCCCAGGTGATCAGATTCACACAAATGCAAATTTCTCAAAAGCTTCAAAATATTTAGGATACAAACCCTTGGTGGATATACCTTCTGGTTTGAAAGCACAGGCAGAATGGCACTTAGCTGAACGAAAATTGCGATAATGGATTTGTTACACAGGAGCTAGGGGAGAAATGAGTAATTGGAGATTGTTTTGGCGGGATTTGTGGATGCCTAAACCTCACGATAGTAAGTACAACGTTGTGTCTTCGATTCAGTTCATGCTGAAACGTCCAGTTATTTACTACGTTGTATATTTAATGATTGGCATAACACAAATACCAGCATTAGGAATTAGCTGGGATGAACCAGCAATGAGAGGTTTGGGCGCGAGTGCTGCCAAATATATAGTCTCACTTGTTAACCCAAGCCTTCTCCAGAATTTTCAAGACTTACCACAGTTTGAGAAAATTCAAGACTTTCAATCAACTCCTGATGGGGACCACGGGGTCATATTTGAACTAGGCCTACTTTCCATTGAAGCCATATTCAAATTAAGCAGTAATACAGTCCTTCTCTGGCAGGTTCGGCATCTACTTACTTTTCTTTTTTGTTCACTGTCAATCGTGATTATGTTCAAATTTCTTAATTGGAGATTTCATTCTCTCGCGATTGCCTACCTGGGTACCTGTGCATTTGTATTGACTCCAAGAATCTATGGCGATTCATTTTTCAATGAGAAGGATTCTGTATTCCTTACTACCTATTTTGCGGCTTCCTATTTTCTGATCAAATTTTTGAGTGAAAGATCTCTTAAGAGTTCTGTCTTGGCAGGAATTTCTGTGGGATTTTCAATTGCCATACGACCGCTATCCGTGGGATTAATTTTCATTTTATTGCTCGTCTGGGTTCTTGCTAAGGTAAAAAAACCTAATTTACGCACCGATGTAGAGAATTTGTCATTACCAGTCTTCATGATTGTATGTGCAGTAAGCACATTTGCCTTCTTCCCATATCTTTGGCAGGACCCTATTCGACGCGCAATAAAAGTATTCCTATCAGCTTCAAGTTTTCCTTGGAGCGGAAAGATTTTGACTAACGGACAGCTCTACAATTCTCTTGACCTACCGTGGTTCTATATTTTCTTATGGGTAGGGGTCACTATTCCCTTAATTTATATTCCTGTCTTTATTTTTGGAATACTCTGGTCACCGATTCGCATATATGCTGATTATCATAAAAATGCAGAGGCAGATTGGTCCGTTAAATCATTTGCAGATCTGTTTATTTACCTGAGTGCATTGGGACCATTGGCAGCTGTCATAGTTCTACGCTCGACGCTTTATGACGGTTGGAGACACTTATATTTCGTCTACCCTTCCTTGCTAATTATAGGTGTTCATGGGCTGGTATTTTTGTATTCGAAATTGAATAGACGTCGGACCCTTGTGAGAATTTTACTGGTCGTAATGTTTTTTAATTTTTTCTCGACCGGAAAATGGATGCTTGAGAATAGACCCTTGCAGAATGTTTATTTCAATCAATTCGCTGGTCAGAATATCCGTGAGCGGTGGGAGATGGATTACTGGGGTTTGGCAAATCGCAAAACACTTGATTTCCTCACTAAGCACGATTCTTCTTCAAAAATCACAATTTACCTCGCAAGCGCAACTCCACTTTTCCGAAGCTTGGATTTACTTGAAAAGAGTCAGGCAAATAGAATTGAAATTGTTTCTGATGTTAATCGGGCTAAATATGTGTTCACAAACTATAGGGATGTAAAGATTAGAAACAACAAGCTATTTGAGGGTGATTTCAGGGTGCTTTACACTTCTATGGTTGGTGATGCGAATGTAAATACTTTGCTGGAAAGAAATTAGTTCGTAGCCAACCCAGACAAATCATTAATCTCAAAGCTTACGAACGGCCCACATGATTGCAAGGCAGGCAAAGCCAACAACTATCAACTGTCCAATAAATTTCACGTTATGCCTCCACAATGATCTCTTGCGAAGCTGCCACACCTTCAACCATGAGTTGTGCATCCACCGGTGTATTGCGCTTGACTAGAGCCAAAGCAATCGGACCTAGCTCATGATGGCGAGCAACCGTGCCCAAGAATCCAACCTGCACATCACCATTCATCACAGGTGTCCCTGTTGGTGGCATCACCACTGCATGGCCATCCAAGTGCAACATCACAAGACGACGAGGTGGCTTACCTAAGTTATAAACCTTGGCAACCGTCTCTTGTCCGCGATAACAACCTTTATTCATATGGACCGCATTGTTAAGAAGCCCCAACTCATTAGGGATTGCCTTGCCATCTGTATCAATTCCATGGCGTGGGCGGCCTGCAGCAACGCGTTCAGCATCAAGTACCCACGTGCCAACCTGTGTAGCTGTTGAATTAAAAGCAATTTTCATTTCACCTAGTTCTGCGCGTGGCACCAGCGCAAATGGTCCACCGATTTCTGTTGCAGCCCCAGGTGCGCGCATCACTGCATATTCACTCGTTGCATCGCGAACTTCAACGCGCAACATAAAGCGCATCTTGTTGAGGTAAGCAATTAAATCTTCAGCAAACTGCGGATCAATCACCAACCAGGTAGTCGTTCCATCATCAACTAAATTGAATTGATACTCCACATGTCCTTGCGCATCCAGAATGAGCGCTGAAACCCAATTACCTGCACCAAAATCAACTAGGTATTGCGTTGTTAAATCGTGTAACCACTTCAGGCGGTCTTCACCAGAAACAGCCACAACAGCTAAGTGAGATAGATCTGCCCACGCTTTTCCTTCACTAAGTGCGCGTTGTTCTCTTGCTGGTTCACCAAAATGCCAGATAGCGCCCTTATCGGGGCCTTCTTCAACATGGACTGCGGTCATAGAGTTAAGTCTAGGAGCGCATTAGGAATAGGGCTATTTAACGCATGCAGCGCATGTGCCATAGATGGCAAAGTGCGTGACATCGGTCTTAAAGCCGTAATCATCTGAGAGGTTCTGAACAAAGTTCGCTGCAACATCGATAGGAGCATCTCCTACTGATCCACATGTGCCACAGACAAGGTGTAAGTGTGTGAGCTCTTCAGCTGCGTGATAGGTAGCACCACCGTGTCCGAGGTGTGTGTGCTGCACAAGGCCAACGTTTTCAAGTGTTTCAAGGTTGCGATAGACAGTAGATAAGTTAATTCCAGGATGTGTCTGGCGCACCTTCTCTGCAACCTCTTCAGGCGTTGCATGCCCAAGTGCGCGCACAGCAGAAAGCACTAGCTCGCGTTGAGGTGTCAGGCGCAAGCCCTTTTCATGTAGTTCGTGTTTTCCGGCCATGACCTAAGTCTACTTTCTAATCTGAGTTACTTAGACGTGAAACGAAGGCCCAACAGGTACATCTCGCAGCCTAGGCAGTAGTTAAACGCTGCGTTGAGGAACGCTGCAGCCAGCGCCATGCCCACTGCCACCGTAAAAACCGCACTAGATCCAGCAACTGCCCCCACAACACCCACGAGTGCGAAGGCGAAGCCAACTGCCTGTGCAAACTTAGGTGGACGAACATCTTCAGTAGGAGCTTCCTTCTTCAACCTTGGCTTAATCAAAGTCTTGAAGATAAATGCGTATGGCGTGAACTGTGGACCACGCACTGCGCCAATCAAGAAGACAAGACCTTGCGCTGCCAATAACCAAGTGCTCTGAGTAACCAAAGCAA
>JBILBC010000106.1:0-3117 GCA_044353885.1 Candidatus Planktophila sp. | reverse complement strand
CGCAAATTGTCCGTAAAAAATCTAATGCGATGCTGGCTGTAGATGTAACTCAAGCATTCGCCAGAGTTCCTCTTGATGTTAAGAAAGCAGATTTAGTAGTCAGCTCCACCCATAAATGGCTATTGGCTTCTCATGGAGGAGGATTGATTGGTGTTTCACCGGAACGAGCAGATGAATGGACCGTGCCGGCAGGTGGCTGGTTTAACTTAAAAAATCCATTTGATGATTCTAGATTCACGGCGCTAGAGACTAAAAAAGGTGCCGCGAGCTTTATGGTTGGGATGCCTAACTATCCAGCTATTTATGCAATTAATGCTGCATTGAAATATATCTCCAGTATCGGTGTGGAAGCGATTGATCTTCAGGCAAAAGAACTTACTTCGAAGTGCCTAGAAGGCGTAGCGGAACTTCCTGTTGAACTCTTAGGTCCATCGAAGCGAAAGTTGCAATCAGGAATTGTGGCATTTAAGCACCCAAAATTCCAAGAAATCAATCAGTTTCTTCGCAAAAACGATATACATGCAATGTCCAATGCCGGCCGAATCCGAGCATCAATCCATGGATACAACAATGAGGCAGATGTCGATTACTTCCTTGAAGTCCTAAAGAAGGCTCTTGCCATCCATGCTAACTGATAGTCATATTCACTTATTCGAAAAAGGTTACAAGAATTCTGGAGTAAATGAAGTCTCATTATATGAAAGTTTGATGAAAAACTATTCGATTAATTCTGCCCTGGTCGTCGGATACGAAGGTGAATCGTGGGCAGTCGGAAATAATGCGTATATAGCTTCACTAGCAGCAAGCGCTCCATGGCTTCATCCGCTGGCCTTTGTTAGGTCCGAAACCTTGAGTGTGATTGAACTTGAAAAAATGTTGCCATTGGGATTTGAAGGGATTTCGCTTTATCTCTTTTCAACTGACGATATAGCTAACTTGCTATCGGCTGATGAACTAGTCTGGCAATGGCTCGTCGATCATGGCTGGATAGTGAGTGTCAACTCACGGGGTAACTACTGGCAAGTTTGGCTAAAAATATTGAATCAATTCCCAAAACTGACACTTCTCATTTCTCATCTCGGTCTCCCAACAGTTACTCCGGAATTCATGTCTACAGCCAAGTTGAATATTCAGTTTTTGACTATTACAAAACTTTGTTTGTTTGAAAATGTATATTTAAAGCTAAGCGGACTTTATGCACTTGAACCAACAAAGCCGGCTTATCCTTATCCGACCTTAGATTCATATCTCAAGTACATCGTAGGGAATTTTGATGTTGAAAGATTGATTTGGGGCTCAGATTTTTCACCCGCACTTACTGATGTGACTTTTGCCCAAACTTTTGAACATTTCTATGCTTTTTCTTTCTTGACTCCTCAACACCTCTCAAAGATTTTGAACCAAAACCTTCTAAATCTTCTGCATTGATGCCCAACAACCAGCCTGATAAGAAAGGACTAAATGATGGAAAGAGTTTGCTTTACTCTTTATGTAAAACTAGATCGGCTCGATGAGTACGTTGAAGACCACGAGCGTGTGTGGGTTGACGTGCTGGATGCTTTGACCCGTTCGGGGTGGCATAATTACTCGCTATTTCTCAATAGAAAAGATGGTTGTCTGATCACTTATTGCGAGGTTGAAGATTTTCAAAAAGCTTTAGATGCAATTGCTAGTGAAGAAGTGAGTCTGCGTTGGCAAGCCAAGATGGCCGATTATTTCGTTCCAGTCCCTGGGAAAAAACCAGCGGAAGCTTTTGAGCGATTTGTCGAAGTCTTCCACTTGCAATAGTGCTGACAAAGTTCCAGATAATTGCCCTACCCAGCAATCCTGATTTAAGTCCGCTTCTTGCTCTTTTTGGGTGGATGCCCGGGCTGAGGACTAAATCTAGGCTTGAAATAGTCCATGTTGACTTCGGATTCGCCTCTTGACTTTCACTTCTGGCACTCAGATACTTAACCGATTCACAAACGCAAACTAAGGTTCATATCCTTGAACTTTAGCCCTTGGGTGCATCTGCTTCCAAGGATTCGGTTGAACACGAGTAATTAAGGAGAATGAAATGAAGGAGAGATTGTTTCTTAAGGGAAAATCTAGAAACTTAGGCATCTCAATCGTTGTTGCTTCGCTCACGATGTCGCTTGCTACCGTTATGCAAATCGGTCCTAGTTCTGGCGCGCCTGTAACAACAATTAAGGTCTTAAGTTGGGAACCAGGCAATGCAAAATTTTGGAAGAATACAGTTGCAGCCTTTGAAAAAGCTAATCCAACAATTAAAGTTAAGATGCAAAATGTCCCCAATAACCAGTATATGCAAGTTCAAGGTCCTTACATAACATCAAAGTCAGGTCCTGACATTATGGCGAATAACGCTGGTCTGGAGATCGCTGACAGAAAAAGTGCTTACCTACCCCTTCCAGGGAGCATGCTAGCAATCGCCAAGAAGAACTTGGTTTCTTATTCCGGGGCTTGCTTAGGTTTCAATCCTAAGAATCCATGCTACGGAATTCCATTTAGCTATCAAGGTAACGTCATGTACTACAACAAAGCTCTTCTCACTAAAGCCGGATTAGATCCTGAGAATCCACCAAAGACCATGGCAGAATTTGGAGTGGCTTGTAAAGCAATCAAAGCCTCTGGAAATACCTGTTTAGCTCTTGGATTGCAAGGGCAGTTCCCTTCTTATTGGGATTTCCCAGAAATTGCACGCAACTATTTAACTGAAGCTGACATGCGTAGTGTGCTTGCTGGAAAAATGCCATGGACGAATCCAAAAATGGTGAAGGTTCTGCAAGGGCTTGCTACGGTGACGAGTTCTGGATGGACTAATACTGACGCTCCATCAATCGCTATGTTGCCGGATGCGGCCAACCTATTCTCAAGTGGAAAAGCAGCTTTTGCTGGCACAATCATTTCAGATGCGGTGAATTGGCAAGCATTCGGTACAGCACTAGGAGATGAGAATGTCGGTGCTATGTTGTGGCCTACTCTCGTCTCAAATGCCCCACTTGCCAATAGTTTCTCAGGAATTGAGGGCTCTGTTTATGGAGTAACTGCATGGTCTAAGAATCGTGCGGCATCCTTTAAGTTTCTTGAGTGGCTTGCTGGCCCAGTTCATGC
>JBILBC010000033.1:0-11619 GCA_044353885.1 Candidatus Planktophila sp. | reverse complement strand
GAAGGACTTGATGACCATTATCAAGAAGTTCGCGCGCAATAGCACGACCCACATTTCCAGCACCTGCGATTGCAATTCTCATCTCTTATGCACCTGGCCCTTGTGTTAGAGCAACTTCTGCAGCAGCCATTGCATCATCGCGAATAGTCATATGGATGAGATCGCCATCTTGAAGAACTGTGTGTGGTTCAGGAATGAGACCTTCACCTAGACGAGTGAGGAATGCAACGCGAGCGTGGGTTGCAGCTTCAAGTTCAGAGATGGGACGGCCATACCAATCAAGATGAGGATGCACCTCAAGGAGTTGGACCGTTCCTGTTGCATCGCGCCACTCAGAGCGTGCTCCACCTGGTGCAATACGACGCAAGATTTGATCTGTTGCCCAAATAACTGTTGCAACTGTGGGAATTCCTAGACGCTGATAAATTTCTGCGCGACCTGGATCATAAATACGTGCAACAACATTGGTTACGCCATAACTCTCGCGCGCAACGCGTGCTGCCAAAATATTTGAATTATCGCCATTACTCACGGCTGCAAATGCTTGAGCACCTTCGATACCCGCTTCAAGCAGAGTGTCGCGATCAAAGCCAACGCCAACGATTGTGCGACCCTTGAAATCAGGGCCAAGGCGGCGGAAAGCTTCTTTTGCTTGGTCGATGATTGCAACAGAATGGCCAGCTGCTTCAAGTTCAATGGCTAAAGATGAACCGACTCGACCACAACCCATAATCACTACGTGCACGGGATTAACTTACTACTGCTGCCGATAAAAATCTCCATTGAGCCAAACTCGACTAGGCTTGGCTATATGTCATCCACGAAGAGAACAACCCTTGCTGTAGGGCAGAAAATCAGGGTGACGATAGAAAAAGTAGCCCATGGCGGCCATTTCATCGCCCGATATGAAGGTGCAGTGATCTTCGTCAGACACGCAATTCCAGGTGAAGAGTGCGATATCGAGATTACCGGCACAGGTTCTTCATTTAACCGAGCCGATGTTGTTGAGGTCATCACCGCATCCGAAGATCGAGTTACCGCCCCATGTCGATTCGCGCATCGCGAAGGCTGCGGAGGATGCGATTTCCAACATATTTCACTGCCTAGACAGCGCAATCTCAAGAGTGATGTGATCACCGAGCAATTCGCCCGCATTGCAAAGATGGATTTACAGGTTGAGGTGGAAGAAGTTGCCGCTCCTCTTGGATGGCGTACTCGCTGCTCAGCCGTGACCACCAAAGCGGGAGCGTTAGGTTTCTATCAGGCTCGTACCCACAAGATTATCCCTGTCGATGATTGCCGAATCCTCGTTCCTGAAATGCGATATTCAGAACTTGCCCAACGTGGCTCCAAGGGCGAATTACGTATTGAAATCTCGATTTCCAATACAGGTGAGAGAACTATCGCCACTGCGAACTCTCGTGATGAGTCTCCACTGCGTATGAGTGACGGACCGGAAATTGCGCATTACACGGTCGGCGATAATTCATTTGAGGTCAGTCAGAAATCATTCTGGCAGAGCCATAAAGATGCGCCTCGAGTACTTACCGAAGCGGTTCTGCAGTATGCGCAGTTACGAGAAGGCGATCACGTGCTGGATCTCTACGGGGGAGTCGGTCTCTTTGCTGCAAGTTTTCTCACACACATTGATGAGGGCGGTTCTGTAGATATTGTTGAAGGTAGCAAAAGCGCAACTGCAGATGCTTCGCGAAACTTTGCAGGTAAGAGCAATGTTCATATCTACACAGGAGATGTTGCCAATCTGATCACCCGCTTCTCATCAGCCGATGTCATCGTGTTAGACCCACCTCGTGAAGGTGCGGGAAAAGATGTCATTGCACACTGTGCTCAACTAAAGCCGCGAGCCATTGTCTACGTGGCGTGCGACCCAGCTGCCCTTGCGCGAGATACTGGCTATCTACGTGATGCTGGTTACCAGCTCGAGTCCATGCGTGCATTCGATCTCTTTCCGATGACTCACCACATCGAATCTGTTGCGAAATTTGTGCCCAGTAAGGTATCTTGACGTCAAGATATCTCCCTTGAAAGAAGAATCGCGATGAGCAAGAACTCACTTGGAACGAAGAAGAACCTCACAGTTGCGGGCAAAGAGTATGAAATCTTTGATATCTCAACTGTTGAAGGTGCAACAAATCTTCCGTTTTCACTCAAAGTCCTTCTCGAAAATCTTCTCCGTACTGAAGATGGCGCCAACATCACAGCCGATCACATCAAGGCACTTGCACAGTGGGATCCAGCAGTGGAGCCAGATACTGAAATTCAATTTACTCCAGCACGTGTTGTCATGCAGGATTTCACAGGAGTTCCTTGCATCGTAGATCTTGCAACGATGCGCGAGGCGATCGTTGATCTTGGGGGAGACCCATCCAAGGTCAATCCACTTGCTCCAGCTGAGCTCGTTATTGATCACTCTGTTATTGCCGATGTCTTTGGAACGAAGGATTCATTTGAGCAGAACACAGATATTGAATATGAACGTAACCGCGAGCGTTATCGCTTCCTTCGTTGGGGGCAGGGCGCATTTGATGAATTCAAGGTTGTTCCACCTGGAACAGGAATCGTTCACCAAGTAAATATTGAATACTTAGCTCGCGTTGTTATGACTCGAACAGTCAACGGCGTATTGCGCGCATACCCAGATACTGTTGTGGGAACTGATTCTCACACCACGATGGTCAATGGACTCGGAGTCCTTGGGTGGGGCGTTGGCGGAATCGAAGCAGAGGCTGCACTCCTTGGTCAGCCAGTGTCGATGCTTATTCCTCGCGTTGTTGGGTTCAAGCTCTCAGGCGAGTTGCCTGTTGGAACAACGGCGACAGATATGGCACTGACGATTACAGAGATGCTTCGTAAGCATGGAGTAGTCGGAAAGTTTGTTGAGTTCTATGGTCCAGGCGTTGTCTCTGTGCCCATGGCTAATCGCACAACCATCGGAAACATGTCACCTGAATATGGTTCAACATGTGCAATCTTCCCAATTGATGAAGAAACACTTCGATACCTGCGTCTTACAGGGCGCAGTGATGATCAGGTCGCACTCGTTGAGCAGTATGCAAAGGCTCAAGGAATGTGGCATGACCCATCTGTCTCTCCTCGTTTTTCTGAGCATATTGAACTCGATCTATCGACTGTGGTCTCATCTATTGCAGGGCCTAAGCGTCCGCAAGATCGCATCTCACTTACTGCTTCCAAATCATCTTTTGAAAAGATTCTTCCTACCTATTTCTCCGAAAAGAGGCGTATCCAGTTAAGGTGGGAGCAAAGGCGACAACCATTAAAAATGGTGATGTTGTTATCGCATCTATTACTTCATGCACCAACACATCAAACCCATCAGTCATGATTGGCGCCGCTCTTCTTGCAAAGAAGGCGGTAGAGAAGGGGCTGACATCAAAGCCATGGGTCAAGACAACTCTTGCACCGGGATCTAAGGTCGTTACCGATTATTACGATCGTGCAGATCTGACCAAGTACATGGAAGCACTTGGCTTCAACCTTGTCGGTTATGGGTGTGTGACATGTATTGGAAACTCAGGACCACTTCCTATTGAAATTAGCAAGGCTGTGAATGAGAACGACCTAGCAGTAACCGCGGTCCTTTCAGGAAACCGTAACTTTGAAGGTCGCATTAGCCCTGATGTGAAGATGAATTACTTGGCGTCTCCTCCTCTCGTTGTTGCCTATGCACTTGCCGGCACGATGGATCATGACTTTGAAAAGGATTCACTCGGCAGCGATAAAGATGGCAACCCAGTACTTCTGAAAGATATTTGGCCATCTGCCCAAGAGATTCAGTCAGTCATTGACTCATCCATCTCATCTGAAATGTTTAAGAAAGATTATGCAACTGTCTTCGATGGCGACCATCGCTGGAAGTCACTTGATACTCCAACAGGTAAGACATTTGAATGGGATCCAAAGTCCACATACGTGCGCAAACCTCCTTACTTCGATGGAATGCCTGCTGAACCCAAGCCGGTTACCGATATCACCGGAGCTCGCGTTCTTGCCATTCTGGGTGATTCAGTAACAACAGATCACATTTCACCTGCAGGAAATATCAAAGCTGATTCACCTGCTGGTAAGTACCTTGAAGCTAATGGCGTCGATCGCAAAGACTTTAACTCATACGGTTCTCGCCGTGGAAACCATGAAGTCATGATCCGTGGAACTTTTGCCAATATTCGCCTGAAGAACTTACTTCTTGATGGCGTTGAAGGAAGCTTTACAAAGAACTTCCTTAACAATGGCGAGCAGACAACGATTTATGATGCATCCGTTGCATACCAAGCAGCAGGTGTTGGTTTGATCATCCTTGCAGGTAAGGAATATGGATCAGGATCATCACGTGACTGGGCAGCAAAGGGAACAGCACTTCTTGGAGTTCGCGCAGTTATTGCAGAGAGTTTTGAACGTATCCACCGATCCAACTTGATTGGTATGGGTGTTCTTCCTTTGCAATTTACCAATGGGGCAAATGCGCAATCACTGGGACTTAAGGGTGATGAGAGCTTTGCAATCACAGGAGTGACAGCACTCAATGCTGGCGGAATTCCTAAGGAAGTAACTGTGACTGCGGGGGATAAGACCTTCACAGCCAAGGTACGTATCGATACGCCAGGAGAGGCCGACTACTACCGCCACGGCGGAATCATGCAGTACGTACTGCGCCAGCTCCGTGGCTAATCTAGACTGCCTCCATGCTCGAATCGATTAAAAGTCCTAGCGACCTCAAAGCGCTCAGCCTTGAAGAGCTAGATCTACTTTCTGAAGAGATTCGCCAATTTCTGATTACCAAAGTCTCAAAGACTGGTGGCCACTTAGGTCCCAACCTTGGAGTTGTTGAACTAACAATTGCAATACATCGCACCTTCGATTCACCGAAGGATGTCATTCTCTTTGATACAGGTCACCAATCCTACGTTCACAAAATTCTGACAGGTCGCGCAGATAAATTCGATAAGTTACGTCAACGCGATGGAATTGCTGGATATCCCAACCGTAGCGAGAGCGCTCACGATGTCATCGAGAATTCACATGCATCAACCGCCCTCTCTTGGGGCGATGGAATATCACGCGGCTTCTCAATCACTGGTCAATCAGATCGCCATGTTGTCGTTGTGGTGGGAGATGGTGCACTCACCGGTGGAATGTCATGGGAGGCGCTCAATAACATTGCAGCAGCCGATGATCGCAATTTGATTATCGTTGTTAACGATAATGAGCGCTCATATTCTCCAACTATTGGTGGAGTTGCTACATATCTTTCAACTCTCCGTGTCACGCGAGGCTACGAGCGATTCCTCGATTGGGGCAAAGAGGTTCTTGCAAAGACTCCCGTCGTGGGAAATCCAATTTATGAAACATTGCATGGAATGAAGAAGGGCATCAAAGATATTGTCGCCCCGCAAGGAATGTTCGAAGATTTAGGCTTGAAATATGTGGGTCCCATCGATGGACATGACGTTGCTGCCATGGAGCGCGCACTCACACAAGCCAGAGAATTCGGCGAACCAGTACTGCTTCATGTCATCACCGAAAAAGGTAAAGGTCATAAGCCAGCGATTGAAGATGAGGCTGAGAAGTTCCACGCTGTGGGAATTGTCGATCCTGAGACTGGCACACCATTAGGAAAGTCAGTGACTTCGTGGACCAGCGTCTTTTCAGATGAACTCGTCACACTGGGCCATGAGCGTAAAGATATTGTGGCAATTACTGCGGCCATGCTTGGACCTACAGGCCTTGATAAATTTGAAGCAGCCTTTCCTGATCGCACCATCGATGTGGGAATTGCAGAACAACATGCAGTCACAAGCGCTGCAGGTCTGGCTTTCACAGGTCTACACCCTGTTGTAGCCGTGTATTCAACATTTCTCAATCGCGCATTTGATCAGATGTTGATGGATGTGGCCCTGCATAAGGCTGGAGTCACCTTCGTTCTCGATCGCGCTGGCATCACAGGCGATGACGGACCTTCTCATAATGGAATGTGGGATTTAGCTCTGACGGGAATCGTTCCAACACTGCATGTTGCAGCTCCTCGCGATGGCGCGCGTCTTCGTGAAACGCTCCGTGAAGCAGTTGAAATTTCGAATGCACCATCTCTTCTTCGTTTTCCTAAGGGTGCCGTACAAAGTGATATCCCAGCATTTGAAAGACGCGATGGCATCGATGTTCTCTATCGTGGCGAGAGCGCAGATGTCCTGCTTGTCAGCGTTGGAGCAATGGCAGCCATTGCAGTCGAAGCAGCGTCTCAGGCATATCGCGAAGGCGTTGGTGTGACCGTCATTGATCCTCGTTGGGTTAAGCCTCTGCCGCAATCACTTGTCACTATGGCTCAGCGCTATAAGAGCGTTGTAGTTCTTGAAGATGGAATCCGCCACGGTGGAATTGCAAGTTCGATTTCAGAGATGTTCCGCGAAGCAGGGCTCAATGTGGCGCTTCACAGCATCGGTGTGCCACTTGCATTTATAGAGCATTCAAAGCGCGCAGAAATCCTAGAAGACCTTGGAATCACTGCTCAGAAGATTTCACGCGACATCGTCGAGTGGAGTTCTACTGTGGAAGAGATGCAATACCCGGCGCATGAAAACGCTGACCACAAGCAGACTCGCTAATACCTTCACGGTCTAGGTAAGGCAAGATTCCGCCGAGGTGCATCGGCCAACCAGCTCCCATCAACATGCAGAGATCAATCTCAGCAGGTGATGAGACAACGCCTTCATCCAGCATCATGCGAGCTTCCTCTGCAAGTGCTTTCAGAGCTCGCGCGCGAACTTGTTCCGCAGTAGATGGTGTTGTGCCTTTATGCACAAGTGCAAGAGCAGCAGGATTGGCAGCAAATGAGCCATCTTCATTCTTAACATAGAAAGTCTTAACGCCTTCTTTGACCATCGCCTGCATCGTTGGAGAGATGCGATAGCGAGGACCAAGGTTTGCATTCAGTGTCTCTGACACATGCAGTGCAACACCAGGACCCACAAGGCCTAAGAGTTCAAAGGGAGACATAGGAAAGCCAATACTGCGCATTGCATTATCTGCAGTAGCAGGATCAGTTCCTTCATCAACTGCATCAGTGATCTCACCCATGAAGCGAGTAAGGAGGCGATTGACCACAAAGCCCGGTGCATCCTTACAAATAATCATCGTCTTCTTCAATTCCTTGCCGATACTCACAGCTGTTGCTGTTGTTGCATCATCAGTTTTTGATGTGCGAGCAACTTCAAGAAGTGGCATCACAGCGACAGGATTAAAGAAGTGGAATCCCACAACGCGCTCAGGATGTTCCAGGCCTTCGCTCATGCGCTCAACGGATAGGGATGAGGTATTGGTCGCAAGAACACACTCAGGACCAACAATCTTCTCAAGCTTTTTAAAGAGATCTTGCTTGAGCGATAGCTCTTCAAAGATTGCTTCAATCACAAAGTCACAGCCAGCAAAGACTTGCTGATCAGATGAGCCACTAATGAGAAGTGAGAGACGCCCTGCAGATTCTGCGCTCATTCGCTTTTTCTCAACAAGCTTTGCTAGTTCATTTTTGACCCACGCAACGCCCTTATCGGCGCGTTCTTGGTCGATATCTGTCATGACAACAGGACACTTGAGATTGCGCAGCAGTAACAACGCCAGCTGTGATGCCATCAATCCTGCGCCAACAACACCCACCCGTGAGACTTTGCGAGCAAGGGCAGGCTTAGGAGCACCTTCCACCTTCTTACGCTTCTTCTGAATAACGTTAAATGCATAGAGAGATGCACGCAGAGGATCTGACATTGTTAGATCTGCAAGTGCAACATCTTCTGCATCGAAACCTTGGCCACGAGTATTGCTCTTAGCCGATGCAATCAGATTTAGTGCCCGCATAGGAGAGGCAATCTCGGCACCACCATATTTCTTGAGCGCTGCTGCGCGACCTGCAGCAAGTGCTGAATCCCATGCAGGATCATTGGAATAATCTTTACGTTCAATCTTTGCAGCGCCACTTAAAATGGAGGCTGCAAAGGCCACAGATTTTTCAAGGAAATCAGCAGGTGCATAGACAGCATCCACTACGCCAAGTGCGAGTGCATCCTTAGATTTCATCATCGTGTTGTTATTGAGCGCGTTGCCGATAATGATTTGAACGGCGCGTTCTGGACCAATCAACTTTGGAACAATTGTTGCCCCGCCCCAACCAGGGACGAGTCCAAGGAACACCTCAGGAAGACCGGTGAGCGCTGTTGCAGATAATGTGCGGTAGTTGCAGTGGAGTCCAACTTCAAGACCGCCTCCAAGGGCTAGGCCGTTGATAAATGCAAAGGTGGGAATTCCGATTTCATCAAGGCGCCTGAATACATCATGGCCCAGCTTTCCAATTGCCAGTGATTGCTCGCGCTTACTCAAAAATGAGAGCGCTGATAAATCAGCTCCTGCTGCAAAGATAAATGGTTTTCCTATGATTGCGATAGCAGCTGGTTTGCGGGAGGCAGCATCAGTAATGGCTGCATCAAGTGCTGCAAGAGATTGTGGCCCGAAGGTATTGGGGCGTGTGTGATCAAGGCCGTTATCTAAGGTGATGAGAGCTAGTGAGCCTTTAAAGCCAAAGGGGGTCAGATCCACATCGCGAATAAGGGCGTTGGTAACGACTTCCTCCGGTGCGCCTTCTGGAAGTTGAGTAGATGTAGTCATTACTTCTTACCTCCAACAAAGTGTGGGTTTTCCCAGATGATTGTGCCGCCCATACCAAGGCCAATACACATCGTGGTGATGCCATAACGCACATCAGTCTTCTCTTCAAAGGTGCGCGCTAAGTTGAGCATCAAACGAACACCGGATGAGGCAAGGGGATGGCCAACAGCAATTGCACCACCATAAGGATTGACGCGAGGATCATCATCTGCAATTCCAAAGTGATCTAAGAATGCAAGAACTTGCACGGCAAATGCTTCGTTGACTTCAAAGGCGCCGATATCTTCAATCGTAAGCCCTGCCTTACCAAGTGCCTTAATGGTTGAAGGTACTGGCCCATAGCCCATGACTTCTGGCTCAACGCCTGCAAAGGCAAATGTGACCATGCGCGCTTTGATGGTCAGGCCAAGTTCTTTCGCCTTATCTTCACTCGCAAGAAGGGCAGCAGTTGCACCATCGTTAAGACCGGATGAGTTTCCTGCAGTCACTCGACCTGCTGGACGAAAGGGAGTCTTGAGTGCTGCAAGACCTTCCATCGTTGTTGTGGGACGAGGTGCTTCATCAACAGTTGCAATTGCCCAACCGAGTTCAGGGTTGCGAGCAGCTGTTGGAATGAGATCGCGTTGAATCTTTCCATCGGCATATGCCTTGGCAGTCTTCATCTGTGAGGCCAACGCATATGCATCTGCGCGCTCTTTTGTTAAATGTGGAAAGCGATCATGGAGACGCTCTGCAGTAGCACCCATGGCGAGCGCATCTTGTTCCACCAACTTCTCAGCCAAGTAGCGAGGGTTGGGATCCATAAGCTCGCCCATAGGATGGTTACCCATATGTTCAACGCCACCTGCAATTGCAATATCAATTGCGCCCATTGCGATTGCTCCTGCAACAGTTGTTGTTGCAGTCAGCGCACCTGCGCACCAGCGATCGATGGAGTAACCCGGAACAGTTTTAGGTAGGCCTGCCAATAGAGTTGCACTGCGACCAATATTCATTCCCTGATCACCAGTCTGTGTTGCAGCAGCGATGGCAACATCATCGATAGATGCGGGATCGACCTTGGGGTTGCGCTCTAAGAGCCCTCGCATTGCACGGACCATGAGGTCATCGGCGCGAGTGCCTGCATACATGCTTCCCGCCTTACCAAAGGGGGTGCGGACAGCATCGACGAGAACGACTGAGCGGACTTCTGACATAGAACTTCCTTCGCTGGTGAGTATGTTCCAAAGGTTACTCGCCAGTAGGGCAAAAGGCTATGCGTTGAGAGGAGTTTTTACCTTTGCAGGTGAGAGGTAGGCCGCAATCGTCAGACCGAGGTAGGCAGCCCATGCAAAGAGCTGTAGCCATGAGGTCGTTGTATCAAAGCCGATAGTTCCACCGAGCAAGGATGCGACAAATGATTCCTTTGGCATCCATGAAGTGATATCCCATGCAAATGCTTCAGTGCCTGGAAGTAGACCAAACTCCTGGAATTCATGGATTCCGTAGGAGAGAACTCCAGCTGCAACAACGATCAGCGCCACACCCGAATAGGTGAAGAACTTACCCAAATTAAGTTTGACCGAGCGGTTGTAAATTCCAAATCCGAGAAGTACAGCTAAAGCGAGTCCAAGAATTAGACCGAGAGTTGCTGTTGAGAATGCTCCCACAGCTTTGAAATTGGAGTAGAGAAAGAGTGATGTTTCAAGGCCTTCGCGGGCAACTGCGAAAAAGGCAAGGGATGCAATCGAGAGTGAACCGGTGGAGACTGCAACTGCAGCCTTGCCATGGAGTTGATCGCGCAGACCACGTGCTGTGCGCTTCATCCAGAAGACCATCCAAGTAACCATCGCAACTGCGACAAATGATGTTGTGCCGGCAAAGAGTTCTTCGCCCTTATCGGATAGCTCAGTAGAGGTGTAGGAGAGGAAGGCGCCAAGTGCCAGACTCAAGGCGATAGCGGCGAATACACCCGTCCATAATGAGCGTAAATGGCTACGTTGATCGCTCTTGACGAGGTAGGCAACGAGAATTCCGACAATGAGTGCGGCCTCAAGGCCTTCGCGCAATGCGATGATGAATGTACTGAGCATGGCTAGAGAGTAATTGAGCCTGCCTATTTACGCAACTCTTATGTTGCGTAATTCATCACTCTTCTGGGGCAGCCTCAGCCTCGGCGGCGACCTCAGGGATCTCAAGGGGTTCACGCTCAGTCAGGGCAAGCTCCAGGATGGGAGAGGCGATCTCAGCCTGCCAGCGACGCGCTCCTAGGGCCAGAAGGGCTTCCTGCACAGAACCGGTAGGTGGCTGCCAGCAGATGCGGCGCACAAGCTCAGGGCTAATCATATTTTCCAGAGGAATCGATAACTCCTCAGCCCGGACCTGCAGATTAAATCTAGCGTGGGTAAGGGGTGCATATTTTTCAGGGAAGCGCTCGCGCCAAATCTTGATTGGCGGCAGAACATCGCTTTTGGAACGAGTCTCTGGCCATTGATCTTCTGGCATTGCAATCGCATCGGTAATGCAACTAATCCACGTGGCAGCATTTTCTAACCATCGCGCTCGCAAGCCAAGGGGCCGCAGAATCTTCTCCAGATGTTTGCGATTGGTAATCGGGCCTTTATCCGATGAGAGCGCAATCTCTGTAATGGCTGCATCAGAGAGAAGTCGTCCTGGTGAGATATCAATATCTTGCGCCATCTCATTGCGTGCTTGCCATAGTTCGCGAACAACTGCCATGTGATTGCGCTTTTTCACCTTATGCATTCCTGATGTTCTGCGCCATGGATCAATACGAGGTGGTGCGGCAGGTGCCGTGAGAATTGCTGCGAAATCTTCCTCGGCCCATGTCCACTTCTTAGCATCGGCCAATAATTGATATACCTTCTCGCGAAGTTCTACGAGAAGCTCCACATCCAGTGCTGCATAGTTGAGCCAATCATGGGGGAGAGG
>JBILBC010000032.1:0-11694 GCA_044353885.1 Candidatus Planktophila sp. | reverse complement strand
CAGGCTTATCAATTCAGCGCTATTGAGATCTCGCCATCTTCCCTCGAGGGTCTCCCCCAGAGAGATCGGTCCAAACTTGGTGCGGATCAATCGAAGGACATCGACACCGACGGCCTCCATCAGGCGACGGATGATGTGATATCTACCTTCATGGATGGTGACCTCAATCCACTGGGGCGAGAGGTGCTTGAAGTCCAGAACACGCCCCATCCCATCCTCTAACTCGATCCCCTTGAGAAGGACCTTATCCACCCCGGTTGGCAGCTTGCCATCGAATTCGATGATGTATGTCTTTTCAAGGCCAAAGGATGGGTGTGTGGCTCTAAAGGTGAGATCACCGTCGTTGGTGAGCAAAATCAGCCCTTCTGAGTCCTTATCCAGGCGGCCAACGTGGAAGAGTCGCTCAGTTCGAAGGTCAATAAAGTCAGCTAGTGAAGGTCGACCCTCTGGGTCAAACATCGTTGACAGAACGCCCCTGGGCTTATGAAGTACTAAATAAGTCTTAGACAAAGAACGTACAATTGTCTCACCATCTACCGCTACTTTGACCTTATCAGGGTCAAACTTGGCTCCGAGCTCTCGTACCTGATGTCCATCGATGGTAACTCGACCATCCATGATGAGTTCGTCTGCGCCGCGGCGTGAGGTGATTCCAGCGTCAGCGATGATCTTGTTAAGGCGCATTTCGGACATGTGGCTATCCATTCTCGACAGTCAACTCCCCCAGCGCTATGCGCGAGGGCTTGGACGAGAAGTGTAGGGCGTTACTTAGTCAGTAAGCGAATCGAGGATTTCATCAAGGCCATCGATATCAGGCAGATGAGGAGCAAGTGGCGGCAAATCTGTCAGGGAGTTCAGCCCCAGGCGCTCAAGGAAGTAGCTGGTCGTCTTATAAAGGATCGCGCCAGTCTCATTCTCAACCCCGTACTCCTCAACCAGGCCTCGGGTGATCAGGGTCTTCATCACTGCCTCAACATTGACGCCTCGGATAGCTGAAACGCGAGCTCTGGAGACAGGCTGGCGATAGGCGATAACAGCTAAGGTCTCAAGGGCTGCCTGAGTCAGGCGATTCTGCTGGCCATCTAGAACAAACTTCTCCACCACGGCGCTGCAATCAGGGTGGCTATAAAAGCGCCATCCACCATTGATCGCCTTCAGGCTAAATCCACGGTCCTCATAGCTTGGAACAAGCGCTTCCAGAGCATCAACGACCTGATCGACCGTGACTTGCAGAACTGATGCCAAGGTCAACTCGGTAACCGGCTCATCCACCACCATCAAGATCGCTTCGATGGAGCGGGCAAGGGATGCTGGGTCAAATACATGCGATAACTGGGTATCTTCGACGACCTCTAGGGCTGGAGTCTCGACCTCTGGATTAGACATTTTCTTCCTCTTCTGTCTTATTTTCATGAGAGATCTCGGCCGAAGGCTCAGAATCCTCTAGGAGAACTGGAATATCAAACTCATCTGTGGCCATCACTTCGCCCTCATCGGAGCCAATCCAGCTCACTTGGAGCTCACCGAGGGCTATGACCTGCTCAAAACGCAGAGCGCCTTGGCGATAGAGGTCAAGCAGAGCTAGGAATCGGGCAACGACAACGAGAGTGGAATCTGCTCCTTGAATCAGGTTACGGAATGAGAGGGTGCGACCCTTGCGCAAGGCCTCAACAACCAGTTTTGACTCCTCAGCCACGCTCACAAGGGCGCTATGTAGGTGCTCAAGGGCAACCAGTGGCGGAGCTTTAGGGGTCAGCACGCGCTCTGCGATAGCGGCGAAGCGGGCAGCGCCCACGCCAATTAATACCTCAGGCAGGAGTGAGGCAAGGGCTGGATCTAAGGCCACCACGCGTGGAAATGACTTATCGGCCAGAGCGATTGAGTCCTGGAATGAGGCTGCGATCTCCTTGAAGGCTCGATATTGGAGAAGGCGGGCAAAGAGAATATCTCTGGCCTCAAGAAGGGCAAGGTCTTCCTCATCTTCGATCTCACCGCTTGGAAGTAGTCGCGCTGCTTTGAGATCGAGCAAGGTAGCTGCGATAACAAGGAATTCGGTTGCTTGATCTAGGCGCCAGCCTTCACCGCTTGCCTCAAGGGAGCGGATAAAGGAGATGAACTCATCGGTGACCATACTGAGTGAGACCTCAGTGATATCCATCTTGTGGCGGGAGATCAGCTGTAAGAGCAGGTCAAAGGGGCCATCAAAGTTATCGAGGTGGACGCTAAAGGCGCTCTCTGGCGCAATTGACTCTGCTTGCTCGGAGGTAATTTCCTCAGGCGCGACGACACTCTCCACGGGGGAACCTTACTTGTCTTACTTGCAGTTCGTCGCGCTTTACGCGTAGAGTCGCGACAACTGAAAAGAGGTTTCTCGCTTGAACGCTAAATCGACATTTGACGATGATGTGGCAACTACTGCCAACCTCCTTGGTAAGACTCCCAAGAATTTTCCTATCCCAGCACCCCTGACAGAACATGGCGATGCAAAGGTCATCTCTATCTTCAACCAGAAGGGTGGCGTAGGCAAGACAACTTCGACAATTAACTTAGGGGCTGCGCTCGCAGAACTTGGTCGTCGCGTTCTCCTTGTCGACTTCGATCCACAAGGTGGTTTATCACTGGGACTTGGCGTTAACGCTCACGCACTCCCCCTTGAAAATACTGTCTACTACGCGCTGATGACACCTACAGCAAATATCGATGAGATTGTTTTGAAATCATCCGTTGCAAACCTTGATTTCCTACCCGCTAACCGCGACCTAGGAACAGCTGAGACAACACTGGGCGCCGAAATTGGAGGACAGCAATATCTCAAGCGCGCACTTGCCCGTCTTCGCTCTGAATACGATGTGATCTTGATCGATTGCCAGCCAACTATGGGTCAATTAACAATCAACGCTCTTGTTGCATCTGATGAAGTTATCGTTCCTCTGCAGTGTGAATATTTCGCACTTCATGGTTTTATTGAACTCAAGGGCAATATCGATAAGGTACGCAGCTTCCTTAATCCAGAACTAAAATTGGTCGGCATTCTTGCAACCATGTATGAGCGCAAAACTCTTCATAATCGTGAAGTTCTGGCTGCAATCCTTGAGAAGTATCCTGAAGATGTCTTTGAAACAATTATTGCTAAGACGATTCGTTTTGCTGAAACTACTGTTGCAGGTGAACCCATCACTGCATATGCATCTTCATCAGGAGGCGCTCAGTCCTATCGCCGTCTTGCCCGAGAACTTATTGCCCGAGGAGGCGCACGATGACACGTAGAGCTAGCTTGCCAGGAGCGGATGAACTTTTTCGCGCCAATACACCTGCCTTGAGCGCCGTGCGCCAAGTTGCAGAGCCTATTCAGACTTCCGCACCCGTTACACCTGTAACACAGAGTGCGACACCGAAGACTAAAAAGGGCGTGCGCACAATTTCGCGTCGTCGCGTCACAGCTGCTGAGAAATCTCCATCCGGTCGCGAACTTCATGAAGAGAAGATCACTGTCTACTTATCATCCGATGAACTCTTTGATCTCGATCAGGCACGTCTAATGCTCCGTGGTGATCTAGGGCTAGCAGTCGATCGTGGTCGCATCGTTCGCGAATCTATCGCTGTGATTATCGCTGACCTTGAAGCCAAGGGCGATCAGAGCATCCTTGCTCGTCGTCTTCGCGGAATCTAAAACTACTTCGCACGTGGGTGCGCGGTGCTATAGCTCTCGCGCACTTTATCGATAGTAATCAAGGTATAGATCTGTGTTGTCGTCACTGAAGAGTGCCCCAATAACTCCTGCACCACTCGTATATCTGCTCCCCCATCAAGTAAGTGGGTGGCATAAGAATGTCTAAATACGTGTGGGGAAACTCTGCCTTCTAAGCCAGTTGCAACTGCTGCATCCAGAACAATCTGCCATGCGCTCTGTCTGGAAAGTCGCTTGCCTCGAGAGTTTAAGAAAAGTGCAGCTTCTGACTTTGAACTCTTTGCGGCAAGGGAAGGTCTGGTACGTGTGAAGTAATCTTCAAGTGCTGAGACTGCGAACTTTCCCAGTGGCACGAGCCTTTCTTTCGAACCCTTTCCACGCAATTTCAGGGTTGTGATATCACCGTTTGGAGTCTGTGAGATCGAAATATCTGAAGTATTGACGCACACTATTTCACTGACTCGCCCACCTGATGAGTAGAGAAGTTCAAGGATTGCGAAATCACGCAGAGAGATCGGATCTCCTTCTCGCTTTGCGGACTCAATAAGTTTGGTTACTTCATCAACCGATAATGCTTTCGGCAACTTCCGTGCAATCTTCGCGCTGACTATTTCCAGAGTGGGATTAGAGATATCAAATTCAAGGCCTGCATATTTGTAGAAACCTTTCACAGCAGAGAGCGTTCGATTGCTGCTGGAGAGTGCAAGGCCACGAGCTTTCAATGAAACTTCAAAATCTGTGAGATCTTGCGGGCTCAATTGTGCAAAATCTTTCCGTGAATTGGTTAAGAACTCTGCAAATTTATTGAGATCTCGAGCATAGGATGAAATCGAGTTACTCGATAGTCCGCGTTCAATCCGCAATTGATCAAGGTAGGAACTGCGTGCTGCCTCGAACTTCATTGCATAACTGTAATTTAGGAAGCGCCCTTACGCACCAGCGCTGCTGCAATAAGTCCCACAAAGAGTGGATGTGGTCGCGTTGGTCGCGAACGTAACTCTGGGTGAGCTTGTGTTCCCACGTAATACGGATGAACTTCACGAGGAAGTTCAACGAATTCAACGAGATCGCGATCTTTAAACATTCCAGAGAAGACCAAACCAGCTTTGGCTATCTGTTCACGGTATTGATTGTTGACTTCATAACGGTGACGGTGGCGCTCTGAAATTTCATTAGCACCATAGACACCAGCGACAATCGATCCCGGAGTCAGCGTTGCTTTATAGAGACCAAGGCGCATTGAGCCGCCCATATCGCCCCCGCCTGCAACAATCTCTTTCTGATCATCCATCGTTGCAATCACGTGTGTGCCACTATCGGGCAAGAATTCTGCAGAGTTTGCGTCCTTTATCCCTGCAAGATTGCGCGCAGCCTCAATGACCATGCATTGCAAACCTAAGCAGAGTCCCAATGTAGGAATCTTGTTCTCGCGGGCAAATTTGAGTGCGCCTAACTTGCCTTCGATCCCGCGAATACCAAAACCACCTGGAACGCAGATCGCATCAATGTCGCCTAGAGCTTTCTTCGCTCCTTCTGGTGTATCGCACTCATCGCTTGGAACCCAAACAATCTGCACCTTAGCTTCATTAGCGAAACCACCAGCACGCAGGGCCTCACAGACAGAGAGATATGCATCAGGAAGATCGATGTATTTACCAACCAATGCGACCTTCACATGATGCTTAGGTGAGTGCACCTTCTTCAAAAGATCATCCCACTCGCCCCACTGCACTTCATGCCCACCTAAGGAGAGGCGGCGGACGATATAGGAGTCAAGTCCTTCGGTGAAGAGAACTTTAGGAATGTCATAGATGGACGGCGCATCGACTGCTGCAACCACTGCATCAACGTCAACGTCACACATCAAAGAAACCTTCTTCTTGATGCCATCAGGAATCGGGCGATCACAGCGAAGAACAACAGCATCTGGTGCAATACCAATACTGCGAAGGGCTGCAATAGAGTGCTGCGTTGGCTTTGTCTTGAGCTCCCCCGATGGTCCGATATAGGGAACCAATGAAATGTGGAGGTAGAAGACGTTATCGCGCCCAACTTCTTGGCGAAGTTGGCGTGCTGCCTCCAAAAAAGGCTGCGATTCAATATCTCCGACTGTTCCACCGATTTCAGTGATGACAACATCAACATCTGCTGAATCATTGGCGAGCATGCGCTCTTTAATCTCATTGGTGATGTGAGGAATAACTTGAACCGTCTCACCTAAATACTCACCACGGCGCTCACGTGCAATAACACGGGAATAGACCTGCCCTGTGGTGACGTTGGCAGAACCTGAAAGGTTGCGATCTAAGAAGCGCTCGTAGTGACCGATATCAAGATCTGTCTCGGCGCCATCATCGGTAACAAAAACTTCACCATGTTGAAAGGGATTCATGGTGCCAGGATCTACATTCAGATAAGGATCGAGCTTTTGCATCGTGACGCGGATTCCGCGAGCTACGAGAAGACGACCTAAAGAAGATGCTGTGAGGCCTTTTCCAAGACTTGAGGCGACTCCGCCAGTTACAAAAATATGTTTGGTCACATGCGCTTGGCTCATGGAAGACCATCCTATCGCTTCTTACGCCCTAGCCTCGCATCGCTAGAAGTTCGGCCGCGTGTTCTCGCGCACTCGATGACTCCTCAAGCCCTGCAAGCATCCGAGCAATCTCTTCCACACGCTCAGATTGTGCCAATTTTGCGACCCCTGACTGCACGACCGATCCATCACTGCTCTTCTTCACAACGAAATGTGTATCTGCCCACGCAGCAACTTGGGGCAGGTGAGTCACCACAATCACTTGAGCGTTCTGTGCAAGTGCATGCAAGCGCTTTCCCACTTCAATAGCAGCCTTGCCGCCCACACCAGCATCGACTTCATCAAAGATATATGTTCCAACTGGATGAGATTTCGCAATTACTACTTCAAGACCCAACATAATGCGCGACATCTCGCCACCACTTGCACCTTTTCCTAGCGCGATCTTCGGCCCATCTACTTGCCCCTGAATCTGCATTGCAATTTCATCACATCCAAGCTGAGTAAAGTCACTTTCTTTGAGTGCAGATGCATAGTCAGGAGAGGAAACCTCAACGAAGAACCGTGTATGTGGCATTGCAAGGGCTTGAATTTCAGATGTCACGGAAGTTGATAGTGATGCACCGGCCTTTGCCCTTTCAGAAGAGAGCTGTCCGGCAGATGCAAGCAAAGAAGTCTTAATCTTTGCTAGTTCACTCTCTAGCTCCGCAATTCTTTCATCCCCACCTTTAAGGTCAGCAATTGATTCTTTGCCACTCTTTGCCTTTGCAGCAAGGGTTACCAATTCCTCATCGGCACTCGCTGCTCCACCCCATCGCTTGATGAAGAGATTGAGCTCTGCTTTGCGTTGCTGCAATTGATCTAACTTCTCACGATCTGCCTCTAACCCCGTTGCATAAGATGCTAAATCAGAGGATGCATCATCGAGAATGAAGAGAGATTCTGCAACGCGCTCTGCAATCTCCTCTAACCGTGAATCCTTACCTTTCGCTGCATCGAGAAAACGACGAGCAGAGTGCAGCAAAGTCAGTGCTCCAGACTCCTCTGAATCAAGGGCGGAAAGTGCACCGCTGGATGCAATACGCAGATCTTCCACGCTGGATAAACGTTTAATCTCATCTTCCACAGCAGAAGGCTCATTGCGAACTGCCTTGAGCTTTGCCCATGCTGCGAGAAATTCTTCAAGCTCTGCAATCTCACCATCGCGCTTATTAGCAGATGCCTTCATCGATTTGATGCGATCTTTTAGTTCTAGATATTGTGTATAAATCTCTTGATAGGAAGTAAGCGATGTCGCTATCGCAGAGCCACCGAATCGATCAAGTAACTCCCGCTGCCTTGCCGGTTTCACAATCTGCGAATTAGCTGATTGACCATGGATTTCAATGAGAGGCTCTGTCACATCTGCCAACGTTCCAGCAGGGACTGTGACTCCCCCACATGAAGCCTTGCTCTTTCCATCGCTATTGACTGTACGAGTCACAATCAGGGATGAGCCATCTACTTCTGCGCCAATCTCATCGAGTTGTTCCTTTGAATCAGAGGTCACAGAAAATTGCGCAGTTGCAACAAGACGCTCGGATCCATGTCTGACGAGTGAACTATCGCTCTTGCCGCCGAGAACAAGGCTTAAGGCGGTGAGAATCATTGTCTTTCCGGCACCCGTCTCACCGGTCAGCACATTCAAACCACGGCCGAGTTCAAGCTCAGATTGCTCGATGATTCCCAGATTGCGAATTGAAATCTCTTCTAGATAAGAACGTTCACTCACCGCGCCAACCTTCAACGGGGAGTTTGAACTTTGCAACCAATCTATCTGTGAAGAGCGTCTTTGACACGTGAGAAAGTTTGATTGTTTGGCTATCACGAGTAATCAAGACGCGATCGCCCTTATGAAGTGGGATCTTGCGAAGAGCATCAGCTGAAAGCAGCGCATCCGTTGATTCGATTGTGACAACAATTTCAGATTTAGGTGAGACCACCATAGGACGCGAGAAGAGGGCATGGGCAGAGATCGGAAGGAGCACGAGAGCATCTACTTCAGGCCAGAGAACCGGGCCACCTGCGCTAAATGCATAGGCTGTGGAGCCAGTCGGTGTTGAACAGATAAGTCCATCACAGCCCCAATGAGAGAGCGGACGATTATCAATTTCAACAAAGAGTTCGACCATCGTGGTGCCATCGCGTTCAACAGTTACTTCATTGAGAGCCCAACCGTTGCCAATCTCTTTGCCATCTCGTTCTACTGCAAAACGCAGAAGCATGCGATCTTCAGAGACGTAACTTTTAGAGACAATACTTTGCGCTATTGCGGCAATCGTTGGACGATTGACTTCAGCCATAAAGCCCACATGGCCCATATTGATGCCAAGAAGTGGAACATTGCGCTTGAGCGTAATCTCTGCTGCGCGCAAAATAGTTCCATCACCGCCCAAGACCACAGCGATTTCAATATCAGGAAGATCGGCAGATGACACCTTCTTGATTCCTTCAATGGAGACATCAGAGATTGTGTAGAGGGAGAATCCGGCTGAATAGAGAAGCGGAGCAAGCTCTTTAGCAGCTGCGATTGCTTCAGTGCGTGAAGGACTAATAACTAATGCTGCGCTACGAATTGTCATTATGCAGGTCCCATCGCAATCGCAGTATCGAGCGCTGCTTCATCAATGGCAGGTGCGCCACGACGCAGCCATAAGAAGTATTCAACATTTCCCGCAGGTCCCGGAAGCGGGCTTGCTGCAATTCCCATCGTGCCAAGACCGACGTCATAGGCAGATTCTGCGACATCAAGAACAGCTGCGCGACGCAGAGCAGGGTCGCGCACGACTCCCCCAGCACCTAACTTCTCACGCCCTACTTCAAATTGAGGCTTGACCATCAATACAAAATCAGCATCGGGCTTAGAGACTGCAGCCAGCGCTGGAAGTACGAGGGAGAGTGAGATAAATGAAAGATCTGCAACAACGAGGTCGATATCTTCACCGACCTGCTCGCCTGTGAGGTGGCGAATATTGGTGCGATCAAGGATTTTCACTCGTGGATCTTGGCGAAGTTCCCATGCCAACTGTCCATAGCCAACATCAACTGCAATAACTAACGATGCACCACGTCGAAGCAGAACATCAGTAAATCCACCGGTGGAAGCACCAGCATCAAGACAAGTCTTTCCCTCAACAGCAACACCGGTAAATACATCAAGTGCGCCAGCTAACTTATGGCCTCCACGAGAAACAAAATCATCCCGGTCGCCTTGAATGGTAATCGAGGTTTCCGCATCAACTTGAGTTGCAGGTTTTGTTGCAGGAATCCCACTCACAAGCACAGAACGTGACTCGATGAGATCGGCTGCATGCTCACGCGAACGCGCGAGTTCGCGGCGAACGAGTTCTGCATCAAGACGTGTCTTCATAAGAATTCTTTAGAGGTTATCGATTGACTTCAGTGACTCTTGAAGCTTCTCATGCAGCACTTCAAAGCGAGCGGAATGCTCAGAGAGATCACTGGCATCGATCTCCTCCAACTCATTTCGAACATCCTGAACCAGGTTTACTTCTAACTCTTCACTCATCGCTTGCCTGCCTTCTTCGTAGGTGCTTTCTTTGCAATCTTCTTAGCAGGTGACTTCTTGGCCGTCTTTTTGGCCGGAGTCTTCTTCATCGCAGCCACTTGTTTTGCCAGGGCATCAAACTCATCGCGTTTGATAAATCCCATCTTCGACACTGCAGCCTCTACCTCTTCATGAATCTTGGCGCGCACAGAGTCTTTGCTCTCATGCGCCCAATCGTTCAGGGCTGAGGCAATCTCTGCTGGCGTGCGTTCACCGTCAGAGAGCTTTTGTGCATAGCTCTTCAGGGTGGAGAAGATCTCAGAAACCGGTGGTTTTGCCATGGAGCAAGAGTATCGACTCCGTGCGACTAGAGGCGAAGAATCTCAGCTGCCTCAATCTGCCAGCGGCTTGCTACTCCTGCAGGGCTCTGCCAGAAACGTCGATGGATGGAGCCTGAGACCTCAACCCATTCATCGCCTTCCAAGGTCAGTGCGACTTTGCGCATTTTGGCGCTCCAGGCTGCTATATCGAGAGTATCAACGCCTTCTCGCTCTGCGCGAGTAACGATCAATCGAAATTCAACGACCTTATCCCCACTGGGAAGTTCCTTTGTCGTTGCAGGTGCTGAAACTCTTCCTCGAAGCAGTAAGTCATTGAGTGAGTAATCAACTTCTTCTTCTACTTTAACCTTTGCTTTTGCAACCTTCTTTGTAGCAGCCATATATAGCCCTCTCCATCCGTGAAGGGGCGATCATGAACTACAGCTAGGACATAGATAGGATCAAACTAAAAGTATGTGGATATCTCTTTAGCTTTGGGAGCGCTCAAGGGCGTCGGTGAGCTCATCAGGATCAAGGTCTGCGCACTTTTCAAACCATTCGCGAGCCTCATCTTTTCGACCAGCAGCATCGAGAGCGTCGGCATAGGCATAGCGAAGGCGTAGCGCCCACTCTTCATTCTCATTCTTCAGCTCTTTGCATTGCAGTGTGATTACTGCTGCATCGAATTCACCGAGATCGCGACGGGCACCCGATGCGACAATTCTCATTTCGATCTCTTCAGGCTTTGCAAGTCTCTTCACCTCTGCAGAACCAGCCAAATTCAAGGCTTTTAAGGGGTTTCCAAGACCGCGTTCACAATCTGCCATCACT
Source organism: Candidatus Planktophila sp. (assembly GCA_044353885.1). Classification (GTDB taxonomy): domain Bacteria; phylum Actinomycetota; class Actinomycetes; order Nanopelagicales; family Nanopelagicaceae; genus Planktophila. Next base: position 772 of record JBILBC010000032.1, on the reverse strand, counting down.
GGCCACATCGAAACATCACCTGAAATTCGATTGGATGCGCGCAATTCTTTTAACGCAATTTCATAATGGCCAGCGCGATAGGCGGCATAGCCTGCTGTCTCACGCACTACTGCAAGGCGACCTGCATGGTGCGCGGCTGCAACTGCGTGCTTATGTGAAAGTTCTGGATCAACATCCATATAGAGATTGACGCAGACCATATGGCGCGCAACAACCTTTGCATTCTCTGCAGATAAACTCAGTAACTCTGCGCGAACGCTCTTTTCAAGCTCTTCACCTGTGACATCTTCAGGAATATCTGGCTCAAAGATGCGGGGGCGAATACGAGACTGATCACGCTCTTGTGGGGCTGGACGAAACCCGCGAGGATCACTGACTTCACGACCTTGAGAGACTTGACGCGTTGCACCTGCGCGATCAGATCGTCCGCCACGAGCAGGACGTTCCTCGCGTGATTGCGGACGAGAAGATGAAGGGCGATCTGAAGTAGGTCGGCCAGAAGATGATGGTCTGGAGGATGATGGGCGCGAAGAAGATGATGATGGGCGCGAAGAAGGACGACCGTTAGATGCTCGCGCTGGACGATCACTATTACGTGGACGCTCTTCCATGATTACTCCCTAAGTACTAAATGAATTCTAACTTCTTCGAGAAATAAAAAAGGGGCGCTTATAAATAAGCGCCCCTTTTTATAAAAGAAGTCCGGCGACGTTCTACTCTCCCACAAGGTCACCCGTGCAGTACCATCGACGCTGAGAGGCTTAACTTCCGG
>JBILBC010000093.1:0-4474 GCA_044353885.1 Candidatus Planktophila sp. | reverse complement strand
AGTTTCTTTCATCCAGCCATTGATTGCAGCAATTGCACGGGGTGTATCAATATTTGAAGAAAGGGCATCAATGATTTCCTGGATCACGGAATCAGTTGGTGCAACTTCCATACGGGCGAGATTTAGTCGCAAGCGATCAATATCCGCACTTGCCGTTTCAATAAGCCCTGAACTCCACATGAGGTCATCTGCATAGGGGTGCTTCATCAACGCCCAGCGAATGGCTGCAGGATTGACTCCTGATGAAATTAGTTTTGAAACAAACACTAGATTTCCGAGAGACTTACTCATCTTCTCTCCATCGAGACCAATCATTCCTGTATGCACATAGGTCTGAGCAAAGCGCTGGCTAATCATGCTCCTACTTTGCGCAGCTGACATCTCATGGTGAGGGAAGATCAAATCACTTCCACCGCCCTGGATATCTATTGCGTAGATATCCTCTGAATCTGGTTGCAGGTAGTGAAGAGCTATTGCGCAACATTCGATATGCCAACCCGGACGACCAGGCCCGAAAGGACTAGGCCAACCAGGTTCTCCTTCTCGTTGAGAGAGCCATACCAGTGCATCGAGTGGATTTTCCTTACCAACCTTCTGCGGATCCCCACCGCGCTCGGCAAAGATCGTGAGCATCTTCTCTTCTGAATAATGCGAACGCGAACCGAACTCGTCATCAGAGTGCACTCGATAGTAGATATCTGAGCCAACTTCATAGGTTGTTCCAGCATTGCGAAGCTTCTCTACCGCATTGACGACTAATGGCATCGCTTCTACTACTCCGATGTAATCCTTCGGCGGAATCACATGCAGGTCAGTCATATCGCCTCTAAAGAGGTCGATCTGTGTTTGAGCCAAATCCTTCCAATCAACATTGTCACGCTTAGCGCGCTCTAGAAGTGGGTCATCAATATCTGTGATGTTCTGAACGAAATCAACTCTTGCCCCTGTGGCCCGCAGGTATCTATTGATGAGGTCGAATGTCAGATACGTGGCGGCATGGCCTAAATGCGTTGCATCGTATGGAGTAATGCCGCATACATACATGCGGTATCGATCCTTCTTAGGAAGTAATTCAATCTTTTGAGATGCGGTGTTAAACAAAGAAATCTGCGGGACCGTGAAGCGAGCAGGCAATTGGGGTAGATAGAGCTCCGGCCAAGCGCGCATAGTTGGACTCTAACTTAAAACGGAGGCCATGGAACCGCTGGCCACTCATCGCTCGGGGTTGGAAAGGTTGCATTTTTCAAAAGTGCATTAATTCTTGCAAGGAGTGCATCAAATTCGCTCTCTGTTATCAAAGCGAGTAACTCTTCAGATGAAGCTCGTAAGGATGCTTCGAGTTCAGTCAGTTGCTCAACTTCGCTACTAGATAAGGCCTTATCGGCCCACTGCCACAAAACAGTACGTAACTTATCCTCTTCGTGAAAAGTGACTCCATGATCGCAACCAAGTACGTGATTTTCAGTGATAGGAAGCAAATGACCAATTTTGCGGTCAGTGTTATTGATAACTGCGTCAAAGAGCGCCATCTTTCTTAGCTCTGCACTATCTGTTCTATAGAACTGTGCCAAATCCACTGATTCATCAATATCAATCCATTGCTGAACCATTCCAATTCCAAATGGTCCATCTCGAAGGATTGTGGGTGGAACGACCTTGAACTTGCCTAGTTCACTAATCACATATGCGGCATATTCACGCTGTGCGAGGTTTCCATCTGGGAAATCCCATAGTGGGCGCTCCCCCGCTACTGGTTTGTAAATTACTGGTATTGAATCATCTCCGACTGTGCACTGCGCATAGAGCGTCGCATTGGATGCATCAACTAGTCGACCTGTGACCTCGAGAGTTCCTTGAGTTAAATGTTCAATGACAGAGTTCATCGACGATAACCATTTGCTCTAGGACACAGGTGTCCACGCATATCAATCGGACCACCACAGAACGGACACGGCAAACGACCGGCATTGACTACCGATAGCGCGCGCTTGGCAAATTGATCAGCCATAGATGGCGAGATGAGTACGCGCATGATGTCTTGGTCACTACTGAGATCATCAACGTCAATGAACTCAGGCTCTTCTTCATCACCCTCTGCAACTGCTTGCAGATCAATCTGAATGAGCTCTCTCGAGGATTCAAAAGCCAGCCCGATAACGCCGACCCTAAACTCCTCTTCGATGGGAGTCTCAAGTGGTTCGTCATCGCGAGCTAATTTCTGAATCACGATGGTGGGATCACTCTGCTTGATCTCACGGATCATGTAGGTCAAGCGTTCTGAGAGCGCCTGCACTTGAGTCTTTTCCAGAGAGACCGAGATAAGTTTGAAGCCAGTTCGCGCCTGAATAAAGAAGGTTCGCTCTCCTGGTTGTCCGACCGTTCCAGCTACGAAACGCTCGATAGGGTCAAAGAGAAGTACGCGTGCAGTCATCGCTTTTTACCTCGCGACTTACGAGCACCTCCACCAAGAAGCATTTTTGTTGATTTCTCCATCTTGGTCATAGGGGCAATCGGGCTATGAGTGTCATTGAAAGCGAGAAGCCTAGATTTACTGCCATCGAAATCGATGACAGTTACCGAGGCTGGATCAATTACAAGCGATTGAAAATCATCAAGCTTGATCTTCATTAGAGAGGCAACCAGAGCTTTGAGCACATCACCGTGAGAGACAAAAAGGTGAGTCCCGTTCTTCTTATCATCAAGAGCCTGCATCACACTGGATAGCGCGCGCTTTTGCATGGCTTTAATTCGTTCGCCTTCGGGAAATTGGACAGTACTCGGCTTATCTTGAATAACTTTCCACATCTTCTCGCGAGACAGACTTGATAATTTTCTTCCACTCCATGAGCCATAATCGACCTCTATAAGTGACTCATCGATTTCATAAGCTTTTAATCCGCGTGAATATCCGGAATTGAGCCACGGTGCGATTGTTTCCTCACAGCGTTGCATTGGGCTTACGCGAATACTGTCGAATTCACTTGCGCCTAATCTTTCGACCAGTAACTGCGCCTGCTTTTCGCCCTTCTTGCTGAGACAGACTCCAGGCAATTGCCCACTCAAAATTCCAGCATCATTGGCTGTTGAATGTGCATGTCGAATAAATACTAAGCGGGCCACAACACGAAGATTATCGTGCTATTTCTAATAACGAACTTTGAACCCGACTCTTGCTAGGGTCTGACTCATGGAGATGAGAAGAGCTGGCAAAAGTGGACTCTCACTCTCCCGATTAGGACTTGGGACCATGACATGGGGCCGAGATACCGATACTCATGAAGCCGCTGATCAATGCCGCGCCTTCATTGAAGCCGGTGGAAATTTCATCGATACCTCGGCGACCTATGGTGATGGTGATAGCGAAAGAGTGATCGGCGGCCTTATCGGAACGCTCTTTAAGCGCGAAGATGTCGCAATCGCTACCAAGGCCGGTGTTACTTTTCCTGCAGGAGTGCGCACCGTCGATAACTCGCGACAGACACTAATAGCCGAACTCGACAAATCTTTAGCTCGCCTTGAAACGGATTACGTAGATATCTGGCAAATTCATTCATGGGATCCGCATAACCCGCTCGAAGACACCCTCTCAGCGCTGGATTACGCATACACATCCGGTAAAGCTCGTTACGTAGGAATCTCCAACTTCTCGGGATGGCAGAGCGCACGTGCCATAACTATTCAAGAAACCAATTCAGCGAAAGCTCCGATCGTCACACACCAAGTCGAGTACTCACTTCTTAATAGAGAGATTGAATTGGAAGTACTCCCCTGCGCAGATGAAACGGGAATCGGAATTCTCGCCTGGGCTCCCCTTGGTCGCGGAGTGCTGACTGGAAAATATCGCAAAGGAATTCCCAGTGACTCACGTGCTGCAGCGCCTCACTTCGTAAAACACGTTGAGCCATACTTGCGTGAAAAACCACAACGCATTGTTGAAGCAGTCGCAGTAGCAGCTGAAGGTCTTGGCTTTGCACCTCTTGAGGTTGCACTTGCGTGGGTGCGGGATACTCCTGGCATCACAAGTGCCATTGTCGGTGCGCGTACAGGAGCTCAACTACGAGGCATTCTCACATCTGAAGAGATCACACTGCCGGATATTGTGCGCGATGCGCTCAATGAAATATCTGCGCCTTAACAGTTTTCTAGGAAGTCAGCGAGGACATTGACGCCAAACTCAAGTCCTGAGATTGGTACTCGCTCATCGACTCCATGAAAGAGCGCCATGAAATCAAGATCTGCTGGAAGTTTGAGTGGACTAAATCCATAGCCAACAATTCCAAGTTCTGAGAGAGCCTTATTATCTGTTCCGCCACTCATCAAGTAAGGAACAGGAATTCCGTCAGGGTCATGACGCGTAATCGCAGCACACATTGCCTCGACAAGATCGCCTTCGAACTCAACCTCAAGTGCAATATCTCGAGAAATTGTCTCGATCGTGATGTCAGGGCCGATAATCGAGCGGATCGTTTCATTG
>JBILBC010000062.1:0-7256 GCA_044353885.1 Candidatus Planktophila sp. | reverse complement strand
AAACGTCCGTCAATCACAGCAGTTGCACTTCCTGGAATGACATTTGCCTTGTAGCCAGCCTCCAACATTGTTGGGTTGGCAGTATTTTGTAGCGTTGCGCCAATCATGCGAGCTGTGGGTCCTATTTCTTTCAAAAGTGGCCGTAGATCAGACTCGTTATAGGGCTTACCGGTTGCATGTGCAATCTTTTCAAAGAGAACTTTCACAGTCTTTGTATAGCGCTGCGGCCAATCAAATCTGCCAATCTTTGCTACTGCTTCAGAGATTGCAGTCAGAGCATTCTCATCATTCATCATGGAGCCGTGACCTGCGCGGCCTGATGCTGTCAATCGGATCCAATGAATTCCCTTTTGCGCAGCCTCAACGAAATAGAGGCGTTTGCCATCTCCCACAGTGACAGAGAAGCCCCCGACCTCAGAAATAGCTTCACTGCATCCTGCGAATACTTCTGGATGATTAGCTGCCATCCACCGCGATCCATATGTCATTCCAGCTTCTTCATCTGCAAAGAAAGCGAGAACAATATTGCGTGGCGGTTTATAGCCAGTTCTTGCCCATTTGCGAATGATCGCAAGAATCATCGCATCAGTATTCTTCATATCAACAGCGCCGCGACCCCAAATCATTCCATCGCGGATTTCAGCTGCGAAGGGATCTACGGACCAGTCAGCAGCATTGGCTGGAACAACATCAATATGACCGTGAACAACCAGTCCTGGTCTGGATGAATCTAAGCCTTCGATATTGGCTATGACATTGCAACGATTTGGTGCAGACTCATAAATCTTCGCAGGGATTCCAACTTCAGCAAGTGATGCAACTACATACTCGGCAACTGCCTTCTCATCACCTTTTCCGTCGCCAAAATTGACTGAAGGAATGCGGATGAGATCCTGACAAATCTTTACAACTTCTTCTTCGAGAGTCATATACGTATTCTGCCTCGTTTATCGGCGCATATCTTCTATGGCTCGGCTCACTTTTGCGCGAGAAGGCACGGCTAGATATAGTTACCCAGTTATTTCGGCCTGAGCGCTTAGACTTAGAATCTATAGCGAGCGGGTTACTCGTCCGGGTGGCGGAATTGGCAGACGCGCTAGCTTGAGGTGCTAGTTCTCGCAAGGGATTCGGGGTTCAAGTCCCCGTTCGGACACAGTTACGGTGGTTGGATATCAAAATGGATATAGATAGCGCTCTTTCGCTTATTCGCGCTATCCCTGATTATCCAAAGCCTGGAATTCTCTTCCAAGACATTACTCCCATGCTCTCCAATGGCCAGGCACTTGATGCGGTGATTTCCCATTTTGCATCCCTGGATGAAGAATCTGAGATCGCTATTGGCATCGAAGCTCGTGGTTTTATCCTCGCCAGTGCATTAGCGGTCAAGAAAGAGATCGGCTTTGTTCCGATTCGCAAGGAAGGCAAACTTCCTGCAGACACATTCTCTCGCTCATATGGTTTGGAATATGGAATCGATGAGATTGAGTTACATAGGGATGCATTTGCTCCTGGTACGAAGGTGATACTGATCGATGACGTCCTTGCAACAGGTGGGACTCTTGAAGCCGCAATATCGCTGATCGCCGACGCTGGTGGCATCATCACAAGCATCATTGTTCTTCTGGAAATCTCAGAACTCAACGGACGCCAGCGCATTGAGCAAGCGGCGCCTACTGTGCCACTGCACTCTTTGGTTAGGGTCTAATGCGAATTCCGCAGATTCAGGCGCTGCGCGCCCTTGCCGCCGTACTCGTGGTTATCTATCACGCAAAGATTACAAGCGGTGGCTACATCGGCGTGGATATCTTCTATGTAATCTCCGGTTACCTCATCACACGTCTGCTGCTTCGCGAGCTAGAGAACTCTGGCAATCTCAATCTGAAAGCCTTCTATCTACGTCGTATAAAACGTCTTCTTCCAACCTCGTTCTTCGTCCTAGCAATTACAGCGATCACTGCCTGGTATCTCTATCCGGCAACGATGAGAGCTGACCTCGGTCGAGATATTGCAGCTGCGGGAATCTCTTTGCATTCTGGCAGATGGATTATCAGAACTTGAGCGCCATTCCCCCTGTTGTCGTTCACTATTGGTCACTCGCAGTGGAAGAGCAGTTCTATCTCTTCTGGCCATTCATTGTCTTAGCCCTCTTCAAACGTGGTGGTCGCGCGGGTGTCGGTAAGGGAATCGCACTCATCACATTCGCATCCTTCCTCTTCAGTCTCTATCAAACATCGAGCGCACCGATCTGGGCTTTCTACTCACTTCCTACACGCGCATGGGAACTCGGAGTCGGCGCTCTTCTTCTCTATATCCCAGCTCGTATTAAGTTTTCTCAGAACTATCTCTGGATTGCCCTGGCTCTTTTCATTTACGGAACCTTGCAATTCCGCGACAGCACTCCGTTTCCAGGAACAGCAGCTCTCGTTCCGGTTATCGCAACTGCAATTTCCATTGCAGCAGTGCACTCATGGCCACGAGTTCTCAATCTGATAGGAAATCATCGCATTGTCCAGTGGCTGGGTGCGATCTCCTATCCGCTCTATCTATGGCACTGGCCTCTACTTGTGATTCCCGTTGTCTATCTCGGCCGCGGGCTGAGTATCTATGAGCGATTCTTTGCCGTACTGGCAACACTTCTCTTTGCCGACCTGACTCATCGTTTTATTGAAGAGCCACTACGACATGCCAAACTTGGATCGAGAACGATAGTTCGTGGAGGCGCTATCGCCACTTCCCTATCACTTGCGATAAGTCTGGGCATCTACTCAACGCACTCAGATCTAATCAAGTTGCGTGATGGAACTGTCTACTCACTTACGCAAGTCATGGAAAAGCCCATCGTGTATGAAGATGATTGCCATGTGAACAACGGCGAGACAACATCTCCCGAATGCCGTTATGGCGCGATCGGTTCAAAGCGCAAAATCGTTCTTTTCGGTGATTCACATGCAGCGCAGTGGATGCCCACACTTGAGAAAATCGGTCAAGAAAAAGGATTCGAGTTAATTTCTCTCACTAAGTCTGCCTGCCCAGGACCTGCTGTGCGCAAGGTGGATACGGGCGAATATAAGAACGCCGATTGCTTTGAGTGGCGCAATTATGCATTTAAGAGAATCAAGGAGATCAATCCTGATGCTGTCATTGTTGCTGGAATGCAATACTTCGATATTCCATCTGGCTACGCGGATCGCACATCGTGGTGGCAAGAAGGGCTAAGAAAAACCTATGCGTCTCTTCGCGGATCTTCACCTCACATCATCTCAATCTCTGATACCCCCCATCCAAATCGGGATATTCCAAGTTGTATCGCAGCTGGCAAGTTCGATAGATGCAACGGAACTGAACGTTCAATGCCGATTTTCACATCCGGTTATCAACGGATAGATCCCACATCATGGTTATGTTCTCGCTCATGTCCAGGAATTATTGGCTCCACCGTTGTTTATCGTGATTCCTCTCACCTAACGGTTGCAATGGCTCGCAAACTCTCACCTGAATTTGATAAGGCTCTATCTCAACTCGGAGTATTCAAAACCTCCTAAATGAGCACCCTCATCAAAATAGTGGCAAGATGCCGCCGTGGCTGAATTAATTTATTACTGCGGGACCATGGATAGCGGAAAGTCGACTCTCGCTCTTCAGACCGCACATAACCATAAGAGCCGTGGCCGTACCGGATTAATCTTCACCAATAAAGATCGCGCAGGAACTGGAGTCATCAGCTCTCGCTTGGGTCTGCAATCTGAAGCTATCGAGGTCGAACCAGAGCTTGATATCCATAGATTTGTTGTTGAACATCTTTCTATGGGAGATCGAATTGATTACATCATCTGTGATGAAGCTCAGTTCTATCAGCCTGAGCAGATAGATGGACTCGCAAAAATTGTTGATGGACTCGGAATTGATGTCTACGCGTTCGGAATCCTCGCTGACTTTAGAACAAAACTCTTTCCTGGTTCAGCTCGACTCGTTGAACTCGCAGATCGTGTAAACACACTGCAGGTTGAAGCTCTATGTTGGTGCGGTTCTCGCGCAACCCATAACGCTCGCACCGTCAATGGCGTCATGGTCACTGAAGGTGAGCAGGTTGTCGTAGGAGATGTTGGCAAGAGCGATGAGATCGCGTATGAAGTTCTCTGTCGCCGCCACCACATGCGTCAAGTGACAGCTCGGGCATCGCGTGCAGGACATATCAGTAGCGACCCACTTCCTTTTACCGAATAAACACACCACTAATCGAGATAGGCAAATAATGAATACACGCGCATATGCAGTCCTGGAAGCTCGTAAACCACTCGTACCGTTCGAGTTCGATCGTCGTGAAGTTGGTGCACATGATGTCGCACTCGATATCGCGTACTCAGGAATCTGCCATAGTGATATTCACCAAGCCCGCGAAGAGTGGGGTCCTGCGATATTTCCCATGGTGCCAGGTCACGAAATTGCAGGAACAGTGACATCGGTTGGTTCATCTGTTACTAAGTTCAAAGTGGGCGACAAAATTGGAGTAGGCGTATTTGTTGACTCCTGCCGCACGTGCGAAAACTGCGTTGCTGGCTTGCAGCAATATTGCTTAGACGGAATGACTGGCACCTATAACCAGCTAGAGCGTGACGGTAAGACTGTTGCCATGGGTGGATATTCAAATCGATTTGTTATCAAAGAAGATTATGCAGTCCATATCCCTGCGAACTTGCCTCTTGAAGGTGTCGCTCCCCTGCTCTGTGCAGGAATTACTCTGTACTCACCAATCAAGCATTGGAAAGTCAGCCCAGGTAAGAAAGTTGCTGTGATGGGTCTTGGCGGCCTTGGTCACATGGGCGTGAAGTTCGCTGTAGCCATGGGTGCAGATGTCACAGTTCTTTCGCATTCTCCACATAAGAAGGATGACGCCCTTGCAATGGGTGCGCATCACTTCATCGCAACAGATGATGAGTCAGTATTCACGACACATGCGAAGTCATTTGACGTCATTCTCAATACTGTCAGCGCTGAGATCGATATCGATAAGTACATCTCACTACTCAAGCTCAACGGCACACTCGTTGTAATTGGCTTGCCAGGTAAGCCATATGCGGTCAATGTGGGAACGCTTCTCAACGGTCGCCGCGGGATTGCCGGATCAATGATCGGTGGAATTCCAGAGCTACAAGAGATGCTCAATTTCTGCGGAGAGAAGAACATTGTCAGTGATGTTGAGGTCATTAAGGCTGATTACATCAATGAAGCTTATGAGCGCACAGTTGCAAGTGATGTGAAGTATCGCTTTGTGATTGACGCTTCGACTATTTAAAGAGGTGTAATACGGTGGCGAGAGCGGGTGCAATCACAAGCGCCGGCAATAAGTTCGCCACCGGAATCCTTTTGATATCCAATAATCTGAGAGAGATTCCCACGAGCATTAATCCCCCACAGATTGTCATCGCATCAATTTGATACTGCGATAAAACCGATCCTACAGCTAAGCCAATAATCGTCCAGAATCCCTGATAAATGGCTACAGGGATGGCGGATGCGGCAACTCCCCATCCAAGAGTTGAAGCGAAGGCCATCGCGGCGAAGAAGTCCAGAGATGATTTAAGAATAAGTTGATCAATTCCTTGGGACATGCCATCGCTGACACTGCCAAGGATGGCTAAAGGCCCGATAACAAAGAGAAGAGAAGCGGTAACGAAACCTTCAGCAAATGGGCTCTCTTGCGATGCCTTAAATCGCTTTCGCAAATTTTCGCCAAATGCATCAAGTCGTGTTTCAAGTGAGAGCGCAGAACCAATCAGTCCCCCGATGAGCATTGATGCGAGGATGACCAGAAGAGCAGAACTCTTTGGGAGCGATGCTTCAAAGGTGGGTGACCATAATGGAGAGAGAGCTGATGCTGCGCCCAGTGCGGTGATCAAACCTAAGACATCTGTAATCAGGCTCTGTGACTTCTTGGTAATGCGCGCCCCAGCAAGAATGCCAAGCGATGCGCCAATCAAAATTGCACCAACATTGATTACTGTGCCTACTCCTGCAAACATTGTTTAACTATAGACTCATTCAATGCATTTCAACGATGTGATCGCCTTCTTCAAGCCACATAAGACAGTTCCCATCACCCCGTGGCGCGCAGAGCATCGTTGGCAATTATCTCCCTCAAGGGTCGGCATACTCTTCTTTGGTCTTGCCATCTTCGGTCTCGGAGATTCATTACTTGTGCAAGGTGATGTGGGAAATGCGCCATGGACTGTTTTCTCTCAAGGGCTCACCTTCAAAACAGGATTAAGTATTGGCTGGGCAACTGCGATTATTAGCATCTTCGTGCTTTTGATCTGGATTCCACTCAATGAAAAACCTGGATTCGGAACTCTCTCGAATATCGTGTTGATTGCAGCATTTATTGAAATCGGAACCCACATTTTTCCCAAGCAGACCAGTACTTGGGCTGGAGTCATATTTGCATTGATTGGTATTGCAATGGTCGGACTGGGATCGGCTCTCTACATCACCTGCGGTCTAGGTCCTGGGCCACGAGATGGCGCTATGACCGGAATTCACTTTAAGACGGGTATCCGTGTGGGTCGCGTTCGAATGGGTATTGAGCTCGTCGTTCTCACCATCGGATGGCTGATGGGTGGACGCGTAGGCATAGGAACCGCCCTCTTTGCCCTGCTCATAGGTCAATCTGTAGCAATTTTCCTCGGCATTGTTGCGCGCCTGACCCGCAAGTAACTCTCTGCTGAACTAACCTCATCTCATCTTCCCTCGGTCTGTGAGCCGTCACTTCACACGGGGTCGCAAACACCCCCGTTACCAAAATCAGGAAGGTTCGTCATGCTTGATACTTTCTTCAAAATATCAGAACGTGGCTCCACCGTCGGACGTGAAGTCCGAGGCGGTCTCGTTACATTCTTTACGATGGCATACATCGTTGCCCTCAACCCGCTCATCATCGGTCTAGCAAAAGATGCTGATGGAAAATACATCGGTGGCGGAGATGCACCAAACCTAGCTCTCGTTGCCGCAATGACAGCGCTCATGGCTGGTGTTCTGACAATCCTTATGGGTCTTGTCGGAAACTATCCGATGGCTCTGGCAACAGGTCTAGGACTCAATACATTCGTTGCAGTTGGTATTGCATCGCAGATGACATGGGCAGATGCCATGGGACTTGTTGTTCTTGAAGGCATCATCATCACCATCCTTGTTCTCACAGGGTTTAGAACAGCTGTCTTTAAAGCAGTTCCAGCTCAACTCAAGATCGCAATCTCAGTAGG
>JBILBC010000031.1:0-11759 GCA_044353885.1 Candidatus Planktophila sp. | reverse complement strand
CGCTCTCTTTCCAAAACAGATCGCTTTACTCTCGTAACATTCGTTGGAATTCCAACTCTGCTTCAGATTATTCTTCTCTGGGTTCCAGCCGTCGTCACAATTATTCTCTCTTTCACATATTGGAACGGTATTCGCCTTAAGGATATTCAGTGGGCAGGAATCCAGAACTATAAAAACATCTTTGTAAATAACCCACTTTTTTATCAGGCACTTAAGAACAACGCAATTTGGCTGGCATTCTTCGTTCTTATTGCAACCCCGCTAGGGATTTTGCTTGCCTACCAAATTGACCGCGGCATTAAAGGCCACGCTTTCTATGAATCAATTTATTACTTACCCGTCGTTCTCTCTCTTGCAGTAATCGGAATTATCTGGAACTTCATGCTTCAACCAGGTGGTTTTGTTCAAGGGCTCATGGGTCGCGATATCGGAAATGCCATCTCGATTTGGGGTAATCCCAAAATCAATACCTGGGTTATTTTAGGTATCGCCTCGTGGCGACATATCGGTTACATCATGCTTCTCTACTTATCTGGCCTTAAATCAGTTGATCCAGCTCTGAAAGAAGCTGCTGCAATCGATGGCGCAACAGATTGGGAGATCTTCCGCAAGATTATTCTTCCAACGATGAAGCCTGTAAATATCATCATTGTTGTTATCACTCTGATTGAATCGCTTCGAGCCTTCGACTTGGTTTACATCATCTACGGAAGCCCAACGATCTTCCCACTACTTAACCTTTTGGTATTCCAGAACTTTGCAGGACAAGGTATTTCTATGAAGGGCGCTGCCTATGCAGTCATCCTTCTCCTTCTCTGTATCGTGCCAATCATCACCTATCTCCGAATCAGTTTTCAAGAGGACATCAAATGAGCACCGGAGTAGTTCAGAGTGCGGAATACCGCAACAACCAGAAGCGTAAAGACACATTCATCTCAATCTTTATTGGCATCTTTGCCTTTGTCTGGATCTTCCCAATTCTCTGGACTGTATGGACCTCACTTCGTCCATACAACGACATCATCTCTTATGGAATTTTCTCATGGCCACGCCGTTTAACTTTCGATAACTACATCAACGCAATTCGAGAGATGAAGATCGGTGTATACCTACTCAACTCTTTGCTTGTGACTGTTCCATCAGTAATTTTGACTCTCTTCTTCGGCTCACTTGTTGCTTTCGTAGTTACTCGCTATCAGTACAAGTTCAATCTCTGGATTCTCTTGCTCTTTACAGCAGGAAATATGCTTCCAATCGTTCTTACATACATCCCGGTCTTCTGGATGTTTATCTGGATCGGTGAGCTTCTCGGAAATAGAAACCTCTTGTATAACAACTATGGCGGCTTGATTCTGGTCCACGTGGGATTCCAGGTGGGCTTTGCTACCTTCGTACTCTCTTCCTATATGAAGACGATTCCGAAAGAGATCTCTGAATCGGCGACCATTGATGGAGCCAACGTATTCCGCCACTACTGGAACGTCATCTTGCCTCTCTTGCGCCCAGCACTTGCGGCGCTCAGTGTGCTGATGACTACATGGATCTATAACGAATTCTTCTGGGCACTTGTCTTGATGTCAGATGACTCAAAGCGTCCCATCACTTCAGCGCTGCGTCGCCTTCAGGGCCAGTACGTCACAGACTTCAATCTTCTTGCAGCCGGTGCAATCATTGCAGCAGCCCCAACTGTCATTATGTTCTTTGTCCTGCGCAAGCAATTTATCGCAGGTCTGACTCTCGGCTCCACAAAGGGTTAATTACAAAGCTGCATAATCAATCTTGATGCAGCGATCCATCACAACAGATAGCCCAGCTTCACTACCTTGTGTTGCAACCTCTGGCACAGAAATTCCTAACTGTAACCAGATTGCGCTAGCACTAATTTCAATACTCTCATCTAGTACTGCCAGACAATCCTCTGGTTTGCGAAATACATCGACGATATCGATGTGAACGCCAATGTCTTTCAGTGACTTATAGACCTTCTGTCCCAGCACTTCATCCAAGAGTGGGTTGACGAAGAACAACTCGTAATCAGAGTTTTCTTGTAGATATTGGGCAACCCCATGGCTTGCTCGCTCAGGCTTATCTGAAATTCCAACAATTGCGACTGTCTTTGCAGTGCGAAGAAGGCGAGGAATCTCTGCTGGCGCTAGATGCATGTGAACATCCTACTCAGGCGTAAACTCACACCTGATGATAAAGCGCATAACCAAGTTATTTGCGGACCGAAAGTATTGGGTCCGTCTTATTGCCATTGCCGGATTATCTGGAGGTGTGGCTTGGTTCTTGGGAGATCTACTCATTCAAGATGGTGGAGTAGTGGCAGCCATCGTCTCCACACTTAGTATCCGAATCTCACTGCATAAGTCATTACGTGAAGGATTTGGTCAGATTGTGGGAACCGCCATTGGTGCTGGCATAGCGCTTCTAACAGTCTCACTCTTTAGCTTTGGATTTCTTGCCATTGCCACAACAATTATTCTGTGTGCTGTTGTTGCGCGCGCACTGCACTTAGGTGAAGTGGCCTCAGTGAATGTTCCAGTCACTGCTCTCATTGTTATCGGCCCTGGAATTTCTCAGAACACCGCTGTGCACCGCTTAGGTTCAACCCTCATTGGGGCAGCAGTGGCAATCTTCTTCTCATACTTCTCTGTATCAAACACTCCTATTGATAGAGCGCGAATGCAGATTAGATCTGTCTCAGAGAAAGCCGCGGCGCTGCTTGCGCAGATGTCTGAAGGAGTAGCAGCTGGGTATTCGCAGAAAGATGCAGGCAAGTGGCTTGCACAAGCACGGCTTCTTGTTGAAGAAGTACCCGCCATTCGAGCGCAGTCTGTTGAAGCACGAAGCCATGCACGATGGTTTCCCACTGCTGAAAAAGATGTGGCAGAGGAGATGTATATCGAGGGAATTGCAACAGAACATACCCTTGTGCAGGTACGCACTATTGCTCGCACACTCTTTGATTCCGCTGTACAAGGTGGAATTGCAGATTCGACCAAGAAGCAGATTGCTGTTGCACTCTCTGCTGCAAGCTATGCAATCTCTGCTCACGTTGATCTGCCCGATGACATCAACGATTTTGCCTCTTCTCCAACCGATGATGCGCGTGAAGCAGGCTCTGCACTTGCCGAAACCTTGATTGAAGATGGCAAAGATGTCGATCAAGATCAGATAGTCCGAGGTCTCTCCATCGTTGCCAATATTGGAATCATTGCTGATTCACTGGATCAAAATTCACCTGCCCTCAAAGATGTGATTACGCCGGATGAGCCTGCAAAATCCAAGGTCCTGGAAGTTTCCCCGCTCGAGCAGACAGCAACGCTTTGGAATAGAATTGTTAAATCGATCAGAAAGTACTTCTAGGGAGAATTTGATATGTGTACCAAGGTTGAATGTAAGAAGTGTGCAAAGCCAACATGGCAGGGCTGTGGCGAACATATTGAAGAAGCCTTACAAGGTATTGCGCTAGAAGATCGCTGCAGCTGCAAGTGAAAGCTATACAGATAACAGCATTTGGTGGCCCTGATGTCATGAAGTATGTCGATCTTGCCGACCCCGTTGCAGGAACCGATGAAGTAGTTCTTGATGTCACTGCTGTGGGAATCAACTATGCGGATACGCATCAGACTGAGAACTCATATCTATCACCACAGACTCTGCCAATGATTCCTGGCATTGAAGTTGTTGGAACTCATGCTGGCAAGCGCTACTTAGCGAGTGTTTCATCTGGGGGATATGCGCAGAAAGCGATTGCCCATACATCTGTTCTTTTTCCAATACCGGATGCAGTCACTGATGAGCAGGCCTTGTGCATGTTGGTGCAAGGAGCAACTGCGTGGCATCTGCTCAAGACCATGGGAAATCTGCAGAAAGGTCAATCCGTTGTTGTGCATGCAGCAGCTGGCGGTGTTGGAACGATTGCGATTCAGCTGGCAAAGATGTGGGGCGGCAAAGTTATTGCAGTGACTTCATCTGATGCCAAGGCAGCCCTTGCTAAGTCACTAGGTGCGGATATCACAGTTGATGCACAGTCATCAGATCTCACCGCAGCACTTCGTGAAGCAAATGGTGGCCATGGAGTCGACCTTGTTCTTGAAATGGTGGGCGGAACTACATTTGATCACAGCCTTGCAGCTCTTGGCGCATTTGGAAAAATCATCACATTTGGAATGGCATCACGCACTGCGCCAACACCAATTCATCCAGGTGCTTTGATGCATGGATCAAAGACTGTCTCAGGTTTCTGGCTTGCCAATTGCTTTGGAAGTAAAGAGATGCTCAACGATGTTGTGGCGCAGCTCTTCCAACTTGTGGCCGATGGAAAACTCAAGCCAGTCATTGGTGCGACATATCCACTGAGTGAGGCCGCAGATGCTCATCGTTCAATGCTTGCTCGTGAATCTACGGGCAAAATTGCCCTCGATCCTGCGCGGTAATCTGCGCGAATTTTCTACTTTTCTGACTTACCCCTAGACTCCTCTTTCTACCATTGCCCCCCTAGCTCAGTCGGTAGAGTGTTTCCATGGTAAGGAAAAGGTCACCGGTTCGATTCCGGTGGGGGGCTCGCAAGCTGCACTACAGAAGTGATAATTAAATATGTACTACAAAAGTTCGTTCCACCCTTGGCGGGGTAGCTCAGCTTGGTAGAGCAAGCGGCTCATAATCGCTGTGTCGTGGGTTCAAATCCCGCCTCCGCTACTAGTAATACTGTGTGGAATACGCACGGATTTCACCAATAAAGGTGCTTCAGGTAATCTAAGCGCCTGTTAGAGCATCATCTACGAAGGAGTTAAGACCATGGCAAGTAAGAGCGCGGACGTACGTCCAAAGATCACCATGGCATGCGTGGATTGCAAAGAGCGTAACTACATCACTAAGAAGAACCGCCGCAACGATCCAGACCGCATGGAACTCAAGAAGTTCTGTCCACGTTGCAAGTCTTCAACTCTTCACCGCGAAACCCGCTAATGCTCAACCCCGATTCTGTCGGGAGTACCTTCGCGGGTACAGAATCAGTTACCGTTTCTCAATCTGAAATAGATGCCTTCTGCGCCGTCATCGGCGAAAGCAATACAACAATTGCACCCCCCACATTCACCATTCGCATCACACTGACCCAATTTGAAGAGATTCTTACTCGTCCTGAAATTGGACTTGATTGGTCGCGCTTAGTACACGGTGATCAGAAATTTGAAATCTTCTCACCTGTTAAAGCTGGCGATAACCTGACATGTGCTGCAACTATCGAGAGCTATCGCCTAGCTGCTGGAAATGAAATCGTCTCTGTGCGTTCAGACCTTAAGCGTGAAGGAGAGCTCGTTATCTCTGCGTGGTCAACATTGGTGGTGCGCGCATGATTGAAGTCGGCACAGTATTGGATGAGAAAGTTTTCCATCTTGATCGAGCACTCTTGAAGCAATATGCAGATGCATCAGGGGATCAAAACCCCATTCATCAGAATGAAGAGTTTGCAGTATCTGTGGGACTTCCCAATGTGATTGCCCACGGAATGCTCACCATGGCTCTGGTCGGCAAATATGTATCTGACTTTGCAGGAGGCTCTGCCAACGTTCTCGAATACAGCGCACGATTTATCAAGCCCGTCATTGTTCCTGCTGGTGAAAAGGTTGATCTCACAGTCTCTGCGACCGTTGCAGAAATTGCGGATGGAAAGGTTTCACTTTCATTGAGTGCAACATCTGCAGGCGTGAAAGTATTAGGAATGGCTAAAGCGGTAGTTCAACAGTGAGTGCTCCAGATTCAGTTCACGACCTAGCAAAGGCGCGCCTTGCAGCACGCGCCGAGAAGAACTTTGCTCTCTCTGACCAACTGCGCGATCAGATCGCAAACCAGGGATTTGAAGTAGTCGATGTTGCCGGGGGATATGAACTGCGCCCCAGGAAGCGTTTTCCTACCTATGAGTCCACGCGCGATATTCGCCCCATTAATTCAGGCAAATACGAAATCACTGTTGCAATGATTATTGATGGCTTCCAAGAAGATGCCGTGACAACTATCAGAACCATTAAAGAACATAGCCAATGTGCGATTGCGATCTTGGTTGTAGGCGAACCTGGCGTTTTAGTGGATGAACTTGATGCACGCACCTCTTTAGTTCAACTCACTGAAGACTTTGGCTGGGGCGAAAGTGCCAATGCACTGCTTCGTAACGTGACCAGTGAATTCATCGTCATCATGGATCCATCTACCCGCTTCACAGGAGATGCCATCACTCCAGTTCTGGCAGAGCTCAAGAAACGAGAATTCTTTGCAGTGGGTTGGCGCGGAGGGCTAGTAAACCTTGAAGATGATTGGCGCAGCGTTGACGATAAGGGTGCTGGCGAAGTCGATGTTCTCTTTAGTTACTTTCTTGCCATGCATCGTGAGGATGCACTCACGGCACGGGGATTTAGCAATCGCGCGCTCTATTACCGCAATGCAGATATTGAATTTTCACTCAACCTTCGCCACTCCAATGGCCGTTTACTACAGATGGATTTACCGCTTGAGCAAGATCGCCATCACGGTTATCACGATACTGACCCTGAATATCGCGATGCTCAATCGAAGAAGAACTACGACCGCATTCTTGAGCGCTTTAGAGGCAAGACTGCAATATTGAGTCCACGCAGGTAGCCTTAGAACATGGCTGACCTTCGCGATTACACATCTCTTCGTGTGGGTGGCCCTGCCAAAAAGTTCGTTGAAGTGGGCACAGAAGCAGAGATCATTGCAGCGATTGAAGCTGCGGGAGATACCCCCATTCTTATCATTGGTGGCGGCACAAATATTCTTGTTGCAGATAGTGGCTTTGAGGGAACTGTTATTCGTATTAATAGCCACTCGATGCAAGCTGAAGTTGATGCATGTAGCGGTGCAACGCTGACAATTGGCGCAGGTGAGAACTGGGATGAATTCGTTGCAGTAACACTTGATCGTGGCTTTGCAGGTCTTGAAACCTTGAGTGGAATTCCTGGCACAGTTGGTGCTGCACCTATTCAAAATATCGGTGCCTATGGCCACGAAGTAGCTGAGTTCATTACACGTGTGCGCACATATGATCGCCAAGCAAAGGGCTTAAAGACTTTTACTAACTCTGAATGCGAATTCTCCTATCGCAACTCACACTTTAAATCCCACCCTGGTCGCTATGTGGTTTTGGATGTGCAATTTAATCTACGCGCAGGTGAGATGACTACCCCTATTACCTATGCAGAGCTTGCAACCAAACTTGGTATTGCAGTGGGGGAGAAGGCACCTATTGATGCAACGCGTAAGGCAGTTCTTGAACTGCGTGGTGCTAAAGGGATGCTTCTTAATCCCAGTGATCGCGATTCATGGTCTGCAGGATCCTTCTTTACCAACCCGATTGTGACAAAAGAAATTGCAGCCACACTTCCTGAAGGTGCACCCAAGTGGCCAACATCAGATGGCATGGTCAAGACAAGTGCTGCATGGCTGATTGAACATGCTGGCGTGCACAAGGGTGATAGCCATGGTGGTGCACGAGTCTCTACTAAGCATGTTTTAGCTTTAACAAATGCAGGAAATGCAACGGCTACAGATATTGCAGAGTTAGCAAAGAGTGCTCAACAGAGCGTCTTTGAGAAGTTTGGAATTACCTTAGAGACTGAAGTAAACCTTGTGGGGCTTAGCCTTTAAATTACTCTGAGAGTAATTTCTTAATACGCCCAATACCTTCAACGATATCTTCATCACTTGTGGCATATGAGAAACGTAAGTATCCCGATGGACCAAATGCCTCACCAGGAACAGCTGCTACTTCAACTTCATCCAAGATGATGGTGGCAAGTTCTGCGGAGGTATTTGCAACCTTGCCACGGATAGTTTTGCCGAGCACGCCCTTGACTGATGGATATACATAGAACGCACCTTGTGGTGTGGGGCATGCAAATCCTGGAATCTCATTGAGAAGTCCAACAATCAATGTGCGGCGACGGTTAAATGCTTCACCCATTGTGTGAACTGCATCGAGATTGCCAGTAAGGGCGGCAATTGCTGCACGCTGTGAAACGTTAGAAACATTTGATGTCAGGTGAGATTGCAAGTTCGTTGCTGCCTTGATGACATCCTTGGGACCGATCATCCAGCCCACGCGCCAACCGGTCATTGCATATGTCTTTGCAACACCATTAATAATGATGCAGGTATCAGCTAGCCCTGGAACAAGAACAGGAAGTGATGGAGCGGTAGCACCGTCATAGAGCAGGTGCTCATAAATTTCGTCAGAGATAATCCAGATACTGTTCTTCACGGCCCACTCACCGATTGCCTTCACCTGTGCAGGTGAATAGACAGAACCCGTTGGGTTAGATGGCGAACAGAAAAGAAGAGCCTTTGTCTTGGGTGTGCGAGCAGCTTCTAACTGTTCGACTGTAACTAGATAGTTCTGTGTTTCATCGGCAAATACTTCAACGCTCTTTCCGCCAGCTAATTTGATTGCTTCTGGATATGTAGTCCAGAAAGGTGAAGGCAAGATCACTTCATCACCTGGATCAATAATTGTTGCAAATGCTTGATAGACAGCTTGCTTGCCACCGTTAGTAACAAGTACCTGATCTACTGTGATGTCATAGCCTGAATCGCGCTTTGTCTTATCAACGATAGCTTGGCGAAGTTCAGGTAGACCTGGTGATGGTGTGTAGCGATGGTTTGCAACAACTTTTGTTGCAGCAGCAGCTGCTTCAACGATGTAATCAGGAGTTGGAAAATCTGGTTCACCAGCACCAAAGCCAATGACGGGACGACCGGCAGCTTTGAGCGCCTTTGCCTTTGCATCAACGGCCAAAGTGGCTGACTCTGCGATGGCTGCAATTCGTGCGGAGATTCTGCTCATGGGGGAAGTCTGCACCATGGCGAGCGTGCCTTGCGCGCTCAGATCTCGTGGCCCTGGCCACTGGGATTTCTGCCAGTTTTACTCAGCACGCCCCCTGCCCTTACACTTCGACGCTCACGATGAATTTCTTCCTCGCCTTGGCGCGCCTGAAAATTCGTCGCGAAGGGCAATAGCTCAATTGGCTAGAGTTGCCGTCTCCAAAGCGGCCGGTTGGGGGTTCGAGTCCCTCTTGCCCTGCAAGCCGCAGTACAGAACGTCACAGAGAAGTTGAAGTACCGAGATAGAAAAGGAAGTCACAATGACTGATGCAGTTGAAGTTACCGAGGAGAAGCTCGGGATTTTCGCGCGCGTTGGACTTTACTATCGCCAGGTAGTCAACGAGCTCAAGAAGGTTGTATGGCCAACACGTAACATGTTGACCACTTATACAGCTGTCGTTCTCGTCTTCGTATCTTTCATCATCGCAGTCGTATCCGTCATCGACCTGGTTCTTACCAAGGTCGTCTTCTGGGTATTCGGATAAGGGCCACGGATAATGACTGAAGAACTCAAGCCAGATGCATTCGAAGCAGCTCTTGCTGCCAGCGCTGAAGAAATCGCAACACCTGTCGTAGAAGTTATTGAAGCTCCTATTGCAGATGTCATTGTTGATGATCTCGCGCTCGCAAGCGATGAAGATGGCGATATCGAATCAGATGAGAACGATCCCAACGCAGAATTTCGCCGCACACTCCGTGCAGCTATTGGTGACTGGTATGTCATCCACTCATACGCAGGGTATGAGAAGAAGGTAAAGGGAAACCTTGCCAACCGTATTCAGTCTCTTAACATGGAGGATTACATCTTCCAGGTGGAAGTTCCTGAAGAAGAGGTCATGGAAGTAAAGAACGGCGCTCGCAAGATGGTCAAGCGCAATATCTACCCAGGTTACGTTCTTGTCCGCATGGATCTCACCGATGAGTCTTGGTCAGTAGTACGTAATACTCCTGGCGTCACAGGATTTGTTGGCAATGCACATAACCCAAGTCCACTGAGCATGGATGAAGTTGAGAAGATTCTTGCTCCTCGTCCAGTCAAGAAGGCTGACAAGGCAGATATGAAGTTTGTTGATTTCGAAGTTGGCGAATCAGTCACCGTTATGGATGGCCCTTTTGCAACACTTCCAGCTTCAATTTCGGAGATCATGCCAGAGCAGGCAAAGCTCAAGGTATTGGTATCAATCTTCGGACGTGAAACACCCGTAGAACTTTCATTTACCCAAGTACAGAAGCTTTAAGAAAACCAAGGAAAAGAGAAGAGAAATGGCACCAAAGAAGAAGGTCACCGGATTCATCAAGTTGCAGATCCAAGCTGGCGCAGCAACACCTGCACCACCAGTAGGTCCTGCGCTCGGTCAGCATGGTGTCAACATCATGGAGTTCGTCAAGGCATATAACGCTGCGACTGAATCACAAAAGGGCCAGATCATTCCTGTAGAGATCACTGTCTACGAGGATCGCTCATTCGACTTCATCACAAAGACTCCTCCAGCATCACGCCTGATCCTTAAGGCTGCTGGCGTTGAAAAGGGATCAGCGATTCCTCACAAGAACAAGGTTGCAAATATCACCATGGCTCAGGTCAAGGAGATTGCAAATACAAAGATGGCTGACCTCAATGCAAATGACATTGATGCAGCAGCTTTGATCATTGCAGGCACTGCTCGCTCAATGGGCATCACAGTCTCTGCATAAGTAAATTTCTTGTTGCCACGGTGGCATCAAGATGTGGGAGAACCGCGCTGGTTCGCTAACCACAACCGCTCACTTGTAGAAATACAAGAAAGAAGGAAGATATGAAGCGCTCAAAGAAGTACAACGAAGTAGCAGCGAAGGTCATCAAGGACCACCTCTACACACCTCTTCAGGCAGTAACCCTTGCTAAAGAGACAACAACAACTAAGTACGACTCAACAATTGATGTTGCACTCGTTCTTGGCGTTGACCCAAAGAAAGCTGATCAAGCAATTCGTTCAACTGTTAACTTGCCACACGGCACAGGTAAGACAGCTCGCGTCTTGGTATTTGCTAACGGTGAGCGCGCTGAAGAAGCTCGCGCAGCTGGTGCAGATATCGTCGGTGGCGATGAACTCATTGATGAAGTTTCAAAGGGCCGCCTAGACTTCGATGCAGTTGTTGCAACACCAGATTTGATGGCCAAGGTTGGTCGCCTCGGTAAGGTCCTCGGAACACGTGGATTGATGCCAAACCCAAAGACTGGAACAGTGACAACAGATGTCACTAAGGCAGTCAATGACATCAAGGGTGGAAAGATTGAATTCCGCGTTGATAAGAACTCAAACCTTCACTTCATCATCGGCAAGGCATCATTTACTGCAGAACAACTTGCAGATAACTATGCAGCAGCTCTTGAAGAAGTTCTCCGCGTGAAGCCAAACTCTTCAAAGGGTCGCTACATCGCAAAGGCTGTCGTCTCATCATCAATGGGACCTGGAATCGCTGTCGATCCAAACCTCACACGCGAACCATCAGCTAACTAGCTCTATTAAGCAGGGGATTTGACCAGTTCAGCTCCCCTGCTTAAGATTTACCCATAACCAAAGACCGCAGGTCAGGTTCGAAAGAACTTGATAATTGAGGAATCTCAAGCCCGCGTAGGTGTTCACATTAATCCGTGCGCATTTACGCGTAACGGATTTTTTTATTGCCCGCGGTCACCTTCAATACCTAGCGAAAGGTGAACCGAATGGCTCGCCCAGATAAAGCAGCAGCAGTTGCTGAGATGACTGAAGATTTCAAGTCAGCTACAGCGACTTACCTCACCGAATACCGCGGTCTAACCGTGACTTCGATGAAGGCTCTACGCCGCAGCCTTGGTGCAGATACCAAGTACAGCG
>JBILBC010000030.1:0-12067 GCA_044353885.1 Candidatus Planktophila sp. | reverse complement strand
CCTTAATAATATTTTCAATCTCACTATCGACAACCTTCGAGGCATCGGTACTTGTAAGAACTTCGCCCTCCCTATCATCTGTGACAGTGGATGCTCCGAGAACGACTGTTGCAATATATGACTTGTCACCATCGGTAATGTATTGAAGTAAGCGTGTGCCATTACCGAATCCAAGTACAAGAATTCCTGTTGCCATAGGATCGAGAGTGCCGGCATGGCCCACTTTGCGTGTGCCGAGAGCTTTACGTCCCACTGCAACAACATCGTGGCTCGTCATTCCGCCAGCTTTATCTACTACGAGGAAGCCATCGACCATGATGAAGTTACTACTCTTCGATTTTTATGCGAGGGACTTTATAGGCATCTTCAACAACTGGCTTTGCATTCTCGCGCGCCTTTGCAACCTCTGCATCAAGTTGGTGAACTCGCTCAAGAAGAGTATCGAGCGCTTTGGCAGATTCTGGAAGACCATCAAGGATAAATTCAAGAGATGGAGTAATACGAGTTCCTAAATCTTTACCTACTGCGCTACGAATAACACCTTTGGCTGATTCAAGAGCTGCAGCAGTTGCAGCGCGTTCTTCATCGTTACCCAGAACGGTATAGAAGATGGAAGCGTTCTGGAGATCTCCCGTAACGCGCGCATCGGTAACAGTGACAAAGCCAAGACGCGGATCTTTAATCTTTGTCTCAAGCAGCTGTGCCACTACTACCTTGATGCGGTCTGCAACCTTGTGGCTGCGGTGTGAATTTCCCATTGTTAGGCGCGCTTCTTCTCACGCATCTCGAAGACCTGAATGATGTCTCCGACCTGAAGGTCAGCACCCTTACCGACGCCGATACCGCACTCGAAGCCTTCTTTGACTTCAGTGGCATCATCCTTAAATCGCTTGAGAGATTCGATAGTGACCTCTTCGGCAATTGTTGCTCCATCACGCATGACGCGCGCCTTTGCATTACGTCGAATGATTCCTTCAGTAACGATTGAACCTGCAATTGTTCCAACCTTAGAAGATTTGAAGAGATCGCGAACTTCTGCGCTACCCAATACAACTTCTTCGAACTCTGGCTTGAGCAGACCCTTAAGGGAGAGCTCAATCTCCTCGATTGCGTTGTAGATAACGGAGTAGAAGCGAACTTCAACGCCTTCTTGATCAGCAAAGATTGCTGTCTGTGGTTCAGGCTTAACGTTAAAGCCGATAACAACAGCGGTAGATGCAGATGCAAGAGTGATATCGCTCTTGGTAATTGCGCCTACGCCGCGGTGGATAACTCGAAGATCAACTTCTGCTCCGACATCGAGCTGCATGAGTGCATCTTCGAGGGCTTCCACAGAACCAGAAACGTCACCCTTGAGGATGAGGTTAAGAGTTGAGACCTTGGACTGCTCCATAAAGTCTTCGAGTGAAACCTTCTTACGCGCCTTAGCAAGTTGAGCATTACGTTCTGCTGCCTGACGCTTCTCAGCAATCTGGCGTGCGGTGCGGTCATCTTCTGCAACGAGGAATGTATCTCCCGCGTTAGGAACAGAGGTGAAACCGAGAACCTGCACAGGACGTGAAGGACCTGCTTCTTCCACGCTGGCACCATCTTCATCGAGCATCGCACGAACGCGACCAAATGAACCGCCGGCGACAATTGCATCTCCGACCTTCAGTGTTCCGCGTTGCACAAGAACTGTTGCAACAGGGCCGCGACCACGATCGAGGTGAGCTTCAATTGCCACACCACGAGCATCATCGGCAGCGACTGCGCGAAGATCAATTGCAGCATCTGCTGTGAGGAGAATGGATTCGATAAGTGCATCGACGCCTTCGCCCTTCTTTGCAGAGACGTTTACGAAGATTGTGTCTCCGCCGTACTCTTCAGCGATCAAGTTGTATTCGGTTAATTGCTGGCGGACCTTATCTGGGTTCGCGCCTTCCTTATCAATCTTGTTGACTGCAACAACGATTGGTACATCAGCAGCTTGAGCGTGGTTAAGCGCTTCAATTGTCTGAGGCATGATGCCGTCATCTGCAGCTACAACGAGCACTGCAATATCTGTGACCTTTGCACCACGGGCACGCATCGCCGTAAAGGCTTCGTGGCCCGGTGTATCGATAAAGGTGATTGCGCGATTAACGCCATCATGATCGTGGTGAATTTGGTAAGCACCGATGTGCTGTGTAATTCCACCCGCTTCGCCCTTAATCACTTCAGTCTTGCGAATTGCATCAAGAAGAGAAGTCTTACCGTGGTCAACGTGTCCCATGACAGTAACTACTGGTGGGCGTGCCACAAGATCATCAGGATTCATATCTTCTAGCTCTTGAGCAAGATCGATATCGAAGTCCTGCAATAGCTCGCGGTCTTCATCTTCTGGAGAAACAATCTCAATCTGATACTTGAGCTGCGCTCCAAGAATTTCGAATGTATCAGCATCGACAGATTGTGTTGCAGTAACCATTTCACCAAGGTGGAATAGCGCTGAAACTAACGCTGCTGGATCTGCACCAATCTTCTCGGCAAAGTCTGCGAGCGATGAACCGCGGCGCATACGAATCTTTGTCTTGCCATCACCGTGAGGAATAACTGCGCCACCAAGTTGTGGTGCCTGCATATTGTCGAACTCTTCGCGCAGCGCCTTACGTGACTTCTGCTTACGCTTTGAAGATTTACTTGCATTCTTTCCAAATGCACCTGCAGTACCGCCACGACCTGGACCGCGATTAGGACCGCCGCCGCCTGGACGTTGTGGACCACCTGCTGCACCACCTGGTGCACCACCTGTTGCACCTTGTGAACGATATGGACCTGATGATGTTGGTGCTCCACCAGTACGTGGTGGGTAATTACCTGTTCCAGTTCCAGCACCTGCTGGACGTGCTGCACCTGGACGTGCTGCAAAACCTGGACGAACAGAACCTGGACGCGCTCCTGCCATTCCTGGACGAGGCGCTCCTGTTCCTTGTGGACGTTGTGGTGGGCGTGGAACTGCGCCACCTGTTGAGAATGGATTATTTCCTGGACGCGGTGGGCGCGGAACCGCACTCCCTGTTGAGAATGGATTATTTCCCGGACGCGGTGCAACAGGTGCACCAGGAGTTGGTGCTGCAGTTTCTGTTGTTGCATCTTTAGCTGCTTCTGTTGCTGCAGCCTTTGCTTCTACCTGTGCAACCTTCTCAGCATCGCGTGATGCCTTTAGCGCTGCAAGATCAACCCCGAGTTCTGCTGCAAGCTCTGCTGCTAACTCAGGATTTACTTCAGCAGTCTTTTTGGAGGCAGCGGTCTTCTTTGCAGCTGCCTTCTTGACTGGCTTCACATCGGAAACTGGCTTTGCATCGGGATAGAGCGCAACTAACTTGCGGACTACCGGTGCTTCTACCGTTGATGAAGCTGATCGGACGAATTCGCCCATTTCTTGGAGCTTTGCAAGGACTTCCTTGCTCTCCATACCGAGTTGTTTTGCCAACTCATGTACGCGGACCTTTGACACATTTCTCCTGTCTTGGCCCGCATAAATTCTTGTGGGATGCGAGCCCTAGTTGTTCGACCTCATGATGTAAACGAGCTCATTTGAGTTTCATATCTTTCGCATCCATTTCGTTAATAACGCGGCGTTTGAGCACCTGCGTAATGTGAGGAGTCTAGCGAATCAGGGTGAAATTCCCTATTTCATGCGGGGGTTATGCCGTTGGCGCAGGGGTATCAGGATGGATATCGATACGCCAGCCAGTAAGTCGTGCTGCAAGGCGAGCATTCTGCCCATCTTTGCCGATAGCTAATGAGAGTTGGTAATCAGGGACAACTACCTTTGCTGAGCGCGATAGTTCATCAACGATGGTGACGCTACTGACCTTTGCGGGAGCAAGAGCATGTGCAACATATTTCACTGGATCTTCATCGTAATCAACGATGTCAATCTTCTCTCCCTTGAGTTCATCCATCACAGCACGTGATCGTGCGCCCAGTGGTCCAATCAGAGAACCCTTAGGAGAAACACCGGCGCGATGTGAGCGCACAGCAATCTTTGTGCGATGGCCCGCCTCTCGTGAGACGCCCATGATTTCAACGATGCCATCTTTCACTTCAGGAACTTCCAAAGCAAAGAGTTGCTTCACAAGGCCTGGGTGGCTTCGAGACAACATAATCTCAGGTCCCTTAAGACCTTGCTTTACCTCAACAACAAAACATTTAATGCGTTCACCGTGGGTATAGACCTCACCAGGAACTTGTTCTTGAGGTGGAATCTTTCCTTCAATACGACCCAGGTTGACGTGAATCATCTTAGGGTCGCGACCTTGCTGAATAATTCCTGAAATCACATCTCCAACGGATGCCGTGAACTCGCCAACAATCTCTGCATCATTGGTGGCTCGCATCTGCATCTTGATAGTTTTGCGCGCAGTCGATGTTGCAATGCGGTCAAAGCCCTCTACTTCAAGGACATCTTCGCTAACTCGTTCACCAAGTTCATTAAACGCTGGAACATAGATCGCAATATCACCGGTCTCACGATCGAGTTGAACGCGTGCATAACGATTAGGTTCAGGAGTTTCGGTATAGGCGGTAAGGATCTCTGCCTCAATCATTTGAATTAACTGCTCGAGGGGCATGCCCTTTGCATCAGTCAGGAGAACGAGAGCTGGAATATCGACACCCATTACTTGTCATCCTCTTTACGATTAAATTCAATTTCAACCTGTGCGCGCTTGATATCACTCAAAGAGATCACTACCTCTTTAACATCCTTCTTCTCTGTGACAGTTAACGTCACATCGCTATCAGTATTGGCGCAAATGCGACCTGTGATGACTGTTCCGTCGTTCTTCGTCACCTTAAGGAGGCGGTCATTGTTTTTAGCAAAGTGGCGAGGAAGTGTGAGGGGGCGATCAATTCCGGGAGATGTAACTTCCAGCGTAAAGGGTGTCTCGCCCATAAATGTTGCTTCATCGAGAAGCTCTGAGACGAGCTTGGATGCAACGGTGACTTGATCAAGATTAAGTGCGCTTTCACCATCGACAATGACTGTAACGATGCGGTGTTGTCCTGGGGAAACAAGATTGACATCTTCAAGGAAATATCCAGCTTGGTGTAGCGCTGGAGTAATGTGTTCTGAAATCTGGTCCTTAAGAGCCATTTTCGTGCCGTCCTATTCGGTTGTTATTAAGTTATCGTGCATAGGCAAATTTACTCTATATAGAGCGAGTATCCAAGTCGCAGAATGAGAAGTGCTGTAACAATCAGATAGAAGATGCGGATAAAGGATGAACCCTTCTTAATTGCCATATGTGAACCCATATATCCACCTGCAAGATTTGCCACAGCAAGAACTAATCCAAGCTTCCACATGATTCCCAGAGAAAAGCCAATGACAATGATGGAGGCAAGATTTGTCGTGGCATTAACAACCTTGGCAATCGCCGATGCCCCCACGAAGGCAAAGCCCATGATGGCAACGAGTGCGATCATCAACATCGTGCCCGTGCCTGGACCAATAAGGCCGTCATAGAATCCGATAAGGCATGCAGCGATCGATCCAATCACCATCATCTTTTTCGGTGAGTGCTTCTCTACATGCACCTTGCCTAGATCTGGCTTAAAGAGCGTATAGATAAAGATTGCAATCATCATAAAGAAGATGGAGCTCTTAAAACTCTCCGCCGAGATACGAGAGGCAAAGAGCGCACCAAAAGCGGCGCCAATAAATGCTGGAATAACCATTGCAATCAAGAGCTTGGGGTCGGTCTTGATGAATTTGCGGTATTGAATAGCAGCAGTGGTTGTTCCAAAGAATGCTGCAGTCTTTGATGTTGCCACAACTTCTACCGGATTGCGATCTGGAAATGAGAGCAACATCGCCGGGGTCTGAATGAGGCCTCCCCCACCTGCAATGGCATCGATAAAGCCAGATGCAAACATCGCAACCCCAAGCAGTATGAGATTTACTGCAGTGAGATTTTCAAGCATTAGCTCAGCGTAGGAAGAAGGCCCGCAATGAAATCAACTGCTGATGCGACTGCAACTTCAGATTTATCGCCACTCTTACGAACACGGATTTCAACATTTCCTTGTTCAAGAGCCTTACCCACAACAACAATGACAGGAATACCGATCAGCTCAGCATCCTTAAACTTCACACCTGGACTTGTCCCACGGCGATCATCAATCATCACGCTAATGCCTCGAGATTCAAGCTCTGCGCAAATCTTCTCGGCTGTCTCAAAGACGACATCTTCTTTTCCAGTTGCAACAACATGGACCTTTGCAGGTGCGACTTCAACAGGCCATGAAAGACCAATCTCGTCATAGCTCTGTTCAGCAATTGCAGCTACTGCACGTGAAACACCAATTCCATATGAGCCCATGGTGACAACCTGTGATTTACCGTTTTGATCAAGGACGGTAAGGCCAAGAGCATCTGCATATTTGCGACCCAATTGGAAGATATGACCAATTTCAATAGCGCGATCGATAATCACGGCAGTAGAACACTTAGGACATGCATCGCCTTGCTTGATTTGCGCAGCTTCAACATAGTGATCGACTGTGAAATCACGACCAGTGACAACGTTGCGCGCATGCTTATCTTTCGCATTGGCACCTGTCACCCATGATGTTCCTGGTGCAATGCGAGGATCTGCATAGACAGTGATGCCATTCTTCTTTGCATCCTGTGGTCCGATGTAACCCTTCACAAGTCCTGGGAACTTTGCAAAATCTGCTTCTTCAAAGACGCTGATGTCATTGACCCCTGCAAGATTTGCCTGCAAGCGCTTAAGGTCAACTTCGCGATCTCCAGGAACGAGCACTGAGATAGGAGTCTTATCTGCCATTAACATGACATTTTTCAGAGTCATCGACCCGTCATATCCCCCACCGAACTTTGCATTGAGCAATTCAACAAGGGTGTCAATAGTTGGAGTATTAGGTGAATCAAAGACTTCGATAGCTGCAACACCTGAAGCATCACTTGCTGCAACAACAGTAGTCATCGCTTCAACATTTGCCGCATAGCCACACTTTTCGCAGAGCACATACGTATCTTCACCGGTCTCACATGGCGCTAAGAATTCCTCCGATGCAGAACCACCCATCGCACCAGAGACTGCGCTGACAATGTTGTATTTCATACGAAGGCGATCAAAGGTCTTGATATAGGCAGCGCGGTGGCGCATATAGGACTCAACGAGGCCTTCATCGGTGAGGTCAAAAGAATACGAATCCTTCATCACAAATTCGCGGCCACGGATAATTCCAGAACGTGGGCGCGCTTCATCACGATACTTTGTTTGAATTTGATAGAGCGCAAGGGGTAAATCTTTATAGGATGAATATTCACCCTTGACCATCAAGGTAAACATCTCTTCATGGGTTGGGCCTAGTAAGTAATCTGCGCCCTTGCGATCTTGCAGACGAAAGAGATCTGGGCCGTAATCGTTCCAGCGGCCTGTGATTTCATAGGCATCTTTAGGAAGAAGTGCTGGGAAGTGAACTTCTTGGAATCCAGCCTTATCCATCTCATCGCGAACAATATTTTCAATATTTCTAAGTGTGATGACGCCCAGTGGCAGCCATGAATAGACACCTGCAGCAATACGGCGAATATATCCGGCGCGAACTAAGAGGCGATGGCTTGGTACTTCAGCATCTGCTGGGTCATCGCGCAACGTGCGCAAGAAAAGGGTGGACATTCGCAACATATCGCGAACCCTACCCGACCTTTAGGAGGTTGTGACGGAAGGTACTCCTGATGCAACGCCTGCGGCTTCCATCTCTTCAGCAAGACGCATAGCTTCTTCAATTAAAGTTTCAACAATCTGTGCCTCTGGCACTGTCTTGATGACTTCACCCTTTACAAAGATTTGCCCCTTGCCATTTCCTGATGCAACACCAAGATCTGCCTCACGTGCTTCACCCGGACCATTTACAACACAACCCATGACAGCAACGCGCAGTGGAACAGTCATTCCTTGCAATCCAGCCTGAACTTTCTCAGCCAGCGTATAGACATCTACTTGTGCGCGACCACATGATGGGCATGAAACGATTTCAAGTTTACGTTGACGTAAATTCAGCGATTCTAGAATTGAGATACCGACCTTGACCTCTTCAACAGGAGGAGCTGAGAGAGAAACACGAATGGTGTCGCCAATACCTTCAGCCAGAAGAATTCCAAATGCTGTTGCAGATTTAATCGTTCCTTGGAAGATGGGGCCAGCTTCTGTCACACCAAGGTGCAGCGGATAATCGCACTTTGCCGCCAAGATGCGATAGGCATTAACCATCGTGACAGGATCGTGATGCTTGACGGAAATCTTGATATCGCCAAAGCCATGTTCTTCAAAGAGAGATGCTTCCCAGAGCGCAGACTCTGCAAGAGCCTCAGGTGTTGCCTTTCCATACTTCTTCAATAAGCGCGGATCAAGAGAACCTGCATTGACGCCGATACGAATAGGAATACCAGCATCTCCTGCAGCCTTAGCAACTTCTTTTACCTTGTCATCAAATTGCTTGATGTTGCCTGGGT
Source organism: Candidatus Planktophila sp. (assembly GCA_044353885.1). Classification (GTDB taxonomy): domain Bacteria; phylum Actinomycetota; class Actinomycetes; order Nanopelagicales; family Nanopelagicaceae; genus Planktophila. Next base: position 3,555 of record JBILBC010000030.1, on the reverse strand, counting down.
TCACACGCACTGCCGCGCACCCAGCATCAATGGCCGCAAAGATGTATTTAGGCTGGAAGTGAATATCTGCAATAACTGGAATCTGTGACTTCTTAGCAATCTGAGCAAGTGCATCTGCATCATCTTGTGAAGGAACTGCAACGCGAACAATCTGGCAACCAGAGGCGGTGAGTTCTGCAATCTGCTGCAACGTTGCATTGACATCAGATGTGAGCGTTGTACACATCGACTGAACGCTGACCGGTGAATCAGAACCTACGCCGATTGACCCAACTTTGAGCTGTCGCGTCTTGCGACGCGGGTGCAAGGTAGGAGGTGGGGCGCTTGGAATTCCGAGATCAACCATGAACCGTATTCTGCCTTATCTCTAGAGATTGAGCGAGACGGGGTTGAGAATGTCTGCGATAAGCAGGATTGCGGTGAGTACTACAAGCACCGCAAAAACTGTCATCGTCACTGGTGTTAGCACATTCACATCGATTCCAGCAGGTCGAGGTCTTCCACGAAGTCGTGCAAAGAAGGCACGAATTTCATCAGCGATGGCAACTGCCATATGTCCACCATCGAGTGGAAGAAGTGGAAGCAAATTAAAGAGACCAACAAAGATATTCAGACTTGCAATGAGAAGCAGGAATGTTCCAAGGCGCTCAGTGTTATTGAGCTTATTGCTGCTGACCGCATCCCCTGAAACACGCGCTGCGCCCACGATGCCGACAAGGCCATTGGGATCACGTTTTTCGCCTCCAAATGTCTGGCGAATCAGTTGTGGAATCTTTGTAGGAAGTGAGATGAGCGCCTTCACAGATTCGCGAGTGAGAACTGCAGTTGCGCGCCCTGATTCTTTCACTGATTCAATAAGGCCTTCGCGCTTGATTCCAATCTTTGTCACAACACCGAGCATGTAGCGCTTTTCAGATGTTAAGTATGTTGGAGCTGCAGTAATCTCAATTTCTTGCCCATCACGAAGAACTGTGAATGTGAGTTCATTTCCCTCTGATGCGCCAATCGCCTGTGAATCCTGATACCAATCCGTGACTTCATCTCCATCGATTGCAATGATTTTATCTCCTGGCTGGAAACCTGCCGCAGCTGCTGCCGAATTAGGAGAAACCTTGGTGACATCAGATAAAAGTGCATTTACCCCAACGCCAAAGAAGATGGAGAAGATCAGTACGAATCCGATGATGAAGTGAGCTGTAGAGCCTGCACCGAGAACAATTAATTTACGCGTTGTTGTTGCGCCATAGAACGCGCGAGATTCTTCACCTTCTGGCATCTCATCTCGTGGTGTCATTCCCTCAATACGGCAGTAACCGCCTGCAGGAATGGCTTTAATTCCAAACTCAGTCTCACCTTTAGTGAATGACCAGATGCGCTTTCCAAAGCCAAGGAAGAACTCAGTAACCTTCATATCAAAGCGTTTTGCTGTGATGTAGTGGCCAAATTCATGGACCATCACAGATAAGAGCAGCGCTACTACAAATGCCAATATTCCAAGAAATTGCATTATCCGACCTTCTTCAATAGTTCGTGAGCCGTGCTACGCGCATCATCTTCAATAGCACTGACATCAGCGAGATCTCGAAGTGCGCCGCTGACGCTACTGCGCAACTTATCCACAACTGCTGAAACTGTCTTAACAATCTCTGTGAACTTGATATCACCATCAACAAATGCTTGAACGGCAACTTCATTGGCCGCATTAAATACTGCCGGTAACCCTCCCCCGATGGCTCCTACCTCGCGAGCGAGAGCTACAGCTGGAAAACGCTTCATATCAATCGGAGCAAAGTTCCAGGTGTGAGACTGGCTCCAATCAATTGCCTGTGTCGCACCAGCGACGCGATGTGGATAAGCAAGTGCGAGAGATATTGGCCCCTTCATATTAGGAGGTGAACCTTGTGCAATCGTTGAGCCATCAACAAACTCAACCATCGAGTGCACAACAGATTGCGGATGAATAACAGCTTCAATCTGTGAGTAGGCAACGCCAAAGAGGTAATGCGCCTCAATAATTTCAAGGCCCTTATTCATGAGGGTTGCAGAGTTAATAGTGACAACTGGCCCCATGATCCATGTTGGGTGAGCTAGCGCTTCTTGCACTGTCACACCAGAGAGATCTGTGCGATCTCTAAAGGGTCCACCACTTGCTGTAAGAATCAACTTGGAGACTTCAGATTTCTTCTCACCCATCAACGCCTGCCAGATAGCAGAGTGCTCAGAGTCAACAGGAAGAAGTTGATTCTCCTTTGCACGAGCAATAACTAAATCTCCACCTGCAACAAGTGATTCCTTATTGGCAAGGGCCACGCGATTATCAGCATCAAGTGCTGCAAGAGTGGGGGCAAGCCCTATCGAGCCTGTAATGCCGTTGAGAACAACATCGCAGGAGATAGCAGCAACTTCCGTAGATGCGTTTGGACCATCAACTACTTCAACCCCAGGCAGCGCCCCGCGGATAACATCGCCATTTTTTGCAACACCAACAACCTTGACCTTAAATTTCTTCGCCTGAGCAATTAAAAGATCAGGGTTAGAGCCTGCTGCTGTAAGTGCCACGACTGTAAAAAGTGTTGGGTTAGCCTCAACGATTTCAAGAGCCTGAACACCGATAGAGCCGGTAGAGCCAAGAATAATGACCTCGCGCGTCATGAAACTTTGCGTCTGCGACCCACAAATTGTCCGATGATGACAATTGATAGGGCGAGGAAGAACATGGCAGAGCCAATGACATTTGCTTGCGCAGGAATACCGCGCGCTGCAGATGTATAGACAAATTTAGGAAATGTCGTCATGGTGCCTGAGTTGAAGTTGGTAATGATGAAATCATCGAAAGATAAGCTAAATGCGAGAAGTGCAGCAGCTGCGATTCCTGGTGCAACGAGTGGAAGTGTGACGCGGCGGAAAGTCTCTCGCTCATTGGCGTAGAGATCCATTGCAGCTTGCTCTAGTCGGGGATCAAGGCTTGCAATACGCGCTTTGACTGTGACCACAACAAATGAGACACAGAAGAGAACGTGAGCAATCACAGTTGGCCAGAAGCCTGGATTGATCTTAAAGACTAAGAAGAGTGAGAGAAGGGAGGCACCAAGAACGATTTCAGGTGTTGCCATCGGTAGGAAGATCAGCAGGTTGGTAGTTGAGCGCCCCTTAAATTTATGGCGACCGAGTGCAAATGCAATCATCGTGCCGAGAATTGTTGAAAAGAGCGTTGCGAGGAAGCCAATCTTGATGGAGTTACCGAGAGCGCTACAGATTTCAGGTGCGCCACAAGGGTTCTTCCAATTATCAAAGGTAAATCCCTTCCACACCAAATTGCTCTTACCAGAATCATTAAATGAGAAGGCAAATGTGTAGGCAACAGGGATAAAGAGGTAGGTGAAGGCAACGACTGCATAGATACGGATGAGGTTGCGCTGGAACCAGCGAGAGATCTGCTTCATACAAGCTCCTCAGTTCCAGCCTTGCGGACATAGATAGTGACAAGAATCAAGATTGCAGCCATCAATGTAAAGGAGAGCGCTGCAGCTGTTGGGTAATCAACAATCTTGAAGT
>JBILBC010000046.1:0-9323 GCA_044353885.1 Candidatus Planktophila sp. | reverse complement strand
GAAAATAGCGATGTCATTCTCAGTCACAATGCCAGCTCTCGGTGAGAGCGTCAGTGAAGGAACAGTTACTCGTTGGCTCAAGAACGAAGGCGACATGGTCGCTGTAGATGAACCACTCCTTGAAGTATCAACCGATAAAGTCGATACAGAGATCCCATCTCCTGTTGCAGGAATTCTCACAAAGATTGTTGTTGGCGTTGACCAGACTGTTGCAGTCGGAGCTGAACTTGCAGTGATTGCAGATAGCGCTGGCGCATCTGCTCCAGCACCTGTGGCTCCTGTTGCAGCACCTGTTGTTGCAGCTCCTGCTCCCGTTGCTCCAACTCCCCCACCTGCGACACCAGTAGCTGCACCGGTCGCTGCTCCAGTTGCATCTAGTGGCGGAACTGTCATCACAATGCCAGCACTCGGTGAATCTGTAAGCGAAGGAACTGTTACTCGCTGGCTTAAGAACGTGGGCGATTCGGTTGCAGTAGATGAAGCACTCCTTGAAGTTTCCACAGATAAGGTCGATACAGAGATCCCATCACCAGTTGCTGGAACTCTCCTTGCCATCGATGTTGCAGTTGATACAACTGTTGCAGTCGGTGCACGTCTTGCTCTCATTGGTGTTTCAGGTTCTGCACCAGCACCAGCTGCGCCGGCGCCTGTTGCACCACCTGTTGCACCTGTTGCTCCAACTCCCCCTCCAGCACCTGTTGCTGCAGCGCCCGTAGCTCCAGCTCCTGTTGCAGCTGTTGCTCCTGTTGCTCCTGTGTCACAACCACAAGATGCTTATGTGACTCCTATTGTTCGAAAGCTTGCTAATGATCTTGGTGTCAATCTTGCCTCTGTGCGTGGAACAGGAATCGGCGGACGTATTCGTAAGGAAGATGTTGAAGCAGCTGCACCTAAATCAGCGGTCGCAGCAGTTGCATCCACACCAGTTGCGGCATCAACACCATCTGCACCACGACCATCTGCTGCAGTTGCATCCCCTCTTCGCGGAACCACAGTGACAATGTCACGACTTCGCAAAGTCATTGCAGCTCGCATGGTCGAATCCCTTCAGGTCTCAGCGCAACTGACAACAGTAATTGAAGTAGATGTCACGAAGATTGCACGTCTGCGCGATCGCTCCAAAGCAACATTTGAAGCACGTGAAGGCGTCAAGCTTTCATTCCTTCCATTCTTCGCAGTCTCAGTCTGTGAAGCACTTAAGCAGCACCCAGTTCTGAACTCATCTGTTGAAGGCGATCAGATTATTTATCATGGTGCAGAACACCTCGGTATTGCAGTTGATACTGAACGCGGTCTCCTTGTTCCTGTCATTCACAATGCTGGTGACTTAAACATGGGCGGCGTTGCTCGTAAAATTGCAGACCTTGCAGCTCGCACACGCGATAACAAGGTGACTCCTGATGAACTCGGTGGCGGAACATTTACTCTCACCAATACAGGCTCACGTGGTGCTCTCTTTGATACACCAATTATTAATCAGCCACAGGTAGCAATCCTGGGTCTTGGTGCAATCGTTAAGCGCCCAATGGTCGTCAAGGGTGAAGACGGTGGTGAGACTATTGCTATCCGTTCCATGGTCTATCTCGGTCTTTCATATGATCATCGCGTTGTCGATGGCGCAGACGCTGCTCGTTTCTTGGTAACTCTTAAAGAGCGCCTCGAAGGTGGAGCATTCGAATCTGATTTGGGTCTCTAACTTTTATGTCAGTCCCACAACGCATTGCGATTACGGGCGCATCAGGACTTATTGGCACAGCTCTCGTTGGCCATCTCAAGAGTGAAGGTCACACTGTGCAGCGCTTTGTGCGCAGAGCTGTTGTTGCACCTGATGAAATTCAGTGGGATCCAAAGACAGGATTTGTTGATATCGAAGCCCTGCGTGGCGTCGATGCAATCATCCACTTAGCTGGTGTCGGAGTCGGCGATAAGCGCTGGAGTAAGAAGTACAAATCTGAGATCTTGAATTCACGTCTGCTTGGAACAACAGCAATAGCTAATGCAGTCAATGAAGTAAAGCCTCAAGTTTTTATCTCAGCGAGTGCAATCGGTTGGTATGGAGAATCTGGTAACCGCTCTGTGATTGAGTCAGATCGCGTGGGCGATGACTTCCTCGCCGCTGTCTGTCGTGAGTGGGAAGGCGCAGCTGATCTGGTCACAGATGTTCGCACCGTCAAAATTCGTACAGGTCTTGTCCTAGATCCCACCGGCGGCGCACTGGGCAGAATGCTCCCGCTCTTTCGTTTAGGCCTTGGTGGAAAACTGGGTAACGGTAAGCAGTGGTGGTCTTGGATTACTCTGCACGATGTCATCCGCGCCATCACCTTCTTACTTGAAAATAAAGTCTCAGGGCCCGTCAATCTGACTTCTCCTAACCCTGTTACCAACCAAGAGTTCACCTCAGCACTTGCTCGCGCGATGCACCGTCCAGCTCTCTTTCCAGCACCAGCAATAGCTTTGAAGGTTGCACTCGGTGGCTTCTCATCTGAAATTTTGGGAAGTAAGAAGGTTGTTCCACAAGCGTTAACTGATGCTGGCTTTACATGGGATTACCCACACATCACCAACGCTCTGACTGCCTTAATTCAGGAGTAGCTCCTGCGCTGCAAGACGTCCTGACAAAAGAGCTCCATTTTGTGAAGGCGCAGTGCGATAGTCGCCGGCGATAAATACTCCATCTGCATAATGCGATGACTCGACTCCATGCGATCCAACGCCAAAGATAGGTAGTGACTTAGGAATCTCATACTTTGCAATCAATTGCCAGTCAGAAGTAGATACTCCCCATAGGACTGAAAGGTGCCTGCGCACTTCAGACTCTGAAGCAAAGTCAATCGTTGTTGAAGATAGCAGCGCTTTGCCAGGGGGCGCACAACTGGGGACCATATTGGAAATTGCAATCGAGTTAATGACAGGACCTCGTACTTGCCCATCAAGCAAAAGATTCTTAGAAGAAGTCATGCCTATTGGAATCTCGTGATACCAGGTTGTGCTGGCAGCAAGCTTGGGAACATTTGGAATATCAAGAAGTTGCGCAGCCGTTGTGAGATCAGTGGCAACGATGACAGCATCTGCTTTGCATTGACTCAAGGCATCGATGCGAGAGTTCAGATGAATTATTCTCACGCGCTTTGCAAGAGCTTTGGACAACTCCCCTGCACCTTGTGCCGGCAACCCTGGTTTGCCTGAGATAAAGGAGCGAATGATCTCCTTGCCGCTTACAGAATCAACGCTGGCGGGAGATGTCAGGAATACGCCAGTGAGAAATGGTTTGAGAACGCGCGTGTAGAGATTTCCATACTTCAACAGCTCATCTTCAACAGATACTCCTGGCTTTGACGCGCTGGTCAGATATGAGAGAAAGCGTAACTTTGTCAGGATTGATCCCGTTGCTGGGTTAAATGTAGAGAAGGGATGGCTTCGAGGATCACCGAGAGAGATCGTGGATGATCCAAGTGCAATATCGATTGAGCGAGATGCTTCTACAAAATCAAGCTCATCGATGATGCCTAGTCGCACTAGTTCTGGGTACCTGGCATTAATGAGTTGAAAACCTCGGTCGAGTCGATATCCATCAATGACATCGGTGGCAACTCTTCCTCCCACGCGATCACTGGATTCAAATACTTCAACATCACACCCTGCATCTTGCAAAGTGATTGCTGCACTTAAGCCAGCTAAGCCTGCTCCGATAATGGCAACTTTCTTATCGGACACTAATTTCACGCGCCTTATCAATCATCGTTGCCACAGCTCTAATTTGTGCAGGAGTTATCGGCCACTCATTCTTACCTTCGAGAGCACCTGCAACAGCGAGATAGAAGAGTCCATAATTACCAGGAACGGATTCAATCTCCTCGCGCACATCACCACGTTGGATGTAAGCCTTCGATGATGTGGGAACGCTCCAGATTCCACCTTCAGGAAAACTTCCTGCACGCAATAGCGCCTCTTGTGGATCTAGCTCTTCAATAATGAGTGCACCCTCGGTTCCCAAGACTCGAATACGAGGCCCGACGGAACCGGAAATCGCACTCACGGAACAGTAGGAATCAACTCCTGAGTGATGGCGCAGATTTAGAACCACATCATCTTCAGAATCCCCGCGAATCTTTCTCACACTTGCATAGGTCAGATCTGCAGGACCAAAGCAATCAAGAGCTGTTGAAAGCAAATGTGTCTGCAGATCCAGCAGGAGTCCGCCACCTTCTGCAGGGGATAATGATTCACGCCATGCTGCAGGATTGAGTTGTGGACGATATCTCTCAAATCGTGAATCGAAACGGAAGACTGTGCCAATCAAGCCATTTGCTGCAACTTTCTTGATGGTCAAGATGTCGCTATCCCACAACCTGTTATAGAACGCGGTAACGGCAACGCCAGATTTCTCACTCGCACTCAAGATACTTTCTGTCTCTGCAAGTGTGCGGGCCATCGGCTTTTCAACGACTACAGGAATTCCTGCTTTGATTGCAGCGAGTGCATGCTCTGCGTGAACTGCGTTAGCCGATGCCACAACAACGAGATCTAAATCTTGTGCAAGAAAATCACTGAAATCCGTTGTTACTTTCGTGAGAGGGAAATCCTCTTTCGCCTGCCGTGCACGAGTGGAATTGCCGGTGAGTACCGTTGCCACATCAAATCGGCAGCCCTTAAGTAAAGGTGCGTGAAATGAGCGGCCTGATAACCCATAGCCGGCAATTCCTACGCGCATAGCAAATTACTTATTCTGTAACTTAGAAGGCCACCAGATCTTTGGACCAATCTCGTGAACGAGAGCTGGTACCAAAATTGAGCGAACAATGATGGTGTCAAGGAGAACACCAAATGCCACCGCAAAGCCAAGCTGGGCAAGAGGAACAAGTGGGAGCAATCCAAGGACGGCAAATGTTGCTGCCAGGACGATTCCCGCCGATGTAATCACGGCGCCAGTAACAGTAACTCCCTTAATCACACCGGCTCGCGTTCCAATCTTCTGCGATTCTTCACGGACACGAGTCATCAAGAAGATGTTGTAATCGATTCCGAGTGCCACCAAGAAGATGAAGGCAAAGAGTGGGAATGCATTATCTGCCCCTGCAAATCCAAAGACATGGTTGAAGACCAGCGCACATACACCGAGAGTCGCAAAGTAGGACAAGACAACAGTGCCGAGCAATACGACTGCGCTCAAGATGCTTCGCAGGAGTAATCCGAGGATCAAGGTAATAACAAACAAGATGATTGGGATGATTGTCTTGTTGTCACGATTATTTGCAGTGCGCACATCGAAGTAGACGGCGCTTGTTCCACCAACGAGTGATGTTGCATCTGCAGCATGAGCAAGTCGACGGATCTCAGGAATGTCATTTCCTGCCTCCACGCTATCGGGGGCCTTATCTAGAGTGACGTTGAGAATCGCGCGATCGCCAACAACCTTCATCCCAGGAAGTGGCTGTCCCGGCACTGCAAAACCATCCAACTGCGGAGAAATATCGGTAACACCAGGTGCGTTCTTCAGAGCTGCCGTTACGGCGCCAACCTTGTCCACAGAGACAACAACTTGGGTTGGATCCCCTTCTCCGCCTGGGAAGTGCTTTGTCAGCAACTTCTGTCCGACAACAGATTCAGGATTTCCCGTAAAGGAGTCAACGGTTCCAAGGCCATCAGCCTTGAGCGTCGTCGATGCGAATGCGAAGAGGAGGAGAACTGTTCCAGAAATAACCCAGGCCTTGCGAGGATTGCGTTCAATGGAGCTTCCAACTTTGGACCAAGTTCCCGAGAGCACATGATCATCTCCATCATGATGAGGAATGCGAGGCCAGAAAATCCAACGGCCAAAGATCAAGAGCAGGGCTGGAAGAAGAGTGAGAATTGTGATCATCGAACAGACGATGCCAATTGCACCGACAGGGCCAAGGCTTGCAGTATTTGTTAATTGGCTAAAGAGAAGGATGAGAAGAGAGATTGAAACTGTTGCACCCGATGCAAGAATCGGTTCCCAGACTCCCTTATAGGCAGCGCGCATTGCATCGAAACGATTCTCGTAGAGATGAAGTTCTTCTCGATAGCGAGCGATAAGCAGGAGTGCGTAGTCTGTAGCAGCACCGATTACAAGAACTGAAAGAATTCCCTGCGATTGACCATCAACATCAATGATGTCGTTCTTTGCTAGCAGATAAACAATTCCGCCAGCGGTCGAGAGTGCAAATAGAGATGAAAGCAAAGGAATAATCCATAGAACCGGGGAACGGTAAACAACAATAAGGATGACGGCCACCACTGCCAGGGTTGTGAGAAGAAGTGTTGAGTCAAGAGTTTCAAAAGCACCGAAGAGATCTCCTAGGAGTCCGCCAGGGCCGGTTACGTAATGAGAAACCCCATTTGCCTCAGCGATAGGCTTGATATCTTCGCGCAGCGCATCGATAACTGCAGGCAGAACTGGCTTGTCATTGGGCAGTAACTTTGAAATTGCATTGCCATCAAGTGGAACGTTGGCAAGGATTGCCTCACCATCTTGTGATGGAAAGACTGAGATTACTTCACCGGGAGCTAAGTAGTCAGAAATTTTTGCATCGGTGCCTTCAAGTGTGAGAGCTCCAACGCCAGCCATATGATCGTTGATTGCACCCAGAGTTGCAGGACTTACCTTGCCTTCAAAGAGAATAAGAGCTGGAAAGTTAAATGAATCCTTGCTGGAGAATTTCGCTATCTCATCTGCTGCCAGTGTTGCTTCAGCACCTTTTGGCAAGAATGAAGAGTTGTTATTCTCCTGAACTGAAGTCAGCTTTCCAAAGAGGGGTCCGAAGATGCCTACGATAAGGAACCAGATAATGACCACCAGCATGGCGATGGCAAATGGCTTACGGGATTTTTGAACGGTAGTTATCGACACGATAGAAGAGGCCTTTCGGGCTGTGATGAATGCGCAATTCGCGAGAGCGCTAGCCTACCTTTAGGCTGTACTCGTGCCCCCATTCAGCGCAGGTTCACAGGAAGAATTAAAGATGACACCTCTGGAGCTCACCCGCGCAGGGCTTGTTGAGTACACCGAGGCGCTCTCTGATCAGCGAAGAATTCATTTAGAAGTTGCTCAAGGAGTTCGTCCTAACTCATTGCTTCTTCTTCAACATCCATCGGTATACACAGCAGGAAAGAGAACTACAGAACTGGAAAAACCTACCGATGACACACCCGTCATTGATGTCGATCGAGGTGGCAAGATCACATGGCATGGTCCAGGACAACTCATTGGTTATCCGATTGTGAAGTTAGCTAAACCGACAGAGCTGGTGGGCTTTGTCCGCGAGATTGAAGCTGGGATTATCAAGGTCTGCACTGAATTTGGAATAAATACCCAGAGAGTTGATGGGCGCTCGGGAGTCTGGGTATGTGATGAGCGCGGAGATCGCAAGATTGCAGCCATCGGGATCCGCGTGGCCCAAGGGGTGAGCATGCATGGCTTTGCTCTCAATGTGAATCCAGAGCTGGAAGCATTCAATAGAATCATCCCCTGCGGTATCTCTGATGCAGCAGTAACCTCAATGGCCGTTGAACTCTCACGAGATATTTCGGTTGATGAAGTAATGCCTGTAGTTGAAAAGTATTTATTGGAATCTCTGATGAAGGTGAGCGCATGACTATCGCACCCGAAGGTCGCAAGTTACTTCGCATCGAAGCGCGCAATACCGAGACTCCGATCGAACGTAAACCTGAGTGGATTAAGACTCGCGCCAACATGGGCCCTGAATACACACGACTTCGATCATTGGTTAAGAGCGAAGGTCTTCACACAGTCTGCCAAGAAGCAGCATGTCCTAATATCTTTGAATGTTGGGAAGATAAAGAGGCAACATTTCTTATCGGTGGCGATCGTTGCACCCGTCGCTGCGATTTTTGCAATATTGATACCGGCAAGCCTGAAGAGCTCGATCGTGATGAACCACGTCGCGTAGCCGAATCAGTGCAATCAATGGGTTTGAAATACGCAACGATTACTGGCGTCACTCGCGATGATCTTGCTGATGAAGGAGCTTGGCTCTATGCCGAGACGATCCGCATGGTGCACGAACTCAACCCTGGTACAGGCGTTGAGATGCTTGCTCCAGATTTCAGCGGTAATCCTGTCTATCTCAATGAAGTATTTGAAACTCGCCCTGAGGTATTTGCACATAACTTGGAGACCGTGCCACGTATCTTCAAACGTATTCGCCCTGCCTTTACCTATGAGCGTTCACTGAATGTCATTACCCAAGCGCGCGAATATGGCCTAATCACTAAGTCCAACCTCATTCTTGGTCTCGGTGAAACTCGCGAAGAGATAACACAGGCTCTCGTGGATCTTCATGCAGCGGGTTGTGATCTCATCACTATTACCCAATACCTACGTCCAACGAATAAGCATCATCCCGTTGAGCGCTGGGTTAAGCCTGACGAATTTGTTGAACTAGCAAAGGAAGCAGAAGATATTGGCTTTAGCGGTGTCATGAGCGGTCCACTTGTTCGTAGTTCATATCGCGCAGGTCGCCTTTATAAGCAAGCACTTGAAAAGCGAAGCGCGCATGGCTGATCTCGTCTATCCCCCAGTCATCGTTGCAATCAAAGCTTTCTGGAGATACCTGGGATTAAAGTTTGATTTTCACGGTGAAGAAAATATCCCTCGTGATGGTGGCTCTATCTTGGCAATCAATCACATTGGATATTTAGATTTCGCACTGACTGGAACTGCAGCACTTCCTGCAGGTCGCTATGTGAGATTTATGGCAAAGAAAGAAATATTCAATAACAAGCTCGCAGGGCCTTTGATGCGCGGCATGCACCACATCTCCGTCGATCGTGGCAATGGCTCAGCATCTTTTGTCACAGCACTTCGTGCACTGCGCGCAGGTGAAATTATTGGGATTTTTCCTGAAGGAACTATCTCTGTCAGCTTTGAAATAAAGGAATTGAAATCCGGCGCTGTTCGTCTAGCTATGGGAGCGGGCGTTCCCATTGTTCCCACCATTGTCTGGGGTTCTCAGCGCATCTGGACCAAGAAGGTAAAGCGCAATCTGCGCCGCCAGGGAGTGCCGATTACTGTGGCATTTGGTGAACCTTTGTACTTCGATAAGAAATCAGATGTTGAGACAGGTGAGAAGTTATTGCGAGAGACAATGCTGAGAATGCTCCATGAAGTGCAGGAAAAGTATCCAGATTCACATGAAGGCCAGCGTTGGGCACCTGTGCGCCTTGGTGGTACGGCCCCTGCTCCCCTAAACTAACGCGCATGTTTAAGAAGAAGAATAAAGAAGCAAAGATCAAGACTCCTCGTTTTCAGACAGTCCGTGATGCATACAAGGTCACCAAGT
>JBILBC010000108.1:0-2929 GCA_044353885.1 Candidatus Planktophila sp. | reverse complement strand
TCGTGGTCGTGCTCGTAGTTGGTATCTCTCTCGGAATTATCTTTGGCCATCCTATTTATGGCGGCTTTGTCACAATTCCTTTAGCTGCCCTTGCTGCAATGTTCTTCTTTACTCGAATTGCAGGTTCAGCTGCTTACTCATCTATTGAGGGCCAGATCGGTGCAGGCGCAAGCGTTCTGATGGCTATCCGTAAGGGATGGACAACAACTCCTGCTGTTGCAGTCAACCGTCAGCAAGATATGGTCCACCGCAGCGTTGGTCGCGCGGGAATTGTTCTCACGGGTGAAGGTGGCTTTGCTGTTCGCCAGATGATTGCCGACGAGAAGAAGAAGTCAGAGCGTTTTGCCCCAGGAGTTCCCATCATTGAAGTCTTTGTTGGTGATGGCGATGGACAAGTTCCTATTCGCAAGTTGCAGAAGCATGTAACAAAGCTCCCAAAGAAATTGTCAGCCCATCAGATGCGTGAAGTGCGTGCTCGTTTGAAGGCTGTGGGCGGAATGTCCTTGCCAATTCCTAAGGGACCAATGCCAAAGGGTGTAAAGATTCGCTAACTAGATCTACTCTTCTATCGAATAGAGGTCATGCGAAATAAAGTCTGCATTCTGAGGCATAGTTGCCATCTTTTTCAGATGAGCTTGAACGCCCGGATCATTACCGAAGGCATCGTTTAACTTGCCATTATCTTCAGCATTCTTAAAGTACTGATTCATGATTATGCAGCCAACGTCTTTGCCCGCCAAACCAGTATGTATCTCTACCTTACTTATGCCTAGCTTAAGTACTAGAGCTTTAAATTCATTGACCATTGCAGTGACTTCTGCATTCTTGCCGTGATGAATGCGCCAAACGGTACGTTCTACAACTTGTGCCATTGTTCTCTCCTTGAATTGGATGGGAGAACAGAACAGCAGGTTGTTGACCAATTGGGAAGAGTTTTACACTCTTGTCTTCACAAGGACGGTATTAGAAAAGCGCTCATTAATTCCGCGCCCATTCTCATCAAAGGTAATTGCAGTAACAAGCGGCATCAAGAGCGCGCAGCGGATCAGGGCTTGTATCGGCGTTACAGCTCCCCCATCTGAGAAACGAATGACTTTAAGACCAACGAGTCGATGGCCAAATGATGCTCCACCAAATGCGACAAGAAGGCTGTATTCAAGGAAGAAGAGAAGCAAGGTGGGAACTCGAGCTCCTGGAACCCGCTCTGAGAAGGAGCCACTTCCTGCAAAGAAGCCCAGTGAAATCGCATAACAAGCCAGCCAGTCGATAGTGACTCCTAGGAGGCGACGACCTTGGCTTACGCGTGGATACATAGGAGCGAGCCTAGCCTCTTGCGTCCGAGCCTGCGATGTGAGCCATCCGATGGCGATGTAACACGGATGTAACACCAAAATTATGACTTTTTTACTTGGGAGAACTAGCCTTCACCCCATCAGCGGTACTCAATGCGGAGTCGGCTGGGCGATAAACAGCCTCAATTGGAGTACACAATATGTTTAAGAATTCATCAGAAATTTTTGCATACATCAAAAAGGAAGATGTAAAGCTCGTCGATGTGCGCTTTACAGATCTTCCAGGAATTCAGCACCACTTCAACGTACCTGTTGAGTCATTCGACGAAGCAGTCTTCACAGACGGTCTGATGTTCGATGGTTCATCAATTCGCGGATTCCAGTCAATCCACGAGTCAGATATGAAGTTGCTTCCAGTTCCAAGTTCAGCATTCATCGATCCTTTCCGTCTTGAAAAGACTTTGGTCATCATCTTCTCTGTTCACAACCCAAGTGATGACACTCCTTACTCACGTGACCCACGTGGCGTTGTGAAGAAGGCTGTTGATTACTTGAAGTCAACAGGAATTGCAGACCAGGCATTCTTCGCACCTGAGGCTGAGTTCTATGTCTTTGATGCAGTCCGCTTTAAGACAGGGATCAACGAGGCATACCACCACATCGATTCATATGAAGGTGCGTGGAATACAGGAATCGTTGCAGATCCAGATGGAACACCTAACCGTGGTTATCGCACACGCATTAAGGGTGGTTACTTCCCTGTATCTCCAACAGATCAGTTTGCAGACCTTCGTGATGAGATGGTTATGGAACTCGGTCGCGCAGGCCTACTCGTTGAGCGTTCACACCACGAAGTGGGAACAGCTGGCCAGATGGAGATCAACTACCGCTTTACAGACATTCTCACAGCAGGTGATGAATTGATGAAGTTTAAATACATCATTCGTAACGTTGCATGGGAAGGCGGCAAAACTGCAACATTTATGCCAAAGCCACTCTTCGGAGATAACGGTTCAGGTATGCACGTTCACCAGTCACTTTGGAAAGATGGCAAGCCACTCTTCTTCGAAGCTGGCACATATGGCGATCTCTCAGATATGGCACGTTGGTATATCGGTGGACTCTTGAAGCATGCACCATCACTTCTTGCATTCACCAACCCAACGGTGAACTCATACCGTCGTTTGGTTCCAGGATATGAAGCACCAGTAAACCTTGTTTACTCAGCTCGTAACCGTTCAGCATGTATCCGTATTCCAATTACAGGATCATCACCAAAGGCAAAGCGCGTTGAATTCCGTTGCCCAGATCCATCATCAAACCCATACCTCGCATTTGCAGCAATGCTCATGGCTGGTATCGATGGAATCATGAACAAGATCGAACCACCTGCACCAGTTGATAAGGATCTCTACGAGCTTGAAGCATCAGAAGCCGCGCTGATCCCACAGGTTCCAGGTTCACTTGATGCTGTTCTTGATTCACTTGAGAAGGATCACGCATTCCTCACTAAGGGTGGAGTCTTCACAGAAGACCTCATCTCTACATGGATTGAGTGGAAGCGTAAGAATGAAGTTGATTATGTGCGACTACGTCCACACCCAGCTGAGTTCGAGCTTTATTACGACATCTAAGAG
>JBILBC010000028.1:0-12373 GCA_044353885.1 Candidatus Planktophila sp. | reverse complement strand
GTCGTCGCTCAGAAATGATTCGCTATGCAACCGAGAAATATGGTGAAGATCGCGTTGCACAGATCATTACCTACGGAACTATTAAGTCAAAGCAATCACTGAAAGATGCCACGCGCGTTCTTGGTTATCCCTATGCAATTGGTGAGAAGCTAACAAAAGCCCTTCCACCATCTGTGATGGGTAAAGACATCACTCTCTCTGGCGTATTCGATTCTCAGGATGGTCGCCACGGTGAAGCAGGTGAATTCCGTCAACTCTATGAGAGTGATCCTGATTCCAAGCGCGTAGTTGATTTAGCAAAGGGACTTGAAGGTCTCAAGCGCCAATGGGGAGTGCATGCAGCAGGTGTCATCCTCTCTCGCGAACCACTGCTTGATGTGATTCCAATCCATCGCCGAGAAGCAGATGGTGCCATCATCACGCAATTTGATATGGGTGCATGTGAAGCAACAGGGCTTCTCAAGATGGACTTTCTTGGCCTTCGTAACCTCTCTGTTCTCGATGATGCACTTCTTAATATCAAAGCCAATCAAAATATTGATGTGGTTCTTGAAGATCTGCCACTCAGTGATCAAAAGACTTTTGATCTTCTCTCGCGCGGTGACACACTCGGTGTATTCCAGCTCGACGGTGGCCCAATGCGCGCACTTCTGCGAAGCATGTCACCTGACTCATTTGCCGATATCTCAGCTGTGATTGCTCTCTATCGCCCTGGACCGATGGGTGAGAATTCACATAATAATTATGCAGATCGTAAGAATGGTCGCAAACCTGTTGAGCCAATCCATCCTGAACTTTCAGAGCCACTGCAAGAAATTCTTGGTGGAACATATGGACTCATTGTCTATCAAGAGCAGGTAATGGCGATTGCGCAGAAAGTTGCTGGCTTTACTCTAGGCCGCGCTGACTTGTTACGTAAGGCGATGGGTAAGAAGAATAAAGAGATTCTAGATACCGAATACATTCCCTTTGAAGCTGGCATGAAGGAAAATGGATTCTCTGTCAGCGCTATCAAACGTCTCTGGGAAGTTTTGATTCCCTTCTCAGATTACGCATTCAACCGAGCACATAGCGCTGGATATGGTGTTGTCTCTTTCTGGACTGCATACCTGAAGGCAAATTACCCAACTGAATATATGGCAGCGCTTCTGACCAGCGTGCGCGATGATAAAGATAAATCAGCGCTCTATCTCTCAGAGTGTCGCCGTATGGGAATCAAGGTTCTTCCACCTGATGTCAATGAATCTGATGCTGAGTACACACCTCGTGGAAAAGATATTCGATTTGGTCTTGCTGCTATTCGTAACGTGGGCGAGGGCGTAGTTGCTTCGGTCAAAGCCTCCCGTGAGAGTAAGGGTGCATTCACATCCTTCGGTAATTTCCTTGCAAAAGTTGATGCCAATGTGTGCAATAAGAAGACCATTGAATCTTTGATTAAGGCTGGTGCATTTGATTCCCTCGAGCATCCTCGTAAGGGTCTGATGGCAATACATCTTGAAGCAATTGATTCGGTGATTGAGACAAAGCGTGCAGAGGCAATCGGACAGTTCGATCTCTTTGGAGGAGACTCCATAACTCAGGTCGCTGGAGTAGATATTGATATTCCTGCAACGGAATGGGATAAATCAACGCTCCTTACCTTTGAGCGCGAGATGTTAGGTCTCTATGTTTCAGATCATCCACTTCTTGGCGTTGAGCATGTTCTTCGCTCTCACACGGATATGACTATTAGCCAACTTCTTGAAGATGGTCCGCAAGATGGAATGGTCACCATTGGTGGATTGATTACTGGTATTCAGCGAAAAGTTTCTCGCCAAGGTGCTTCATGGGCCGTAGTTAATGTGGAAGATCTTGAAGGTGCCATCGAAGTTCTCTTCTTCTCCAATACATATAACCAATATGCGCTCTCACTAACTGAAGACCGCGTTGTTGTTGTTCGCGGACGTTTCTCTCGCACAGATGAACAAGTGCGATTTACAGCACTTGAAATGAAAATGCCCGATATCTCTGCAGCGCCTATGGGTCCATTACTCATCTCTCTTCCAGCGGCGCAAGTAACTCCACCAATTGTTGATCGCATCAAGGAAATCTTGCGTTCACATCCTGGAAAGCGAGAAGTTCATCTGCAAGTCATTGATCAGCAGAAATCAACAACTCTGAAAATTGATGCCCTGGTCACATCATCACCAAGTTTGAGCGCGGATCTCAAGGCGATTCTTGGTCCTGACTGTTTGGTTCGCATCTAACTCACCAGTAGTGCTGGCAATATTTAGGTCTCATCGCATCGCCTGCGCAAAGTAGAATCACCCTGTGATTCGCACCGTTGACCTCCGTGGACAGTCTCTTGATAAGGCTGGCTATCAAGCCGAGCTTCCACGTGCACAGCTCGATGTCGCAAAGGCGATGACGCTGATTGAACCGATTTTGCGCCGTGTACAACACGGGACTGAGGCAGATCTGATTGCACTGGCTCAAGAATTTGATGGCGTTAGGCCAGCATCGATTCGCGTTCCACAATCCGCACTCGATGCAGCACTTGCAGAGCTTGACCCTGCGATTCGCACAGCTCTTGAAGTCTCAGCAGAGCGGATTCGCAAAGTGCATAAGGATCAAGTGCGTGCTGATACTCGCACCATGGTTGTCGATGGCGGAACTGTGACTGAGAAATGGATTCCGGTTGATCGCGTGGGACTCTATGTTCCAGGTGGTCGCGCTGTCTATCCCAGTAGCGTGTTGATGAATGTCATTCCCGCACAGATTGCCAAGGTGTCCAGCATCGCGGTCGCATCTCCGCCACAGAAAGAATTTGGCGGACTTCCACATCCCACCATTCTTGCAACCTGTGCTCTCCTTGGAATTACTGAGGTCTATGCAGTCGGGGGAGCGCAAGCAATTGCACTCTTTGCTTATGGCATGAAGGGCGTTGCTCAAAAGTGTGACCTTGTAACTGGTCCAGGCAATATCTATGTCGCTGCTGCAAAGCGTGCACTGCGCGGAGTTATCGGTATAGATTCAGAGGCAGGCCCTACAGAAATTGCGATCCTTGCAGATGAAAGTGCTCTGGCTGCCGACGTTGCAGCAGATTTGATCAGTCAGGCCGAGCATGATGTGATTGCGGCGGCCGTGCTTGTCACAACCTCAATTCAATTGGCTAAGGATGTTGAGGCAGAACTTGAGAAGCGAGTGGCTGCAACCAAGCACTCCGAACGCATTCGCACAGCCCTTACTGGAATTCAATCAGCTATCGCTCTTGTTGATTCCATCGAGCAAGGACTCGATGTTGTCAACGCTTATGCTGCGGAGCACTTAGAGATTCAGACGCGCAATGCTGGGCGCGATGCACAACAGGTTCGTAATGCGGGCGCAGTCTTTATTGGTCGCTTCTCACCTGTGTCGTTAGGTGATTACTCTGCAGGTTCTAATCACGTTCTTCCCACAGGTGGATGTGCCTGCCACAGCAGTGGTCTTTCTGTGCAGACCTTCTTACGGGGTCTTCACTTTATTGAGTATGACAAGAAAGCATTTACAGAGATTCTGGATACTGTTGTGACTCTTGCAAACTCTGAAGACCTTCCAGCACACGGTGAAGCGATGACCGCGCGATTGGAAAATCTATGAACCAGTGGCCGTCTTGGTTGCCGTTGCGCCAGAATCTCCAAGAGCTCTCAGCTTATGGAGCGCCTCAACTTCCCGCTGATGCGGTGATGAATACCAATGAGAATCCTTATCCACCTTCAGCTGCCTTAGCGAAGGCAATTGCAGATCGCATCTCTGAAGTTGCTCTCACACTCAACCGTTATCCAGATAGAGATGCTCTTGTGTTGCGCGGCAAGCTTGCTGACTTTATCAATGGGCTATCACGCACTAAATTTGGATCTGCCAATGTGTGGGCTGCCAATGGAAGTAATGAAATTATTCAATCTCTCTTTATGGCATTTGGTGGGGGAACAGCGCTGGGGTTCACGCCTTCGTACTCAATGCACCCATTGATTGCCAAGGTCACACAAGTGCAGTGGCTCAATGGCAATCGCCGTGAGGACTTCACACTCGATATCGATTCAGCAATCGAGCAGATTCAACGCGATAAGCCAACGCTGACATTTATTACAACACCGAATAACCCAACAGGATCTTCTGTCACGATTGAAGAAATTGAGAAGATTGCAAAATCTACCTCTGGCCTTCTTATCGTTGATGAAGCGTATGCGGAATTCTCTGATGAGATCTCTGCGGTGACTTTGATAGAGAAATATCCACATGTAGTTGTGATTCGCACAATGAGTAAAGCATTTGCCTTTGCTGGAGTCAGACTCGGTTATCTTGTGGCAGATCCAGCAGTTGTGGATGCAATGTTCTTAGTGCGCTTGCCGTATCACCTCAGTGCGTTGACTCAAGCTGCTGGTGAAGTGGCACTTGACTTCAAAGATGAGCTTCTGGGGACTGTGGCTCAACTGCGCACGGATCGCGATCGCGTTGCAGACCAATTAAGTCAGATGGGTCTTTCAGTCATTCCAAGTGCATCGAACTTCCTACTCTTCTCAGGCTTTGAAATGCCATCGGCCCAGCTCTGGCAGGCGATGCTCGATAGAGGAGTTCTCATCAGAGATGTGGGATTATTGGGTTACTTGAGAGTCACCATTGGCAATGAGGCCGAAAATACAAAGTTTATTTCAACGCTATCGCTATGCCTGGGAGAAAAATGAGCAGAACATCACGAGTCGAACGCACTACTAAAGAGTCAAGCGTTCTTGTTGAACTCAACCTCGATGGAACAGGCGAAATCTCTGTAGACACGGGAGTCCCGTTCTTTGATCACATGCTCAGCCAGCTAGGTAAGCACTCTGGATTTAATCTCACCGTTAAGACAACAGGTGATGTTGATGTTGATTCACACCACACAGTTGAAGATACATCTCTTGCATTTGGTCAGGCTCTTCGTGAGGCGCTAGGGGATAAGGCAGGCATTCGTCGCTTTGGTGATGCAATGGTTCCACTTGATGAAGTTCTTGTGCAGGCAGCTGTCGATCTTTCAGGTCGTCCATACCTTGTTCACCGCCAACCTGAGATCGTTGAACTTATTGGAACATTTGATACCACTCTTGGAAAACATATCTGGGAGTCCATCGTTGCTGAAGCGCGTATTGCATTGCATATTCGCGTTCTTGAGGGACGTAATGCCCACCACGTATTTGAGGCACAATTTAAAGCTGTTGCTCGCGCACTTCGCGATGCTGTTGCACTCGATGGACGAGTTGCAGGAATTCCTTCAACGAAGGGTTCTCTCTAACGTTCGTGATTGCAATACTTGATTACGGATCTGGCAACCTACGTTCAGCCCAACGTGCATTTGAAACTTCGGGCAAAGAGGTAGTTCTTACATCTGACTATGACGTTGCGCTTAACGCAGATGGATTAGTTGTGCCAGGCGTTGGAGCATTTGCAGCATGCATGCAAGGTCTTGCAGGCGTTCGAGGCGATCAGCTCGTGCGCGAACGCATTGCACTTAAGCGTCCTACTCTTGGCATATGTGTTGGTATGCAGATCCTCTTTGCACATGGGCTTGAATATGGAGACCATGATGGAGTCGGAGTGTGGGATGCAACGGTTGAAAAACTTAGCGCTCCAATATTGCCGCACATGGGTTGGAATACAGTGGAAGCAGGTTCTGGGTCATCGCTCTTTAAAGGCGTTGAGAGCGAATCTTTCTATTTCGTGCACTCCTATGCGGTCAAGAACAAAGTGGGGGCGATTGCAACGATGTCTCACCATGGAGAAGATTTTCTTGCAGCAGTCGAAGATGGCGTGATTGCAGCTACGCAGTTTCATCCTGAGAAATCAGGAGATGCAGGACTTCACCTCATTAAGAATTGGACGGCTTCCCTATGAGTTACCTAGAACTATTACCGGCTGTTGATGTGAAAGATGGGCGAGCTGTCAGACTCGTGCAGGGCGAGCTTGATGCAGAGACTGCCTACGGCAATCCACTGGAAGTAGCACTGGAATTTCAGGCAGCAGGTGCAGAGTGGCTTCACCTGGTCGATCTCGATGCTGCTTTTGGTCGCGGTGAAAATAGCGCGCTGCTTGCAGAGGTAGTGGGAAGACTTGATATCAAAGTTGAACTTTCAGGTGGTATTCGCGATGACGAGTCACTGCGTCGCGCACTTGCAACAGGATGTCGACGCGTCAATCTAGGAACTGCTGCGCTCGAAGATCCTGAATGGACTGCAAAAGTTATTGCTGAATTCGGCGATCGCATCGCTGTGGGACTTGATGTGCGCGGCCATGTTCTTGCAGCTCGCGGTTGGACGAAAGAGGGAGGCGATCTCTTTGAAACTATTGAACGACTTGAGCGCGATGGCTGTGCTCGTTATGTCGTCACCGATGTGACAAAAGACGGAACTCTCAAGGGTCCGAATATTGAATTGTTAAAAGAAGTATGTGCGGTGACTCGTAAACCTGTTATTGCATCGGGAGGAATTTCTTCCTTGCAAGATATTGCAGAGCTTGCGTCCCTTAATGGCATCGGTGTTGAAGGTGCAATCGTAGGTAAAGCTCTCTATGCGGGGGCATTTACTTTGCAAGAAGCACTGGAGCTCACGAAGCGATGAGCCTTTCAGTTCGCATCATTCCGTGTCTTGACGTTACCGATGGCCGAGTGGTTAAAGGCGTTAACTTCACTGATCTCGTTGATGCAGGAGATCCCGTTGAGATGGCATCTCTCTATGGACGTGAAGGTGCAGATGAGTTGACCTTCCTTGATATCTCAGCAAGTGTTGCAGGACGTGAGACAACGCTTGATGTTATTCGAAAGACTGCAGAGCAAGTATTTATTCCGCTCACAGTTGGTGGTGGAATCCGAAGCGTTGATGATGTTGATCGCCTGCTTCGTGCAGGGGCAGATAAGGTCTCTATTAATACTGCGGCCCTTGCGCGTCCCGAACTCATTGCTGAGATTGCAGATCGTTTTGGTTCTCAAGTTCTTGTTCTATCTGTCGATGCACGACGTGCTCGTACTGATTCTGGATTTGAAGTAACAACTCACGGAGGCCGAGAATCTGCAGGAGTTGATGCACTCGCATGGGTTGAAAAGGCATGTGCATTAGGTGTTGGGGAGATACTTCTGAACTCCATGGATGCAGATGGCACACGTGCGGGTTATGACATTGGCATGATTACTGCAGTTCGAGCAGTTTCTAAGGTTCCCTTGATTGCAAGTGGTGGGGCTGGGACTCTTGAAGATTTTGCAACAGCCTTGGATGCAGGTGCCGATGCGCTCCTTGCTGCAAGCGTCTTTCACTTTGGAATCCACCGTATAGGTGATGTGAAGAAGTACCTCTCTGGTCACAATTATTCGGTGCGCAATGCGCATACGGTCTAAGGCAGAATAGCCACATGAGCCCAGACCTAAGCCCAGAGATTTCTGCGCTCCTGAAAAGTCCCGATGCTCTCATTCCAGCAATCGCGCAAGATGCCCAATCAGGTGAAGTCTTGATGCTTGCTTATGTGAATGCGCAATCACTGGCAGCAACTCTTGCAACAGGGCGAGCTACATATTGGTCTCGCTCTCGAAACGAACTCTGGGAGAAGGGTGCTACATCAGGCAATACCCAGTTGGTGCACTCCATTGCGCTCGATTGCGATGGCGATGCTCTTCTTTTTAGAGTTGAACAGACTGGCGCTGCCTGCCACACCGGAGATCGCTCCTGTTTTCACAGAAGTATTGAGATGACGCGATGAAGCTTGAAGAATTTCGCGAATATGCCAAGAACAACAATGTCATCCCTGTCTATCGCAAGCTCTTAGGAGATGGCGAAACTCCACTTAATATCTATAAGAAGCTAGCAAAGAATCTGCCTGGAACATTCCTTCTTGAGTCTGCAGAGCATGGGGGAGTGTGGTCTCGATATTCATTTATCGGAGCACATAGCCAGACAACGTTGACTGAAAAAGATGGCGTTGCGGTGTGGCTAGGAAAGCCTCCTGCTGGTGTTCCTCAAGGAATGAATCCTCTTGAGGCGCTGCGCAAGACAGTGGCTCACTTAAAGTCACCCAAGATTGAAGGCCTTCCCACTCTTACTGGCGGTCTCGTTGGATATATGGGTTATGACTCCGTGCGCAGGTTAGAGAAGATTTCAAACCTTGCTACAAAAGATATTGATTTACCGGAAATCGCCTTTATGTTAACGAGTGATTTAGCGGTGATGGACCATAGCGAAGGAACGATTACCCTCATTGCGAATGCGATTAACTGGGATGGCTCTGATGAGCGCATCGATGAGTCATATGCAGATGCTGTTTCTCGCCTAGATCGAATGCAGGCCGAGTTACTCGCTCCACTTGCTGGAGATGTCTCACAAATTCCTGCCAAGAAAGCTCCACAATTTGATCGCAATATGACTGAGGAAGAATTCAAGTCAAAGGTTGAAATTGCTAAGGAAGAGATTCGTGCAGGTGAGGCATTCCAGATAGTTCTCTCACAGCGTTTTTCTATGCCATGTGTTGCAGATGCTCTCGATGTATATCGCATGCTTCGCTTAAATAATCCAAGCCCATATATGTATCTCTTTAGATTTGAAGATGGAATTGAAGTGGTGGGCTCAAGCCCTGAAGCTCTTGTGAAAGTGACGGGCACTGAAGTGATGGTGCATCCGATTGCTGGAACACGTCGACGCTCAGCATCTATTGAGGAAGATATTCGATTAGGGGAGGAGCTCCTAGCCGATCCTAAAGAACGTGCAGAGCATTTGATGTTAGTTGATTTGGGTCGCAATGATTTAGGTCGCGTGTGTGCACCTGGCAGCGTTGAAGTAATCGACTTTATGCATATCGAGCGTTACTCCCACGTGATGCATATTGTCTCTACCGTTATTGGAAAGCTCGGCAAGAACTCAACTCCGATTGATGCGCTCTTCTCTGTCTTTCCTGCCGGAACACTTTCTGGTGCTCCTAAACCACGCGCGATGGAGATCATCGAAAATCTTGAGCCCACACGTCGTGGTCTCTATGGTGGCGCGATTGGATACTTTGACTTCACTGGAAATATTGATACATGCATCGCAATTCGCACAGCACTGCTTCATAAAGGCAATGCATATGTTCAAGCAGGTGCCGGTGTGGTCGCAGATTCTGATCCCACATCTGAAAATGATGAGACTCTCAATAAGGCAGCGGCAGTACTCGGTGCCATCACTGCTGCAAATGAATTGAAGCGGAGCTAATAATGAAGGTTGGAATTTCACTGATCATGGTTGCAATTTTGGCGATTGCCATCAGTCGTCGAGTTCGCCTCTCACCTCGCTATGACAGAGCTCCGCGCACGCTATCTCCATGGAACTCTATGGATAAGGGAATTGATCCGACAGAAGATCAGTCATGAGCGTTCTAGATTCCATCATTGAAGGCGTGCGCGAAGATTTAGCTGCGCGCCGACTTCCCTTAGCGCAGATACATCAAAGAATGGAGCAGACCGCTCCAGCACTTGATGCACATGAATTCTTATCAAGAGATGAGATGAATGTGATTGCCGAAGTAAAGCGCTCTTCACCGAGCAAAGGTGCACTTGCAGCAATCACAGATCCAGCCGCCCTCGCAGAGCAATACCAGGAAGCAGGAGCTGCAGTAGTGAGCGTATTGACTGAGCGACGTCGCTTTGGTGGTTCCCTTGAAGATCTTGATGCTGTGCGCAAGAGAGTTTCAATCCCAGTTCTTCGCAAAGATTTTATGGTCGATGAGTATCAATTCTTGGAAGCTCGTGCACATGGAGCAGATGTCATTTTGCTTATTGTTGCAGCCCTTTCCAAAAGTCAGCTGCGAGATTTCTATGATCTTGCAACCGAACTCGGTATGGCATCTTTGATTGAAGTACACACAGCGCAAGAACTTGAAAGTGCGATGGATATTGACCCGCGCATCATTGGTGTTAATTCTCGAAACCTCAAGACTCTCGATGTTGATAGCGCTGCCTTTGCAGAGCTCATTCCTCGCATTCCATCAGATGTGATTCGGGTCGCTGAGTCAGGAATTGCCACCCGTTCAGATGTGGAATTCGCTCAGAAAGCAGGGGCCACAGCAATCTTGGTTGGGGAAACTCTTGTGAAATCTGGAGATCCGATTTCTGCCATGCAGGAACTCCTAGGTCGCAGGTAGTCTTTCTCCATGACTACTGTCGATGATCTTGCAGGGCACTTTGGCCCTTATGGAGGTCGCTTCGTTCCTGAAGCACTCATCGGCGCGCTCGAAGAGCTGGATGCAATCCGCATTAAGGCGCAGACAGATCCCACATTTATTGCAGAGTTAGCAGAACTCCACCGCACTTACACAGGGCGTCCAAGCATCATCACTGAGGCAAAGCGATTTGCCGAACATGCTGGTGGAGCGCGCATTCTGTTAAAGCGCGAGGATCTCAACCACACAGGTAGTCACAAGATTAATAATGTTTTAGGTCAAGCACTTCTGACAAAGCGAATGGGCAAGAAGCGCATCATCGCCGAAACTGGTGCAGGTCAGCATGGAGTTGCATCTGCAACGGCTGCAGCGCTGATGGGTCTTGAGTGCGTTGTCTATATGGGCGAGGAAGATACAAAGCGCCAATCGCTCAATGTTGCTCGCATGAAGTTACTGGGTGCAGAAGTTGTCCCTGTGATGTCAGGCTCTCGCACACTCAAAGATGCAATTAATGAGGCAATGCGTGACTGGGTTACCAATGTGGAGACAACACATTACTTATTGGGCACAGTTGCAGGACCTCACCCATTCCCATCCATGGTCCGTGATTTCCATAAAATTATTGGTGAAGAATCACGAGAGCAAGTTCTAGCGCTGACTGGTCGACTTCCTGATGCGGTGCTTGCATGCGTCGGTGGTGGCTCCAATGCAATCGGAATTTTCCATCGATTTATCTCAGATCCTTCAGTGCGATTGATTGGACTTGAAGCAGCAGGAGATGGAGTTGAAACTGGTCGCCATGCAGCATCGATTTCGGGTGGATCACCAGGAGTTCTCCATGGAAATCGCACCTATGTTCTTCAAGATGCCAATGGCCAGACAATTGAGTCACACTCAATCTCAGCAGGACTTGATTACCCAGGTGTTGGACCTGAGCATGCATATCTGCATGACATTGGACGTGCTGAATATCGTGGCATCACCGATGCACAAGCGATGCATGCCTTTGCCTTACTTTCAAAGACTGAAGGAATTATCCCTGCGATTGAAACTGCGCACGCACTAGCTGGTGCTATGCAAGTGGGAAATGAGTTAGGCCAAGATGCAATTATCCTCATCAACCTCTCAGGTCGTGGTGATAAAGATGTGCAGACTGCAGCGCAGTACTTTGGAATCCCTCTCTAAATGACAACTCCGCTCGATGATCTCTTTGTAAAGACGCGCGCTGAGAATCGAGCAGCGCTGATTGCCTATATCCCAGCAGGTTTTCCCAGTGTTGAAGGGTGCAAGAAAGTAATTCAGGCATTTGTCGATGGTGGCGTTGATGCGATTGAAATCGGTTTTCCCTATAGCGATCCCGTGATGGATGGACCGACAATTCAAGCAGCTGCAGATCAATCACTGGCACAGGGAACGGGTGCGAAAGAAGTATTTGAAGCTCTCAAAGTTGCAACCGATGCCGGCGTTGCCGCAGTAGTGATGACTTATTGGAATCCCATCGAAAAGTATGGAGTAGAGAAATTTGCACAGTCGATTGCAGATAATGGAGGATCGGGAGTTATTACCCCGGACCTAACCATCGAAGAGTCTGCGTCATGGAAAGAGGCAGTGGAGAAGACGGGAATTAATCCCATCTATGTTGTTGCGCCAAGTACAACTGATTCCAGACTTCCGCAGGTTACCTCTCGTTGCAGTGGTTTTGTCTATGCCGCAAGTTTGATGGGCGTTACAGGAACTCGTACCGCAGTCTCATCGGGTGCTCCTGATCTTGTGGCGCGCATTCGCACGACTACGAAACTTCCTATCGCTGTCGGTCTCGGAGTATCAACGCGTGAGCAAGCAAAGGGCGTTGCAGGGTATGCAGATGGCGTCATTGTGGGTTCTGCATTTATTAAGGCCTTACTTGATGCTCCCGATGAAGCAACCGGAGTTGCGGCTGTTAAAATGCTCGCATCTGAATTAGCGCTAGGAGTACGTGAAGGACGATGAAAAAATATCTACCGTGGCTTGGCCTCGTAGCTCGTCTTACTCTTGGCGGAACTCTCATTGTTGCCGGATACCTCAAATTTGATGAGCTCGATAAATCTCAAATGGCAGTTCGCGCCTATGAACTTCTACCGATTCCGCTAGCAAATTTCATGGGTGTCTTCCTTCCCTTCTTTGAATTAGCAGTTGGAATCCTGCTTGTGTTAGGTGCTGCAACTCGCAT
>JBILBC010000077.1:0-5817 GCA_044353885.1 Candidatus Planktophila sp. | reverse complement strand
CAGCATTGTCAGTTGCTGATTTCATAGCGCGACGACGAGCTGCATGTTCAGAGGCAGCCGATTGCAACATCGCGTTAAAGATACGTGCTTCGATATAACGAGGAAGAAGAGCGTTAAGAACTTCTGCCGCATTAGGTTCGAATTCATACATAGGAAGCAGCGCTGATGAGACAGGCGCTGATGACTCAACTACTTCCAGTGGAATCATGCGCTTGGCTGTGGCTTCCTGGGTCAACATAGATTTGAACTGAGTGAAGATGATATGAATTTCATCAACACCAGTCTTTGATTCTGTTGAATCTGCAAGGAATGCTGAAAGAAGTGCTGTGGCAACTTCCTTAGCGTTTTCATAGGTTGGATTATCTGAGAAACCTGTCCATGTTCCAGCCATCTCACGATTACGGAACTTGTAATAGTTCACAGCCTTGCGGCCCACGAGGAAGTTAGAGACTTGCAAACCACGTTCACGAAGAAGGGATGCGAGCTTCTCGCCTTCCTTAATCGCATTCGTTGAGTAAGCACCCGCCATACCGCGGTCTGCAGAGATGATCAAAATCGCTGCGCGACGTGGATTTTCATGTGCTGTAGTCAACGGGTGGTTTGTTGAAGAAAATGATGCAACTGCAGATACTGCACGAGTCAACTCATTTGCATAAGGGGTCGACGCTGTTACGCGTTGTTGCGCCTTAACGATACGAGAAGCAGAGATTAACTCCATAGCTTTCGTAATCTTTTTAGTCGCTTTAACGGAACGCATCCGCCTGCGATATATGCGAAGTTGAGCACCCATGAGTTACTTCTTCACCGCCGGTGGGACGTGCTTAGTAATTGCTTCTGCTGCTTCAGAATCAAGGGCATCGGCTGCTGCTTCATTGAGAGCAGGAGCCACAGATGACTTGAACTGCTTCTTAAAGTCAGCAACTGCTGATTCCATCTTTGCCACAGTGTCATCTTCTAAGACCTTGGTCTCTGAGATAACTGTGAAGATCTCTTTGCGTTCGCGACCGATAAAGTCGAGAAGCTCTGATTCAAAGCGACGGATATCAGCGACAGCAACATCATCGAGCTTGCCTGTTGTGCCGGCCCAGATTGAAACAATCTGACGCTCGAGTGAATATGGTGAGTACTGACCCTGCTTTAGAAGTTCAACCATGCGCGCACCGCGCTCAAGCTGAGCCTTTGATGCAGCATCAAGATCTGAACCGAAAGCTGCAAATGCTTCGAGCTCACGGAACTGTGCGAGGTCAAGACGCAGACGACCTGCGATCTTCTTCATCGCCTTAGTTTGAGCTGAACCACCTACGCGAGAGACAGAGATACCTACGTTAATCGCTGGACGAACGCCTGCGTTAAAGAGATCTGTTTCAAGGAAGCACTGTCCATCAGTAATAGAAATTACGTTTGTAGGAATAAATGCTGAAACGTCATTTCCCTTTGTCTCAATGATTGGCAGACCAGTCATTGAACCGCCACCGAGTTCATCGGAGAGCTTTGCGCAACGCTCGAGAAGACGTGAGTGTAAGTAGAAAACATCTCCTGGGTAGGCTTCGCGGCCTGGTGGGCGACGAAGAAGAAGTGAGACTGAACGATATGCCTCAGCTTGCTTAGAAAGATCATCAAAGACGATAAGAACGTGCTCGCCGTTATACATCCAGTGCTGACCAATGGCAGAACCTGTATATGGTGCGAGGTACTTAAAGCCTGCAGGATCTGATGCAGGGGATGCAACGATTGTTGTGTACTCCATTGCGCCTGCTTCTTCGAGAGATCCTCTTACAGATGCAATCGTTGAACCTTTCTGACCGATAGCGACGTAGATGCATTTAACCTGCTTCTTCTTATCGCCTGTGAGCCAGTTTTCACGCTGGTTAATAATGGTGTCGATTGCAACTGCAGTCTTACCTGTCTGACGGTCACCAATAATGAGCTGACGCTGTCCACGACCGATTGCTGTCATTGCATCGATTGCCTTAATACCTGTGGCCATTGGCTCCTTCACAGGTTGGCGCTGTACTACTGATGGCGCCTGAAGTTCGAGAGCACGACGTGCATCAGGCTTAATTTCGCCCTTGCCATCGATGGGACGACCTAGTGGGTCAACAACGCGACCGAGGAAGCCATCACCAACAGGAACAGAGAGAACTTCACCTGTGCGACGCACAGATGTTCCTTCTTCAATGCCTGCGTAATCGCCCAAGATAACAACACCGATTTCGCGCACGTCAAGGTTCAGTGCGAGTCCTAGTGTTCCGTTCTCGAACTGAAGTAGTTCATTAGCCATTGTTGAAGGAAGACCTTCAACGCGAGCGATTCCATCGCCTGCCTGGCTTACTGTTCCGACTTCATCACGAGCCGCGGTGCCTGGATCGTATGACTTAACGAAGTTCGCTAAGGCATCCCGAATTTCATTCGGTTGGATCTTGAGCTCTGCCATGAGTTTCCCCTTTATTTGTTTCCAGCTAGTGCGCGTCCGGCGCTAGCAAGTCGATTTGAAACGCTTCCATCTACTAATTCATCTGCAAACTTGACCGATACTCCACCAAGAATCGATGGTTCGATCTCGATATTGACGCGGATTGGCTGACCAACCTGCTTCTCAATCGCTGTTGCAAGACGTGATTTCTGAGCATCTGTAATTGCAGATGCAACGCGAATGACCGCGATGAGACGATTGCGGCGATTTGCAAGACCAAAGAGATAGTCAGCAAAGGCTGCTTCAATGCTACGTCCACGAAGGCTGGTCACAAGAGCAACTGCAAGTTTCACAGTTGATGCTGATGCCTTCTTAGAAAGTACTTCAGAGATAAGCGCAGCTTTAGCCTCAGGTGTTCCAGTACCTACGAGGGCCTTGCGCAATTCGAAGTTATCGACAATGAGCTGTGATGTTTCAAAGAGTTCATCTTCTACGCGATCGAGTTCATCGTTGATATTTGCAGCCGATGCTTCAGCCTCAATCGCCAGCTGCTCGAGCACGTGCACTAGGTCTCCTGCAGCTGACCAACGAAGAGTTGATACAGCTGTGAGTATTTCTAGAGCAGTTGCTGCAAGTGACTGTGCAAAGAGATCTTTGACGAGAGCGCCCTTAGAGGCAGCATCGCGTGCAGGATCTGCAAAGGCGCGGCGGATTGAAGTGTTCTTAGAGAGAACATCTGCTGCAAAGAAGAGTTGAGAAGAGAGCTCAGATGCGTTAGCCGCAGTTGCGCCCTTGACGGCAGCGTCGAGCTTGCCGCGTGCAACCACGAGTGATTGACGGCTACTGCCTCCGAGATGGATTCTCATTCTCTTCTTTCTTCTCTATCTACTACTTGGACTTTTCGAGATCTTCGATGAAGCGTTCCACGATCCGTGATTGACGGGCCTGGTCATCAAGTGCTTCTCCGACAATCTTTGATGCGAGTTCAACTGCAAGTGCACCGACTTCATTACGAAGGGATGTAATTGCTTGCTGGCGCTCTGCCTCAATAGATGCGTGAGCTGCCGCTGTGATGCGTGCTGCTTCATCGTGAGCCTTGGTGCGAAGTTCTTCGAGAATTGCTGCGCCTTGAACGCGCGCTTCATCACGAAGCTTTGATGCTTCACCTTGTGCTGATGAAAGCTGCTCGTTGTACTGAACAAGTGCGCGCTGTGCCTCGAGCTGCGCCTTCTCAGCACGTTCGATGCCGCCTTCGATTGCTTCGGCGCGGTCTGTGAAAGCTTTTTCAAACTTTGGCACAACTGCTTTACGAAGAACGAGAAATAGCAGGGTGAAAGCAATCGCACCGACAACTAATTCAGCAGTATGCGGAATTAGAGGGTTGAGTGGTTCTTCCCCGCTAAGGAAATTAAATGAGCGCATTGTTTACTCTAATTATTCTTTATTGATTAGAGGACGAATGCGAGAACGAGACCGAAGAGTGCAAGTGCTTCAGCGAGCGCGAACCCAAGGAACGCGATTGGCTGGAGAACGCTACGCGCTTCTGGCTGACGAGCTACGCCGTTGATATAAGCAGCGAAGATCATTCCTGTTGCAATTGCTGGACCAATTGCTGATAGGCCAAAACCGACCAGGTTGAGTGTGCCTGTCATTTTTTCTTACCTTTCGTTAGTTTCTTGCTTAGTGCTCGTCGGCAAGGGCGCCGGCGATGTAGAGAGCTGTGAGCAGGGTGAAGATATATGCCTGCAGGCATTGCACCATAAATTCGAAGAATGTAAGGGCAATACCAAATGCAAATGAGAATGGGCTAAATAACTTCATGATCAGATGTGAATCATGCATCATGTAGTCACCACCCATAATGAATACGAGCAACAGTAAGTGGCCCGCGAACATATTTGCAAAGAGACGGAGTGAGAGCGTCAATGGACGCACGAGGAAGAATGTGGCAATTTCAATAGGTGTCAGCAAGATATAGACAGGCTTTGGAACACCTGGCATAAATGCGATCTCTTTGAGATATTTGATAGCACCGTGCTTTTGAATACCCACGTAGTGAAAGACTCCGAAAGAGAAGATTGCAAGCACGTATGGGAATGCAACGTGTGACATTGCAGGGAACTGCAAGAACGGAACAATTCCAAAGAGGTTATTGGTGAGCACAAAGGTGAAGAGTGTGAACAGGTATGGCACAAAGCGCATGAACTCATGGCCGATGACATCGCGAGCAAGATCATTACGCACAAATGCATAGATGCTTTCTCCAGCGAATTGAAGCTTGGAAGGCACTACCGCTGCCTTGCGTGAGGAGATAATAAAAAATACTGAAATGAGAACTACTGAGAGAAATACGAGAAGAACAGGCTTAGTCAGCCATGTAATGGAGTCAATAATTGGAGGAAGGTTGAAGTCGTTAGTGCTAGGTGGGACAAAGCCCTCACCAGCTGCGTGTAATTTAACAAACGCGCGCACACACACTCCTTGATACCTAAAAGGGTTTATAAACCATTTGCTGGGGAAGCGGTAAAGCAGGCCAACCTTATGGGCAAACCTGCCCGCCTGTGAAATCGAACCTTGAGAGTTTTAGGTGGGTCTAGTCACTTATTCCAAGGCTGGTGGCTACTCGCGGCCGAACCGTAACCAGACCAGGTAGAGAGCCCCGCCCATGCCGACCAAGAGGCCAATGAGGACGAGGTAGGTGGTGCCAAAGAAGTGGTCGCCAGCCCAGCCGATGCCGCCCCAGAAGAGAAGGCCTGATACGAGGTATCCGAAGATCGACCAGAGGGCGTTCTCTTCGCGACGGTTAGTTGGTTCGTGGGTCATGCGGCAATGGTAGATGAGTTTTGAGCTTTAGATAACTAGCGATTTCTCCGCCTAGCCAGGCAAAGGTGAGGGCAATCGCTGTGACCCCAAAGCTGGTGCGATCGATGCTCGAGCGCGATGTGTACTTCGTCAGCGCCCACAGGAATGCTCCAAGGAGTAAAAACTTTGCAAAGTAGGAGAACATCGCAAGTGCCATGGTGCTCATGGGATCGAGGTTGCGTGAAATCTTTGAGATAAAGATATGAACAAGGAAGTAAATCAAAACTACTGCTTGAGCAAGTAAAGCTCCACTTAAGCCAGGAAGTCCTTTGGCAAATCCAAAGATTCCAATGGCGATGATGCCGACGATAAATGTGGGAACAAGTGCGCCACGAAGTAGTTGTTCTTCGTTACTTGGTTGATTTGCCACTGACAGTTACTCCACTCTTTGAGTAATACATAGTAAAGGCAAGCATGGCACCAGCAACAATCGCTGCAACCCAGAGCTGAGCAAATGCTGAGACCACAACAGGAAATGCAATCGTTGCTGTCCATAAATACATAATCAGCGTTGTGCGCAGATGTGAATTTCCTGCCCGGAG
>JBILBC010000004.1:0-36118 GCA_044353885.1 Candidatus Planktophila sp. | reverse complement strand
ATATGCTCTTTATCAGAGCTAAATGGTGATTGCCCTGCACGAAGGCGGCGAAAGATCGCAGAGAAGAGATCAATCAGTGGAATAGCAAGAACTGCCAAAGGAAGCATCAAGGGAAGCAGCGTTGGTCCGAGCTTCTCTGCAGAGATTGCATTGGGATCAATCTGCCCAGTTAAAGTGATTGCAGAGGCTGCAAGTAATAGACCTAAGAACATCGATCCAGAGTCCCCCATAAAGATCTTTGCGGGGTGGGCGTTGTGGGGCAAGAACCCTATGCAGACACCAATAATCACTGCCGTTATAAGTGATGGTGCCCCTGCACGGCTAAAGCCATAGATAACAGCTAAGAGGTATGCAAAGGCAAAGAATGCTGCGCCCGATATGGCAACAATTCCTGCAGCCAATCCATCTAGTCCATCAATAAAGTTCACAGCGTTGATTGTGACAAGAACAATCATGACGGTCACAAGCTGGCCAATACTGGGTGGAAGTGTGATGACGCCATTAATAGGTAGCCACAAGACTTGAATACCGAAGATCAAGAGAATTCCTGCAGCAAGTGCCTGTCCTGCCAGTTTTGTGAGTGCGTCTAATTCAAAGCGATCATCGACTAA
This sequence comes from Candidatus Planktophila sp., assembly GCA_044353885.1. Taxonomy (GTDB): domain Bacteria; phylum Actinomycetota; class Actinomycetes; order Nanopelagicales; family Nanopelagicaceae; genus Planktophila. Next base: position 35,507 of record JBILBC010000004.1, on the reverse strand, counting down.
CCCAATTGCAACAAGAAGTGTTGCAGCCAGGAAGATGCCAAGTGATTCACGACCAAAAGATTTTCCAACCAGCGATAAGTGATTGACCATCGCAAAGGTGAGCGCCATTGCAATCCACATTGCAAGGCCACCCCAGCGTGGTGTTGGGGTGGTGTGAATATCACGGGTGCGAATCTGTGCAACTGCTCCAAATTTAAGAGCGAGGGTGCGAACAAAAGGTGTGACTACATAACAGAGCGCTGCCGCCAAGAGAAGGGTGACGAGGTACTCGCGCATCTATATGTGGCTATCTCTATGCCTGGTAGATAGGAAAACGTGAAGTGAGTGCGTGGACTTCAGATTTGATTGCAGCATGAGCTGCTGCATCTTCAGTCTTAATCGCACGAGCAATCAGAGATGCGATTGTCTTCATCTCATCAACGCCCATTCCCTGTGTTGTCGTTGCGGGAGTTCCCACACGAATACCTGAAGTCACAGATGGTGCTTCTGGGTCATATGGAATGGAGTTTTTATTGAGAACAATTCCTGCAGCGCCACAACGCTCATCGGCAACCTTGCCGTTTACGCCCGTTGAGCGAATATCAATCAGCGCCAGGTGGGTCTGAGTTCCACCAGAGACAGCGCGCATGCCTTCACCTTCAAGAGCTGCTGCAAGTGCCTTCGCATTGACGATGACATCCTTTGCATACTGTTGGTAGGCAGGAGTTGCGCACTCAGCGAGAGCAATCGCCTTACCTGCAACTGCAGACATAATTGGACCGCCCTGCATTCCAGGAAAGACTGCCTTATCAATGGCAGCTGCATGCTCTGCCTTAGACAAGATCATTCCACCGCGTGGTCCACGTAAAACTTTATGAGTAGTAAATGAGACAACATCTGCATAAGGAACTGGGGAAGGAATTGCCTTTCCTGCAACTAGTCCGATGAAGTGCGCTGCATCGACCCACATGATGGCGCCGACTTCATCGCAGATTGCGCGCACCTTCTCAAAATCAATCAGTGATGGGTATGCAGTTGCACCGGAGCAAATCATCTTTGGCTTATTGGCAATTGCAAGATCGCGCAATTCGTCATAATCAATCAGTTCATTATCTTGGCGAACGCCATAGGAGACGATGTTGAACCATTTACCGGAGAAGTTGACCTTAGAACCATGTGTGAGGTGGCCACCGTGTGGAAGTGACATTGCAAGAACGGTATCGCCTGGCTTAGTAAATGCTTGATACACAGCAACGTTGGCACTTGCACCTGAGTGTGGCTGAACGTTTGCATGCTCTGCACCGAATAGAGCCTTTGCGCGATCAATCGCGATAACTTCTGCCTTATCTACCTCTTCACACCCACCGTAGTAACGCTTTCCTGGATAACCCTCGGCATACTTATTGGAAAGTGTTGAACCAAGGGCAGCAAGTACTGCGCGTGATGTGAAGTTCTCTGAAGCAATCAGTTGCAGATTGGTCTGTTGACGCTTGAGCTCAGAGAGCAGCACCGCTGCAACATCTGGATCTTGGCGAGAAAGAAGGGTGAAATCAGGGCCATAGAAGGTTTCGGACATGGCGATAGCCTAATAGTTCCGGCCTTGTTTTTCTTTACAGCAGCGAAATGCGCGGGGCGACCTTCTCCATCTCATCCATCGAAATAGCGCCTTCGCGCACTAGGCGCACGCCTCCAGAATCGGCTTCGATGATGGTGGAGCGCGGGCCAGATTTAAGGGCGCCATTGTCAAAGACGACGGCAACGCTCCAATCCTTTACCTGCGTGCGATCAATCTTAAGCATTGGTTCTTCACCTGCGCTGGATGCACTTGCAACAGCAAGTGGGCCAGATGCTTTCAAAAGAGCACGAACAAATTTAGATTTTGGAACGCGCACGTTAAACCAATCCAAATCTTTATCATCACCAAGGTCCCAATTGAGAACAGAGCTAGGTCTGAGTGTGACCGATAGAAGTCCGGGCCAGAATTTATTGCAAAGATCTTGTGTCTCAGGTGATACATCGCGCGAAATTCCTTTCACAGTATCCAAGCTATGAGCTAGTACCTGTGCCACAACGCCAGTTTTATCTCCACGCAGAACATGCATTGCGCGAACCGCAAATGGTGAGAATGCATCTGCGAGATAGACATAGCCATGTTCAAGGGGGGCAACGATCACAAACCCTGCTTGAATTTCTTTGAGTGCGCGAGCAACATGCTTTCCCTGTTCACCCTGTTTGAGGTCAATGCGTGGCATCGCTATCTCCTCACTGCTGTCGTAAATCGCGGGCGGCCTGTTAAATCCTGATGCAGAAGAATATCTGTGAAATCGGCGCTGAGTACATCTGCAATAGCCGGGCCTTGCTCTTCATGATGCTCAATGGCAAGAAAGCCACCCTCTTTAAGTAGTCGGCTCGCAGTTGAGATGAATAGACGTGGTGCTTTCATCCCATCTACTCCCCCAAATAACGCGATCGCAGGTTCATGCTCTGCAACATCGCGGGGCAGCTCTTGCGAATCAGGAACATAGGGTGGATTGGCAATCACCACATCACACTTGACGCCATCGAGGGCAGTTGCAACATCGCTTTCAAGAATGCGCACCTTCTCATCGATGAAGGAGACATTCTCTTTAAGCCAGTAAATTGCTTCAGGACTTTTCTCCACAGCAATGACATGGGTGTGTGGTGCCTCGGTTGCAATGGCAAGTGCCAGTGCACCAGAGCCTGATCCAAGATCGACAACACTGACGGTGCCACTTAACTTCTCAATATAAGTAAGTACAGATTCGACAAGTAGTTCACTCTCAGGGCGCGGAACGAGAACGCCAGGGCCCACTTTGATTTCTAGATGACGAAAATATGCAACCCCCGTGAGGTATTGCAAAGGCTCATGAGCACAGCGACGGTCAAGTAACTTCCAGAAAGTCTCTTCAACAATTGCCATATCGCCAATGGCTGTCAGCGCATTCTCAACGGTGAGTGGATTATGTAGATCCATCCGCGAAATTCCTAAGGTATGTGCAAGCAATATCTCGGCTTCTACTTCAGCAAAGCCTGCCGCAGATAGTTGTTCTTTTCCGCCTCGCAAGAATTCTTTAAAGGTCAGTTCCATAAGGGCTACTTAATTCGTTGATGAAAGCTTTGCAGCTCTATCGGCATCAAGAAGTGCCTGCACGACTTCATCGAGTTCACCATTGAGCACAGCATCTAAGTTATTTGCCTTGTAATTAACGCGATGATCACTGAGGCGATTTTCTGGGTAGTTATATGTGCGGATGCGCTCTGAGCGATCAACGGTGCGCACCTGGCTCTTTCGCTCTGCCATCGCAACTGCTTCTGCCTTTTCTTGCGCATCGGCAAGAAGACGAGCACGCAAGATACGAAGCGCTGATTCCTTATTCTGAAGCTGTGACTTTTCGTTCTGACAAGAGACAACAATGCCGGTTGGAACGTGGGTCAATCGCACAGCAGAGTCAGTGGTATTTACAGACTGTCCGCCAGGACCTGATGAGCGATAGACATCTACGCGCACATCATTCATATTGAGCTCAACATCAACTTCCTCTGCTTCAGGTAGCACGAGCACACCAGCTGCGGATGTGTGAATGCGTCCTTGGCTTTCAGTTTCAGGAACACGCTGCACGCGGTGCACGCCCCCTTCGAATTTAAGGCGTGCGTAAGGAGTCGTTCCAGGCTCTGGTGTTCCCTTTGATTTAACTGCCATAGAAATATCTTTATATCCACCGAGCTCTGATTCAGTCATATCGATGATTTCAATCTTCCAGCCACGCTTTTCTGCATAGCGCTGATACATACGAACTAAATCCCCTGCAAAGAGTGCGGATTCATCCCCGCCAGCTCCAGCTTTAACTTCAATAATCACATCGCGATCATCATTAGGATCACGAGGAAGTAACAGTTCCTCTAACTTTTCCGCTGCTGCTTCAACAACAATCTCCATCGCCGGGATTTCAGAGGCAAAGGAATCATCTTCTAGGGCCATCTCTTTAGCTGCCTCTAAATCATCAGCTGCAGATTTCCAAGCATTAAATCCTGCAACTACAGGTCCAAGCTGGGCATAACGGCGACCGAGCTTGCGGGCATTGCCTTGATCTTCGTGGATAGAAGGATCGGCCATCTTTAACTCAAGCTCTTGATATTCACGCACCATCTCATGCGCTGATGCAAAACGATCGTTAGCCATATGACCTCATCCTTTCTCTCTCGTTGAATACACGTTCTTTGGAGAAATAAAAAGACCGCGCCGCAACCTTTCGGCTGCGATGCGGTCTCTTTAGAAAGCTAGTTAGCTGCTTTTTTACCGAAACGCTCTTCGAACTTAGCGACGCGTCCACCAGTATCGAGAATGCGCTGCTTACCTGTGTAGAACGGGTGGCAGACTGAGCAAACTTCAACGTAGATAGAACCGCTTGCAACTGTTGAGCGGGTAACGAACTTTTCACCGCAACCACAAGTCACTTGAGTATCTTTGTACTCTGGGTGGATATCTTTTCTCATATTCATTATTCCTTTTCTTGAGTCTGGGTCCAGCCGCAGCTGGTGAACCAGGTCATCGCCATAAGGTGTGGCAATAGGGGGTAATTCTCTCCTAAAAGCAGAGAACCGCAAAATCCACGCTGGATTCTGCGGCTCTCTGCCACCCGTTTAGAGAAGAGTTATGCGCTCGCTTTTGGAGCTGGTGTTGCCTTCGCTGGCTTTGCAGGTTTAACAGGCTTAGTCAGAGCTGCAAGTGCTGCAGTTGCTGTTGCATTAGCTGCAGTGACAGCTGCCTTACGAGCATCTTTAGCTGCCTGTAATTGTGCATCTGAAGTAACTGAAGTCAGAGCTGTTTGGAAATCAGCAAGTGCCTTTGCATGCGCTGCACGACGCGTATCAACGATCGCGCGATGTGAGGTGATATATGTTGACATCGAACTCTGGAATGCAGCTTGTGCCTGCGCTCTGGTAACTGCTGCATCCTTAGTATCTGCTGCAACTGCTGTGCCAGTGCTTGCAAGCAAGCCTGATGCTACAAGTAGCGCAACATTTCTTGGTGATATGAAGTTCATCGTCTTCTCCCCTGTTAGGTCCTGCGTATAACCAGAACTATGGGGGTGAACCTTGTGTTATCTCTGTGCTCGCTGAGTGCATGTGGTGTGAAAGTAGAAACCCCGCTCTCACATGAGGCGGGGTTTCTTGTGAAGAATCTGTGACTTACTTGCTGTCGTCAGGTCCTGACGTTGTCTTCTGGATCTGCATCAAGAATTCGACGTTGGACTTAGTGCCCTTCATCTTCTCAAGCAAGAGCTCAAGAGCTGCTTGTGGTTCGAGTGCATGAAGCACGCGACGAAGCTTCCAGACAATGTTGAGTTCTTCAGCTCCCATAAGGATTTCTTCCTTACGTGTTCCTGATGCAACAACGTTGACTGCAGGGAAGATGCGCTTATCAGCCATTCTGCGATCGAGGATGAGCTCCATATTTCCAGTGCCCTTGAACTCTTCGAAGATCACTTCATCCATACGTGAACCTGTATCAACAAGTGCTGTTGCAAGGATGGTCAGTGATCCACCATCTTCAATATTACGAGCTGCACCGAAGAACTTCTTTGGTGGATAGAGAGCCGCTGAATCAACACCACCAGAAAGGATGCGGCCTGATGCAGGAGCTGCGATGTTATATGCGCGGCCCAAACGAGTGATTGAGTCGAGAAGAACAACAACATCGTGGCCCATTTCAACTAGGCGCTTTGCGCGCTCGATTGCAAGCTCTGCAATTGTTGTGTGGTCATCTGCAGGACGGTCGAAGGTTGAAGCAATAACTTCACCCTTCACGCTGCGCTGCATATCGGTAACTTCTTCTGGTCGCTCATCAACGAGAACAACCATCAAGTGACACTCAGGGTTATTAGTTGTGATCGCATTGGCAATTGCCTGCAAGACCATGGTCTTACCAGCCTTAGGAGGCGAAACAATTAGTCCGCGCTGACCCTTACCGATAGGTGCAATCAAATCGATAACGCGAGTTGTCAGAATGTTTGGCTCAGTCTCAAGGCGTAGTCGCTCTTGAGGATAGAGAGGAACAAGCTTTCCAAATTCAACGCGGCCACGTGCTTCTTCATATGGCAATCCGTTAATTGTTTCTAGAGTAATAAGTGGGTTGTATTTCTGACGAGTTTCACCTTCACGTAATTGGCGAACCTGACCAGTTACAACATCTCCCTTACGAAGACCGTACTTACGTACCTGCCCTTGTGAGACATAGACATCGTCAGGTCCTGGAAGGTATCCACCTGTGCGAATAAATGAGTAGTTATCCATGATGTCAACGAGGCCACCAACTGGGACCAAGACATCATCTTCACCAATTACTGGTTCGCGCTCTTCACGATTGCCACGTTCGCGATTTCCACGATCACGACCACGGTTGCGATCGCGACCACGATTGCGACCACCACGGTCATCACGGTCATTGCTGCGCTCATTACTCGATGGTGCATTCTCTGATGAATTTTCTTCATCATCGCCCTCATCGGATGAGTTATCTGAATTCTTATTATCGCGATTGCTCTTCTTAGCATTGCGCGCTTCACGGCGAGCTTCGCGTTCTGCCTTAGCTGCTTCGCGGTTTGATGACTGGAGATCTGCAATTGCTGTGACGAGATCATCCTTCTTAAGCTTTGCTGCACCGTCGATACCGAGCTGAGACGCAACTTCCTTTAACTTAGGAAGGGTCATGCTTGAGAGCTCTGGACTGCTAGAACGAACTGGTTCTGTTGTTGTCATGTATTTCTTTTCACTTTGGGGCTAACCATATGAGTCGAGCCCTGGGATTTATGTTCTGGATTTTTTACTTCTTAGATTTATCAATTCTTAAAGTTGACCCTTAACTTACCGGGCTGAACTGATGGTCAAACTATAGCAGGGTGGCTCCACGGCTAGCAATTTCAAGAGATTTACCCTCAAATTTCGCTCCGCCAGCACGTGCAAGCTGAGTAGTTTCATCATCACCTTCTGTGTGAAGGGCAAGCACTGTTGGCCCAGCACCTGAGATAAATGCAGCAATTCCTGCAGCACGTAGCTTTGTCATCAAGGCAAATGAAGATGGCATCGCTTCTTGGCGATATGACTGATGCAAGAAATCTTCTGTCGCTGTGAAGAGTAGGTCTGGGCGGATCGTAAGCGCCTGTGTCATCAGCGCAGCATTAGTTGTATTGCGCTGGGCATCTGCAAATGAAATTGATTCAGGCAACATCTTGCGCGCCTTTGACGTTGCTAGCGGGCTTGCTGGAACAAATGCCATTACTTTGATGCGTGGATCTACTGGCAGGTGCACTGCGTGAGCCACAGCTTTACCTTTCACAAGATCTTGCCATGCAATTGTTGCTCCGCCAAAGAGCGCTGCAGCAACATTGTCAGGATGGCCTTCCATCTCACTTGCAATATTTAAAAGCGCTTCATCGCTCATTTTGTCTGAACCTGTTAGTACTAGTGAACGAGCAAGAACGAGCCCACCAACAATTGCAGATGCTGAGGATCCAAGCCCGCGACCATGTGGGATGACATTGAGTGCGCGCACTGCGAGTCCCTTTGGTCGCCCTCCTAGGTAATCAAAACCTTTATTGATTGCCTTCACAAGCAAGTTCTTATCTGTGCGAGGAACTTCCTCAGATCCTTCGCCGGTGACATCGATATCGAGTCCACCTTCATCAAGGATTTGTGCCACATATCGGTCATACATTCCAAAAGCTAAACCGAATGAATCAAAGCCAGGACCTAAGTTTGCAGAAGTTGCAGGAACCTGCACCTGCATCGGATTAGCTTTAAATGTTGGCTTGGCCATGGGGCAATTGTTTCTCTAGTTCTTCACTAAGCCAAGAGCTTTAGCTGCAGCATCTGCATTGACGGGAACGACCACAGGATCTACAGCGCCTTCAAGTGCCCATGGAATATCTTTCAGGCCATTGCCTGTGCAGGTAATGACGATTGTCTTATCTTTAGGAAGCTTTCCAGCATTCTTATATTTAATAAGCCCTGCAAGGCCTGCAGCCGATGATGGCTCACAGAAGATTCCCTCTTTCGATGCAAGAAGGTGGTAGGCAGCAAGTATTTCTTCATCAGTCACAGAATCAATAAGTCCACCTGATTCATCGCGGGCAGCAATTGCTTGATCCCATGATGCTGGATTTCCAATACGGATTGCTGTTGCAATGGTCTCTGGCTTTGCTACCGGCTTGCCTGTGACAAGAGGCGCCGCACCTGCTGCTTGGAATCCCCACATCTGTGGCAACTTCTTAGAGATCTTGTCATTACGGTATTCGTTATAGCCCTTCCAGTATGCAGTGATATTTCCTGCATTACCAACAGGCATTGTGTGAATATCTGGAGCATCGCCCAACATATCGACTACTTCAAAGGCTGCAGTTTTCTGCCCTTCGATGCGATATGGATTTACTGAATTCACAAGAGAGACGGGGTAGTGGTTAGAGAGATCACGAGCAAGAACGAGGCAATCATCAAAGTTTCCATCAACTTGGAGCAACTTTGCACCATGCACAACCGCTTGTGCGAGCTTGCCCAGCGCAATCTTGCCTTCAGGAATAAGTACGGCAGGAACCATTCCTGCCTTGACTGCATAGGCAGCCGCAGATGCCGATGTATTTCCAGTTGAAGCACAGATAACTGCCTTGGCACCATCTTCTGCAGCCTTTGTAATCGCCATTGTCATTCCGCGATCTTTAAAAGAACCTGTTGGGTTAATTCCTTCAAACTTCACCCACACATTGTTGCCGAGCAATTCAGAGAGAACGCATGCATAGATAAGAGGTGTGCCACCTTCACGCAAAGTAACGATGGGAGTCTTTGCAGAGACAGGTAAGCGGTGGCGATATTCCTCAATTACTCCGCGCCACTGATGTGCACCAGACTTCTTTGAAAAGATGCTCATTAGGAGATGGCTCCCTCAACGCGAATAACGCTAGAAATCTTTGTCACCATCGGCATCTTCTCTAGAGCCTGAACGGTTGCTTTGAGCTCGCCTTCTGTTGCTCGGTGAGTCACGATGATGAGTTCTGCATCTTGATGGCGACCATTTTGATCAACAGTCTGGATAGAGACGCCTTGATCTGCAAATACCTTGGCAATTGCAGCTAAAACACCTGATTTATCTTCTACTTCAAGGCGAATAAGAAACTTTGTCTTTGTTGTTTCAATCGGTGCAATATCGCGATCTGCATAATCTGTCTCGCGCTGACCAATGGAGTTCAGGGCAATGTGCCTTGAGACGGCAACGATGTCACCCAAGATTGCAGATGCAGTGGGTTGCCCACCAGCTCCGCGACCATAGAACATCAGGGGCCCTGCAGATTCAGCTTCGATAAAGACTGCGTTAAATGCATCGCGCACAGATGCAAGAGGGTGGCTCTTATCAATCATGACTGGGTGCACACGCACTGAAATTTCATCTGCTGGTGTGAGTTCTGCGATGGCAAGTAACTTAATGACGTGATCCATTGATTTAGCAATGGAAACGTCTTCCAGTGTGATTTTTGAAATTCCTTCACGATAGACGTCATCGACTGTCACGCGAGTGTGGAATGCAAGTCCAGAGAGAATTGCAGCCTTTGCAGCCGCATCGAATCCTTCAATATCTGCTGTCGGATCTGCTTCTGCATAACCCAGTGCTTGCGCCTCTTTCAGGACATCATCGAACTCACGATTATCTTCGTGCATCTTTGTGAGAATGTAATTTGTTGTTCCGTTGACGATACCCATCAAGCGAGTAACGAAGTCACCGGCCAGAGAATCACGAAGCGGGCGAATAATGGGAATCGCACCAGCAACGGACGCTTCGTAGTAAATATCTTCACCCTTTGCATATGCTGCTGTGAATAGATCTGCACCGTGGCTTGCAAGTAGCGCCTTATTAGCTGTGACAATAGATTTGCGATTGTTAATTGCTGTCATCGCAAGTTCGCGAGCAGGTTCGATTCCACCCATAACTTCCACAATCAAATCAATATCTGGGTCGTTCACAATTGAGAATGGATCTGTTGTGAAGAGTGCAGGGTTAAGACCTGGGTAATCCTTGAGTGTGCGCACTGCAATACGAGTGAGTTCAATCTTTACGCCAGCGCGTGTAGAGAGTTCTGCTGTGTCAGAAAGGAGCAGGCGGGCTACTTGGCTTCCGACGACGCCGCAGCCGAGCATGCCAACGCGAACTGGTTTATCTGCGGGGCTCATAAACCTATTCTTTCACATCAAGTGAGAGCAGGTCTGCCTCATTTTCTCGGCGCACAATTACGCGGGCTTTTCCATCTTTTACTGCAACAACAGGTGGTCTTGGCACATGATTGTAATTACTTGCCATGCTGCGGCCATATGCACCTGTTGCTGGAGTTGCAACCAGATCTCCAGGGGCAATATCTGATGGAAGTTGAATTTCATTGATGATGATGTCGCCCGTTTCGCAATGCTTTCCAACAAGGCGAACAAGAGCCAGAGGCGCAGTTGAATTGCGTTGTGCTATCACTGCTGTGTATTCGGCGTCGTATAGCGCGGTGCGTGCGTTATCGCTCATGCCGCCATCGACAGAGACATACTTACGAACTTTTCCACCATCGACAACTACATCTTTGACAGTTCCCACTTCATACAGGGTAAACATTGTGGGCCCCACGATGTTACGCCCTGGTTCCAGTGATACCAATGGGATTGCAAGGTTGTGTTGTGCGCATGCCTTCTTCACAGCTTCATGAATCTGGGGCAGAACATCACTAGGTTCAACAGTGACATCACCATCAATATAGGCAATACCGAATCCCCCACCAAGATCGAGTTCTGGTAATTCTTTTCCATACGCGTCACGATACTTCGCCATAAAACCAATGAGGCGATCTGTTGCAATTTCATGAGCCTCTGACCCAAAGATCTGTGAACCGATATGGCAATGCACTCCGAGTAGTTCAAGTTCAGGATGTGTTGTGACTGCTTCAACTGCCGCCCATGCAGCACCTGATGCAATAGAGAAACCAAACTTCACATCTTCATGCGCTGTTGAAATCTTTTCGTGTGTGTGGGCTTCGATATCAGGTGTAAGGCGCAACATCACCGCTTGGCGCACGCCGTGCTTGCGTGCAGCTGCTGCAACTCGTTCAATTTCAAAGAGTGAGTCCATCACGATGGTCTTAACGCCGACCGAGACTGCGCGATCTATTTCAGCCACAGATTTATTGTTGCCGTGTACTTCTATCTTGTTGGGATCAATTCCACCATTGAGTGCAACAGCGAGTTCTCCCCCAGTACACACATCGATACCGATTCCGATATCTGCAATCCACTGTGCTACAGCAGTACAGATAAAGGACTTTGCAGCGTAATACACAGTGCCCGCATGTGCGCCAAATTCAGATTGCAGCCCATCGTGCCAAGCAAGAGCGCGCGCACGATATGCATCTTCATCGAGGAAGAATGTTGGGGTGCCAAACTCTTTTGCTAATTGCGCAGCAGGGATTCCTGCAAGGCTAAGAGTTCCACCAGCAAGGGATGCATTCTTTGACCACATCGACATCGCTACATCCTCTCCGGTGCAGAGACACCCAATAGATCAAGACCATTAGCAATGACTTGCATCGTTGCTGCAGAAAGTGCTGCACGTGCTGAATGAATAGGAGCAATTGTTTCATCACCCAGCGGAAGAACTCGGCAATCTGCATAGAAGCCGTGATAGACCCCAGCTAGCTCTTCAAGATATCGCGCAACACGGTGTGGTTCACGAAATTCCGCAGCGCTTGCAACGACGCGTGGATATTCGGCAAGGGCACCGAGTAATTCATTCTCACGATCATGTGAGAGCTGTGATGGATCGAAAGATGCAAGGTCGGATTTAATTCCAAGTTCTGCGGTATTGCGCAAAACTCCTGCGATACGGGCGTGTGCGTACTGCACGTAGTACACAGGATTCTCATTTGTATTGCGGCGCAAGACGTCGATATCCATCACCATCGGTGTATCAACGGGGTAACGAATGAGTGTGTAGCGAGCAGCATCAACGCCCACCTTTTCAACCAGCTCTTCAAGAGTGATGATGGTGCCAGCGCGCTTAGAGAGTTTGAGCTCCTGCCCACCTTCCATAATCTTTACAAGCTGGCCAATCATGATTTCAACGTTGTAATTGGCATCATCTCCTGCGCATGCAGCAGTTGCCTTAAGGCGATGGATGTATCCATGGTGGTCAGCACCCAGCATGTAGATACAGATATCAAATCCGCGTTCGCGCTTATTGATGTAATAAGCAGTATCTGAAGCGAAGTATGTGAGGTCGCCATCTTCTTTCAAAATGACGCGATCTTTATCATCTCCAAAATCAGTTGTGCGAAGCCAGACTGCGCCATCTAGTTCAAAGACATGTCCTTGTGTGCGCAGTTTCTTCACTGCATGTTCGACTGCGCCTGATTCGTGAAGCGAGCGCTCTGAGAACCAGATATCGAACTTAGTGTGGAAGCTTTCAAGAACTTTTTGCTGTTGTGCGAGCTGGACTTTATATGCAGCCTCACGAAACTCTTCACTCGTTGAAATTGTTGAATTGGCAGCAAGTACTTCCTTTGCCAAATCTGCAATGTAATCCCCTTGGTAGCCATCTTCAGGAATTGGTTTCCCTTGAGCTGCTGCTTGAACAGATTGTCCGAATAAATCCATCTGGCGACCACGGTCATTGATATAGAACTCACGTGTTACCTGTGCACCCGCGGCGCTTAAGACGCGACCGAGTGAATCACCCACCGCTGCCCATCGCGTGTGACCTAAGTGCAGAGGTCCTGTGGGGTTGGCGCTAATGAATTCAAGGTTGATCTTCACGCCATTTAGGGCTGCGCCTCGACCGTATTCATATCTATTAGTAAGAATGGTGCGCACGAGTTCAGCTTGGCTTGCGCGATCTAAAGTGATGTTAATAAATCCAGGTCCTGCGATTTCTACCTTGGTCACACCTGCAATGGATGCAATCGCACCTTGCAAGATGGTGGCAATCTCACGCGGATTCTTGCCGGCAGCCTTGGCTAACTGAAGTGCGATGGAGGTGGCATAGTCGCCATGATCGCGATTTTTAGGCCGTTCGAGAGTGATGCTCTCTGGGGCGCTTCCCTCAATCAACCCCTTGGAAAATGCAGCCGCGACAGCAACCTGAATGTCGGCTGAGAGCTGATCCGCAAGGCTGGGCATGAGGCAAGGTTACCCGTTCATACATGTGTGAGGTCGCCCATATAGGAGCCAAGCGTTACCAAATCGTTAGCCCTTTTCCGTATCTTTTGCAGGCTAGAGGCTAATACCTTTACTTCACCCGTCGTAGACCATAAACAGAAATGAAAAATCTTCTTTCTGGGTTTTCGACTTTTCGAAAGGTCACTACATACATGACAAAGCGTCGTAACGCAGTAGCAGCGGTCATTGCATCAGCTGCTCTTGCACTCACAGGCTTCGTTTCAGCATCATCAGCTTCAGCTGCTGGCGCACAGGTTGGCGTAATCCTTCCTGACGCTGCTTCATCAGCTCGCTGGGAAACTGCTGACCGCGTCTTCCTTGCTGCTGCATTTAAGAAGGCTGGCGTAACAGCTGACATTCAGAATGCAAATGGCGATAAGGCAAAGTTCGCAACAATCGCAGATCAGATGCTCGCTAAGGGCGTCAAGGTCTTGATCATGGCTGGACTTGATTCACCATCAACAGCTGCAATCCAAGCTAAGGCTGCAAAGTCTGGCGTTAAGACAATCGATTACGATCGTCTAACACTTGCAGGTTCTGCTTCATACTACGTTTCATTCGATAACGTTGCAGTTGGCAAGCTTCAGGGACAAGGCATCAAGTCATGTCTCGATAAGGCTGGCAAGAAGTCTGCTTCAATCGTTTACTTGAACGGTTCACCAACAGATAACAACGCAACACTCTTCAAGCAGGGTTATGACTCTGTTCTTCGCCCAATGATCAAGTCAGGTGCTTACAAGCTCGTTGACGATCAGGCTGTTCCAGATTGGGACAACGCTAAGGGTGGAGTTATCTTCGAACAGCAGCTCACAAAGGCAGGCGGAAAGCTTGATGCAGTTGTATCAGCTAACGAAGGTCTTGGACTTGCAGCAGTTGCAGTTCTTAAGAAGAACGGTCTTAACGGCAAGGTATGCGTATCAGGTCAGGATGCAACAGCAGACGGACTTGCTGCAATCCTTACTGGTGACCTTTCAAACACTGTTTACAAGGGCATCAAGGCACAAGCTAACGCAACAGCAACACTTGCAGTTGCATTGGTAAAGGGCACAAAGGTCACAACAGCAAAGGGCAAGACAAACGATGGAAAGCGTGATGTTCCATCAGTTCTTCTTGTTCCAGTTGGAATCACAAAGGCTAACGTCAAGGTTGTCATCGCTGATGGCTTCCAGACACGTGCTGCTGTTTGTAAGATTGCAACAGAAGCAGTTTGTAAGGCAAACGGTATCTAATTCATTAGATTACCTAAGCTAATGCTTACGAATCCGGTCCGAGGATTTCCTCGGACCGGATTCGCATTACTAAGATAAGAAAGTATTTTTCACCCGTTAATCGAGAGGCGCTCATGAGCACACCGTTGCTATCGCTCAAAGGAATCAATAAATCCTTCGGCCCAGTCCATGTATTAAAAGATGTTGACTTCGATGTCTACCCAGGACAGGTAACCGCACTCGTTGGCGATAACGGAGCAGGTAAGTCCACTCTCATTAAATGTATCGCTGGTATCTACACACCAGAAAGTGGTGAGTTCGTCTTTGAAGGAAAGAGCGTCACCATCGATGGACCTAGAGCTGCCACCGCGCTCGGTATTGAAATTGTGTATCAAGATCTTGCTCTTTGCGACAACCTCGACATTGTTCACAATATGTTCCTTGGTCGCGAGGAGAAGAAGGGAATTACTCTTAACGAAACTTCCATGGAGTCACTTGCTCGCAAGACTCTGGACGGTCTCAATGTGCGAACAGTGAAATCCATTCGCCAAACTGTTTCATCTCTCTCCGGTGGTCAGCGACAAACAGTTGCAATCGCTCGCGCCGTTCTCTGGAATTCAAAGGTTGTTGTTCTTGATGAACCAACAGCGGCGCTCGGAGTTGCTCAAACAGAACAAGTACTCAATCTTGTTCGCCGCCTTGCAGATAAGGGCCTTGCAGTAGTGCTTATCAGTCACAACCTCATTGATATCTTCCAAGTCGCAGATAACATCGCAGCCCTCTACCTTGGAAAAATGGCGGCACAGGTCAAGAAGACAGATGTCACAACCAACCAAGTGATCGAACTGATCACGACTGGTAAATCTGAAGGAGTGGCAAAGTAATGAGTACTCAGGCAACTTTAGAGAAAGAAACTCTCAAGGGAGCAACCTCTAATTACCTCTCACGGGTCAAGGCTGGAGATATCGGTTCCCTTCCTGCTGTCCTCGGATTGATCTCACTCATTGCAGTATTTGGTGCGATGTCTGAGTTCTTCCTCACCAATCGAAACTTTGCAAACCTACTTACTCAGGCTGCGCCAGTGATGGTTATTGCTATGGGCCTTGTGTTCGTTCTCCTACTTGGGGAAATCGATCTCTCCGCCGGTTACGCATCAGGTGTGTGTGGCGCCGTTCTTGTTCTCCTTGTCACCAATGAAGGTTGGAGCTGGTACACAGCACTTGCTGCAAGTATTGCTGTAGGTGCACTTCTTGGAGTTTTGATCGGAACGCTTGTATCCAGGCTCGGTATTCCTTCATTCGTTGTCACTCTTGCGGCGTTCTTGGCTTTCCAAGGAATTCTCCTTCTCCTTGCTGGTGAAGGTGGAACTATTCCAATTGCAGATAAAACTATTTTGGCAGTTGAAAATAGCAATATGACGCCGATGCAAGGATGGATTCTCTGGAGCGTCGCATCTGCTCTCTATGTCTTCGGTGGTCTTAGCCGCATTAACTCTCGCCGCAAAGCTGGACTCGTTGTTGAACTGACACAGCTGTGGGCGATGAAAACAATTGCCCTGCTCATCATCACAGGCGGTGCGGTCTTTCAACTCAATCAAGAGCGTGGACTATCTGCAACAAATAGCACCAAGGGTGTTCCCATTGTTGCGCCACTCATTCTTGTCATCCTTATTGCAGGCACTTTCTTGCTTTCCAAGACAGCGTTCGGTCGCCACATCTATGCGGTGGGTGGAAATGCTGAAGCTGCACGCCGCGCAGGTATCAATGTAAAGCGTGTGCGCACAATTGCATTCGTGCTCTGCTCATCACTTGCTGCAGTAGCTGGAATGCTCTTTGCCTCTCGCATGAACTCAATCTCACCATCTACTGGTGGCTCATCAACGCTTCTCTATGCAGTTGGCGCTGCTGTGATCGGTGGAGTTTCACTCTTTGGCGGTAAGGGTCGCATGCGCGATGCAATCCTCGGAGGACTCGTTGTTGCCGTAATTGATAACGGCATGGGACTTCTTGGTTATGGCGCAGGAATTCAATACCTTGTTACAGGTGCAGTTCTCTTGGTTTCAGCTGGCGTTGACGCGGTTTCGCGTCGTGGCGCACTCTCAAATTAAGAAATTACGCAAGGATTTGTTGCATCAGCGAAAGACGCGTAATCTTTCGCATGCAACTCCAGCGGGAGTGGTGAAATGGCAGACACGCAAGTCTTAGGAACTTGTGCTCCGGCGTGCGGGTTCAAGTCCCGCCTCCCGCACCAGAATTATTGATTTAATTGCCCCATGGCAAAGCAATCTCCAGCAAAGATAAAGAAGCTCCGGGGCGAAGCTATGCGCGCTGCTGCAGAGCGAAAAGCAGCGCGCGCAATATCTGCCTCCAGTCATATCGAAGTAGATCTTGATGCCTATGCCGATGTCGATGGCCCATGGCGCGAACTCGGCCTCTCAGCGCCTGCGCGCAGAGCGCTCATCGATGATGGCCACTACAAGCTCAGTGACCTGCGCAAGGTGTCTCTGGATGCCATTAAAGATTTACATGGCATGGGACCTAATGCCATCCGCATACTCACAACCGCGATGAAGAAGGCTGATCTCTCCTTTAGGAAGTGATCTTGCAAGTGACTTGCAAAGAAGATTGATAGGCGATTTTTCATTTTAATTTCTTCCAGTTAATATTTGCCTGTTCACGAGTTCTACGTATTAGCCCCGGCTCAGTAGACGGCAACCCTCCACCGCGGTGGGGTGCTCCGGGTGACGAACAGGTCAGTTAACTGGCAAGCGCGAATTTCACTGATGAATACATCGCTCTCGCTAATAACTGACACCTACTGCGATGGAGAAATAAATGTCTAACAATTGGTCTTTCGAGACTCTGCAGATTCATGCAGGGCAAACAGCAGATCCGACAACTGGTGCACGTGCACTTCCGTTGTATCAAACAACTGCATATCAATTCCGCGATACAACTCATGCCGCTAACCTCTTTGGTTTAGCCGAACTTGGCAACATCTATACGCGCATCATGAACCCAACACAGGATGCAGTCGAGCAACGTCTTGCTGCTCTTGAAGGTGGAGTCGCTGCCCTTCTTCTTGCATCAGGATCTGCTGCAACAACATTTGCAGTTCTCAATGTTGCTGAAGCTGGTGACCATATTGTTTCAAGCCCAAGCCTCTACGGCGGCACATATAACCTATTCCATTACACGCTACCTAAGTTTGGCATCGAAGTAACTTTCGTTGATGATCCAAATAACCCAGAATCATGGAAGAAGGCTGTAAAGCCAAATACCAAGGCATTCTTTGGTGAAACTATTGCAAATCCAAAGAATGAAATCCTCGATATCAAGGCTATTGCAGATGTTGCTCACTCAGTCGGCGTCCCACTCATTGTCGATAACACCGTTGCAACCCCATACCTGATTAAGCCAATTGATTTCGGTGCAGACGTTGTTGTTCACTCAGCAACCAAGTTCCTATCTGGCCATGGCAATGCAGTTGTTGGCGCAATCATCGATGCTGGAAAGTTTGACTATGCACAGCACCAAGATCGCTTCCCAGGGTTTAACAAGCCAGACCCTAGCTATCACGGCCTCGTCTTCTCACAGGCTCTCGGCGTTGGTTCAGCGTTCGGTGCAAACCTTTCTTATATCTTCAAGATTCGTTTGCAACTTCTCCGTGATATCGGAGCCGCGGTTTCACCATTTAACGCATGGTTACTTGCACAAGGTCTTGAGACTCTCTCACTTCGCATGGATCGCCATATTGAAAATGCCAAGGCAGTTGCAACATGGTTAGAGGCACATCCAGATGTTGAAAAGGTCAACTACGCAGCACTTAAGTCATCCCCATGGAATGCACCTGCTGCCAAGTACGCACCTAAGGGACCAGGCGCAGTTCTCTCCTTTGAACTCAAGGGTGGAGTTGAAGCAGGAAAGAAGTTTGTTGAATCACTCAAACTCTTTAGCCACGTTGCAAATATTGGTGATGTTCGATCACTGGTAATTCACCCAGCAACAACAACTCACTCACAGCTCTCACCAGCTGAGCAACTTGAAGCTGGTGTTACACCTGGTCTCGTTCGTTTGAGTCTTGGATTAGAAAACATCCAAGATATCAAGGCTGACCTAGAAGATGGATTTACAGCAGCTCGAGGTTAATTAATAAAGCTATAGATCAACAGAAGGCCGCCACATGCAATCACTATTGCTGTGGCGGCTTTTGTATTTAGCCATTTCTTTCCAGCGCTGATGAATGTTAAACCGAGCAGAATTACTCCAGGGATTATGAGAATAAGGCTGTGATTGAGGACATCGCTTTTACCTGTCTGATATCTCAAATTGATCAGACCTACTGCAAGAAGTAGGTAGCCGCCCATACGAAAGTTATTGATTCGTTGCATGTTCATAAATAGAGGATAAAGCAGAAGGGCGCCGGTTTCCCGACGCCCTTCCCTAATTAATTAAGTTAATTAGTGATCTGCTGCCATGCCTTCAGCGTGTGACTTCATGCGAGCGATCTTCAAGATTGTTAGACCGAATACACACTTAGCAAGTACGTCTGCGATTGTGTAACCGACCTGTACACCTACGAATGATGACGCTGTTGGATCGCCGTTCATTCCAAGGATGTATGAGATTGGGTATACGCCCCATGTAGCAATGAGAAGAAGACGCAAGCGTCCGATTGTCTCTGCTACACCAGCTGGCTGGCGCTCCAATGACTTTCCAAGCTCTACGAATAGTACGTAGAGGATGTAAAGGAATGGGATTGTTGAAAGAACACCGTAAAGGATTGCTGTGTTCTTGTCAGATGTAATTTCACCTGGGTAACCAAGAGCGATCATTGCAGCTGATGCTGGAACAAGACGCATGATAAGTGACTTTGAAACTTCCTTAGCAAGTGCAAGTACTGCAATAACTTCTACGAGTAGAAGTGGAACAGTAAGAAGCCAGTCAACATAGCGGTATGCCTCGTTGAATGCGCCTTGCTCGCCTGAAACGTTTACGACCATACCTTCTGATGCTTCGTCGAATGAGTTGAAGATTCGGAAGTAGTGGTAGCCAGCAATGAATGTAACCATTGATGACATAACTAGAGCATTGCGGTACTTAGGAAGCACGCGGGACTGTGATACCAAGGTATAGACAGTGCATGCGAGCATTGAAATCAAACCGAATGAAAATACGTTATAAACGAGGTTCCATTGGTTGCTGTCGAGTGTTACTGACATGTAGTAAGCCTCCATGAGTGCTGTTTCACTACAGACCATTCGGTCCATACGGTCTGCAATCCATGAGGACCTCGAGGAGCCTCAGTGAGTACCGACAAATGAAATTGTGGACCATCTGCAAGCAAATTACAGTCAAAAGTGTGAAAATTCTGTGACTTTTTTTCCCAAAATGAGCGTGGATTTCCTGGAAATCGGACTTTTCACCCGGAGATGTAGCCTTGCCGGATGCTCGCCCAACTCAAGGACCTCAAGGGCCATCACGGCTTTACGGGCCTTGCGATCTCGCGCTTTATCTCCAATGTCGGCAATGGGGTCTCTCCTATTGCCCTTGCCTATGGCGTCCTCAGCCTTCCTGGTTCGACCGGTGCAGATCTCTCCATTGTCATGGCCGCGCGCTTTGTCCCACTTCTTGCCTTCATGCTCTTTGGTGGAGTTCTTGCAGATCGATTCCAGCGTAATCGACTCGTCGGTGGAAGTGACATGATCGGAAGCTTCCTTGCAGCCATAAGTGCACTCTCGCTCATCGCAGGTTTTTCAAGTACATGGTTACTAGCTCTGATGGGCGCGCTCTTTGGAATCCTCAATGCAATCTGGTGGCCTGCTATGTCAGGAGTACTTCCAGAAATTTTGCCTAAGGAGAAGTTGCAAGAGGGAAATGCAGTCATTGGACTCTTAACCAACTTTGGCTACATCGTTGGAACTCTCGGAGGCGGAATTCTTGTTTCCACAGTGGGCGCAGGATGGGGACTTTTAGTAGATGCAATTAGCTTCTTCATCGCTGGAGTCATCGTCTGGTACTTGCCAATTATCGGAAAAATCAAAGATAAGAGTCCAGGAATCATCCATGATTTAGTTGTCGGGTGGCGAGAGTTCATTTCTCGCAGTTGGGTCATTGCGATGGTTGTTGCGTTCGCACTCATCAATATGGCATTTGAATCAATGCTCTCAGTACTGGGTCCATTGAATTTTAGTGATCCCGTTACCGGGCCTAAGCAATGGTCATATAACTTGGCCGGTTTATCTGTTGGAATGCTCATCGGTGGAATTTGGGTGCTTAAGGTAAAGATTGGCAGGCCTCTCTTTCTTGCGATGATTCTCGTATCGCTGTCTGCAGTGTGGGATTTCGCGCTGGCCTTTGATCTGCCGATGTTCTTCTCGGTGATGTCAGCTGTCATCTCGGGGATAAGCCTTGAAGTGTTTATGGTCACCTGGAACACATCGCTGCAGAGCCATGTTCCGGAGGAGTCATATTCACGGGTGAGTTCTTATGACACTTTAGGCTCATTTGGCATCGCACCTCTTGGGATTGTGATTGCTGGTCCGTTAGCGATGCATTTTGGAGTTAATACGATTCTTATTGTGACGGGTATAACGACTCTCATCGCAGCAGTGGCATCACTACTTGTGCCCTCTGTTCGAAACCTTCGAAACGATTAGGCTTATCAAGTGAGCATCGAGCCAATACAGAGCCCTCCCAAATTACGAGGGTGGTTTCATTTAGCTGCGACTCCCCTTGTCATCATCGCATCTCTTGTTCTTTTTCTATTGAGCGGTGAATCCCTTAAGTGGGCTGTTGCTCTTTACTCCATCACTGCAATCATGCTCTTTAGCGTTTCTGCTATTTATCACCGCGTTCCTTGGATTCCACGTAAGAAGAAGATCTGGCGACGGTGGGATCATGCAAATATCAATTTGCTGATCGCAGGTTCATACACGCCATTTGCTGTTGCACTCCTGGATGATCGCGATCGCAATGTGTTGCTTGCAATTGTTTGGACCGGTGCACTTTTAGGTGTCGCCCTGCGCGTCTTCTGGGTAAACGCTCCTCGTTTTCTCTACGTTGCCAACTATCTACTTCTTGGTTGGGTAGCAATTATTTACACACCACAGCTCTATAAAGAGGGTGGTTTATGGGTGATACTGCCAATCATCATCGGTGGGTTGCTCTACTCAATAGGAGCAATTTTCTATGCGCTCAAGAGGCCTGGGCGCAATGCAAAGTACTTTGGCTTCCATGAGCTCTTTCACATCTTTGTGCTGGCGGCCTGGATTTCTCAGTATTTAGCCGTCTCATTCGCCATTTACCGAAAGTAGCTTCATGCCCTAATCTTGGGCTCTCATAGTGCATCCCCCGAGTAATTGATTGAGAGATTGACGATGGCAGAGAAGAACTTCCGCAACTGGGTAGGTTTTCGCGATGAAGCAGATCGCGCACCTGTTGCCAATCCTGTCGACCGCATCCGCGAACTTGAATCCCAGCTAGCAGATCTCAAATCACGTCGTGATATCACGGGCCTAAGCCGAGAAGAATTTGAAATTCTCGCCACTGAAACTGCAATGGCGATGATTAAGTCAGCACAGGCACGTGAAGCAAAGGCAACTGTTAATGCAGAGCGTTTAGTAAACGAAACTAATCGCAGCGCTAAGGACACTCTTGAAGGCGCCGAAAATAAGGCGCGCAGTATTTTGGCTGGCGCTGAATCTCGAGGACGTAAATATATTTCAACTGCTGAAGCAGAAGCATCAGAGATTGTTCGTGATGCCGGCCGCGAAGCAAGCGCTGTTGCAAATGCCAAGATTGCTGAAGCAGATTCTGCAGTTGAAACCAAGCGTCGCGATGCTCTGGCACTTACTGCTGCTGCTCGCCGTGAAGCAGAGCGCGTCATCTCAGAAGCTGCTGACAATGTCGTTGAATACCGCAGTTGGCTTGCAGATATCATCGCTGAATCTGAGCGCCTCTATCGCTCTCAGGCATCTGCACTCACCGCAGCTGAGGCTGCAATAGCGCAATCACGTGACAAATTGGATTCAGCATTTGCTCGCCTGACAAAGATGCAGCAAGTTGTCGATAACTCATTGAACGAGGATGGCACTGTGAAGAAGTCTGCGCCGATTCGCGTTGAAAGTAAGCGCACTCGTACTGCAATCGCTGCACCTAAGAAGAGTTCAAAGGCGCCTGCTAAGAAAACAGCTCCTAAGAAAAAATCAGCAAAGCGTAAGTAATTCTGATGGCTGCCAATCGCGGTATCCAATACATACCTGCAATAGATGGGCTGCGCGCAGTCGCTGTCATCGCAGTGATGTTTTATCACCTTGGTTTTACTTGGATTCCAGGTGGTTTTCTCGGGGTTGATCTCTTCTTTGTGATCTCCGGTTATGTCATCACTCGCCTTCTCCTTGATTCCATTGCACAAAGCGGTGGCTTGGACCTTCGAGGTTTCTATATCGCTCGTGCTCGTCGCCTCTTGCCGGCGCTTGTCTTCATGTTGGTCTCGACAACAATCGCAATCGGAATTTGGGCCCCTGACACGATTAAACGTCTACTGATAGATACTCCATTCTCGTTAACCGGCACAATGAATTGGTGGCTGGTTGCTCGTCAGCAGGATTACTTTGAAGCCATCGGCAGGCCCCCACTTCTTCAGCACACATGGTCTCTGGCAGTTGAAGCGCAGTTCTATTTCGTTTGGCCTTTGATTCTCTACTTTATTCTCAAGCGATTCGGTAAGAAACATATTCCATTGGCTTCTCTTGCCATTGCAGCGGCCTCTGGAATTACTCTGCTTCTTGTCTCTGTCTCACTCGATGCATCAAATGCCTCAAAAGTCAGCCACGTCTACTTCGGAACTGATACACATAGCATCGGACTATTTTTGGGTGCGGCTTTGGCTGTTAGCTGGATCCCTCAAAACTTCACAACCCAAGTGTCAAAGAAGGCACAAGACTTTATTGATGGCGTTGGATTCCTTGGATTTGTTGGAATCCTTGCTGCATTTCTACTAATCGATGAGAATCAACCAACTCTCTATAAGATCGCATTTCCACTTGCTGGGCTCTGTGGAGCTGCAATCATCATGTCTGTCGTCCACCCCGCATCGCGCTTTGCACCTGTTCTGCAAAATCCAGTATTTCTCTGGATTGGCGAACGTTCATATGCCATCTATTTATGGCACTGGGTAATTTTCCAAGTTACTCGGCCAAGTGTTGATCTTGCAGGCAAGGAATGGGCTCTCTATTCGCTGCGCATTCTTATCGTCCTTGCTCTGAGCGATATCTCCCTGCGATATGTGGAGCTACCCATACGACGCGGCGTCATCCAGTATTGGTGGAAAGGTTTGAAGTACCGCACGAAGAAGGAGCGTTCTCAACAGACTCGCACCTTCTCTGTCGTTACCGTGATTGTTCTGGTTCTCGCTACTGTTATCAGCGTTCGTGCTATCGGAATTGCAAATGATCAACGTCAAAAGCTTGAAGACTCTCTCACCTCCACACCTGCTCCCGTAACTGAAGTAGTCACAGATGGCCTCTGGGTTACAGGAGACTCTGTCATTTTAGGAATACGTTCAACGTTGGGCCAATCACATCCCATCTCAATCATGAATGCCCGCATTGGAAGACAGGCACCAGAGCTGCTCTCGGTGATGTTGCAAGATAAGGATGAGGCAGCCGATGTTCCAGTGATCTTTAACTTAGGAAATAACAATGCTCTGACCCGCGAGCAGACAGTGGCGATCTTTGAAGCTGTTAAAGATCAACCTCGAATAATCGTTGTTAACACAGCTGTTCCTCGCCCATGGCGAGAAGACAACAACGCACTTATTGCAGAAGTGGCTTCTCAATATGCCAAGGTCATAGTTGTTGATTGGAACTCGATTTCAGAAGGACACCCCGAATACTTTGCACCCGATGGCGTGCACTTAGTTCCCACTGGAGTAAATGTCTATGTTGCAGAAATTGTTAAACATTTAGATTAAATGCGCAAAGAAAAACCCCGTCCACTTAATGGACGGGGTTTTTTTCTTAACTATTTATTCGAACTGACCAGCGAATCCGAAGGCCTTCGCAACACCGAGTGATCCATCAGCATAAACTGCACTGACACGGAATGATGTTGAACCATCTTCAGACTTCTTTGCAAACTCAGCTGCATATGTTGTTCCTGAAACTTCAGATACAACGCTCCATTCGCCTTGGTTAGAGCGAGTCTCTACTTTGTATCCTGTTACATCTCCGGCTGGTGCCTTCCATGTAATGACCATGACGGCCTTTGAGCTATCTTTCCAATTTCCGATGAAGCGAGTTGGTGCCTCGCCTGTTGTTGCAGCATCTGTAGCAGCTGGTGTTTCAGGTGCTGCTTCTTCAGTTGCAGTTGGTTCTGCTGATTCTGACATTGTTGGCTCTGCAGTAGGTGTTGCATCATCGTTATCTTTGCTTGAGTTAGAGATAACAATCGCACCAAGAAGTACTACACCGACAAGCACTGCAAGAAGAGTCTTGCTTGATGAGCCTTGACGAGGAGCTGCCGATGGCGCTGATGACTTCGCTGCTGACTTTGGAGCAGCAGGAGTAGTTGAGACATTAACTCGCGCAGAACCAGTTGCTGGAACTGGTGGCACTACAACTCTAGAAGCTGAAGACTTCTTCGCAGGAGACTTCTTAGCGGCTTTTCTAGGTGCAGCCTTCTTTACAGTCTTCTTCTTCGCAGCAGACTTCTTTGCAGTTGTCTTCTTGGCTACGGCCTTCTTAACAACCTTCTTTGTTGTCTTCTTCTTCGCAACAGACTTCTTAGCGGTTGTCTTCTTCGCTGTTGACTTCTTTGCGCTCTTCTTAGGTGCAGCTTTCTTAGCTGCTGACTTCTTCTTTACTGCCACGGTATATCTCCTTGAGTTGGGTGACGCCTGGAATGCTTATGCGGGTCGAACGATGGAATATAGGTGAAAGTTTAACCTAGGGTTTTGAGCAAAGTGATCACATGAGGAGCTATTGCACGGAGTGATTTTCCTCGATGGCTAATCGCATCCTTCTCATTCGCGCTCATTTGTGCGCTGGAGAGCTGTAAACCATCGGGGCGGAAGATGGGGTCATAGCCGAATCCTTGGTCTCCGATTGGCGAACGAAGAATCCATCCATCAAAGTGAGCTTCTTCGCAGTGGCTTCTACCGTCAGGCAGATAGAGCGCTGCAACACAGGTGAAGTGAGCACTTCGCTTTTCATCAGGAACATCTGCAAGTTGTTGCAGAACTTTTGCAGTATTAGCTGCGTCATCTCCATGGCTACCTGCCCAGCGAGCAGAAAATATCCCAGGATCTCCGTTTAGTGCATCGACACAGAGTCCGCTGTCATCTGAAATCGCGGCAATTCCTGTTGCAAGTGACATTTCGCGAGCTTTCTTGAGCGCATTCTCTTGAAAGGTTGTGCCATCTTCAACCACATCGTGGAGTTCTGGGAATTGATCTAACCCAACCAGATCAATCTCTCCAGGTGCCACAGCATCAAGGATGCGACGAAACTCTTCAATCTTTCCTTTGTTGCGCGTTGCAAGTAAGAGCTTATGAGACATTTACTTGGAGAGAGCTTGCTTCTGCATATTGGTCAGAGTTGCACACCCAGCAACAGCAAGGTCGAGCAATGAATCTAGCAGTGCGCGATCAAAAGGTGCACCTTCTGCAGTTCCTTGAACTTCAATGAAGCGACCATCACCAGAACAGACAACGTTCATATCAGTTTGCGCACGAACATCTTCTTCGTAGCAAAGATCGAGCATTGGTACTCCATCAATGATGCCAACGCTGATTGCTGCAACTGAATCTGCAAGTGGCTTTGCACTTGCCTTGATATGTCCCTGCTCCTGAGCCCATGAAATTGCATCTGCAAGTGCAACATATGCACCTGTAATTGCCGCTGTGCGCGTTCCGCCGTCTGCTTGTAGAACATCACAGTCGATAACGATTGTGTTTTCGCCAAGTTCCTTCATATCAACAATGCCACGAAGTGATCGGCCAACAAGACGTGAAATCTCTTGTGTGCGTCCCCCAAGTTTTCCCTTAACACTTTCACGATCAGAACGTGTGTGTGTTGCACGTGGCAACATCGCATATTCAGATGTGACCCATCCGGTGCCAGAATCCTTCAACCAACGAGGAACACCAGGAGTAAATGATGCAACGCAGAGAACGCGAGTCTTGCCAAATTCAACAAGCACAGACCCTTCGGCATGATCAAGCCAACCGCGAGTGATTTTGATATCGCGAAGCTGATCTACTGTGCGTCCGTCGTTGCGTGCCATTTCTTGCCCCATTTTCTTAACGTATTGTGATTAGAGAACTTGGTGTTGCACAGAACCCACTTCAGGCCCCAAGAATCGTCGTGCAAGTACTTCAAATGCCTTGGAATCACCTGTTGCAAGGAACTTATGTGAGGCTGTTGTAGAAGAAGGCTCGCGCAGTAAAGAATTTTCAACAAGAACTCGGTAGAGGTCTTTTGCAGTCTCTTCTGCGCTTGAGACTAGTGATACATCGTTGCCCATCACATATGAAATAACACCAGTAAGTAGTGGGTAGTGGGTGCAGCCAAGAACCAGCGTATCTACTTCAGCATCAATCATCGGCTGCAAATACTCTCGGGCGACTTTTGTGATGGCATCGCCCGACGTTTCACCGCGTTCAACATATTCGACGAAAAGTGGGCAAGCGATAGATAAAATCTTCAATTGTGGGGCTGCAGCAAATGCATCGAGATAAGCCTTTGAATCAATAGTTGCTCTCGTACCAATCACGCCCACTTTGCCTGTGCGAGTTGCAGCAACAGCTCGTCGCACTGCAGGTTGAATCACTTCGATTACAGGGACTGAATAACGTTCACGCGCATCACGCAACATTGCAGCACTTGCTGTGTTACATGCAATCACAAGTGCTTTCACGCCTTGGTCTACGAGGAAGTCCAGAGTCTCAAGTGAAAAGTCGCGAACCTCAGCAAGTGAACGAGGGCCATATGGTCCACGCGCTGTGTCGCCGATATAGAGAGTTGATTCATTAGGAAGTTGATCCAGAATTGCGCGAGCAACGGTTAATCCACCAACGCCAGAATCGAAGATACCGATTGGCGCGTTACTCATGCCGCAAGTCTAACCGTGAGAAGGCTTTAAGCCCAAAGAGTGCCGTCGAGCCCTTGCGTTGCTTCAGCAATCTGTGAGCCATAAATGCCTGTAGATAAGTATTTCCAGCCCGCATCGCAGACGATAAATGCAATATCTGCATCGCGGCCATCGCGCAGCGCTTCATTACCCATTGCAATAGCTGCATGGAGAATTGCACCCGTTGAGATACCAGCAAATATTCCTTCTACTTCAAGCAGTTCGCGGACTCGCTTCACGGAATCTTCGGCGCCAACAGAGAAACGTCGCGTCAATACTGTTGCATCATAAAGTTCTGGAACAAAGCCTTCATCGATATTGCGCAGTCCATAGACGAGCTCACCATAGCGAGGCTCTGCAGCAATGATCTGAATATCTGGGTTCTTCTCACGTAGGTAACGACCTGCACCCATCAAAGTTCCAGTGGTTCCAAGACCTGCAACAAAGTGTGTGATTGTCGGAAGATCTGTAAAGATCTCGGGCCCTGTGTTCTTGTAATGAGCCTCAGTATTTGCAGGGTTGCCATACTGATAGAGAAAAACATAATCTGGATTCTTGGCAGCAATCTCTTTTGCTACACGCACCGCTTCATTAGAGCCACCTGCAGCAGGTGAAGAAATTATTTGTGCGCCCCACATCTCAAGAAGTTGGCGGCGTTCTGGGCTTGTGTTTTCAGGCATCACACAGATGAGTTTGTATCCACGCACCTTTGAAGCCATCGCAAGTGAAATTCCGGTATTTCCACTTGTTGGTTCCAGAATGGTTGAACCAGGTTTAAGAAGTCCATCGCGTTCGGCTGCTTCAATCATGGAGAGCGCTGTGCGATCTTTAATCGAACCTGTCGGATTACGATCTTCCATCTTTGCCCACAAGCGGACATTCGGTGCAGGTGAAAGACGAGGTAGACCGATAAGTGGTGTATTACCTACAGATGATTCGAGCGAGTCGTAACGTGCCAAAGTTAGCCGCCAGCGACAGCAGGCAAAATTGTTATTGAATCGCCATCTTTGAGTTGTGCATCAAGTCCACCAAGGAAGCGAACATCTTCATCATTGACATAGACATTGATGAAACGGCGAAGCGCACCATTTTCGAGAAGGCGCTCACCAAGTCCTGCATAGTTGGCATCGAGATCTGTAATTAATGCAGATAGCGTTGCACCAGCTGCTTCAACTGACTTCTGGTCCTTTGTAAATGGGCGCAGAATTGTTGGGATACGAACTTCGATTGACATGGCTTAATTATGTCGAAAAAACGCCCCGAACTCTAATCGAAGTGCTTAGCCAGTAAATGTGACGGGCTCTTCGGTCACGACGCCATCGACGATGCGAAATGAGCGGAACTCTGTTGCAGGTGCAATCTCTTTGCGTGTAGAGACCAAGACATAGTGCGCACCCGGTTCGCCCGCATAGGCGATATCTGTGCGGGATGGATATGCCTCAGTTTCGGTATGAGAGTGATAAATCACGACAATCTCTTCATCGTTGTCGTCAGCTTCTCGGTAGAGAGCCAGAAGATCTTTGGAATCAAATTCATAAAAAGTTGGTGAGTGTGCTGCATTGAGCATTGGTTTGTGACGAAGAGCCTTGCCTGAACCTACTGGACCAAGGATGACGCCACAGCATTCATCAGGGTATTCGGTGCGTGATTGCTCGAGAATTGCATCAGCAAAAGCTTGTGATATCTCGAGTGACATGGCGCAATCTTACACAAAGATTACTTACGAACTACCGAGCTGAGATTCCTCATCTTCATCTGCATCATCGATAAGTGCCGAAAGTAGAGTCTCTTGAAGCCAGCCGAGCCAGGTATAAACAGCATAAACACCACGCAGCGGATCATCGGCAGTTAAGAGCTCGAGCGCCTCATGCGAATTGTTCTCAACTTTTAATCTCACACCCAGAGCTAGACGTATGTCGTTAATCCCACCCAGCCATGCATTCGCGTTGTCGTGATCTAAATCGATGGTTCCATCATCTGATGACTTCAGATGAATGCGCATAGAGATTGCATGTGCCTGCTTTTTTTGACGCAGTGTTGATTCCGTATATCTACGAAATTCTGATGCATCAACCTCATCTGTATATGCATTGGGCAGAAGCCGGTGCAGGACCTCATCTTCAGGTGGTGAATCATGAGAGGTAATTCCAACCATTGCCGCTAACGGGTCTTCATGGCCATGATCTTGGCGCTCGGCCAGAAGTTCAATAATTTGTTCGCAGAGATTGAGAAGAACCTCTTTCTCACTTTCAGCAAAGTTAGCAAGATAGGAGTGATCACCATGGCGCTTGAATCCTTCAGTGGCTGTCATAGCTGATCGCCACGTTGAATTGTCGCCCACAGGCCATACTCATGAAGACGGGCCACATCATGTTCCATCTCTTCTCGGCTACCTGTTGAGACGATTGCCTTGCCCTCGTTATGCACCTGCAACATCAACTCTGTTGCACGGGCTTTGGGATAACCGAAGAGTTCCATAAAGACATACACAACATATGTCTGCAGGTTTACTGGGTCATCCCAGACGACTGTGACCCAGGGTGTATCACTAGAAAAGATCGCACGAATCTCTTCTTCGATCTTATCTGCGGTCTTTACCATCACCGGACAATGATATTAAAGATAGGGCTTGAAACTGCGCTCCAGAGTGAATCTGCAGCGACTGAGATACGGAAAGAGTGCACGCCTCGTGATTGAGCGGAAAGATTCAGTGAGAAGTTTCCCTGTGCATCCGTCAGAACTGGTACATCTAGTGGCTTCCAATCCTTTCCAACCAACTTCTCTAGTTGAACGGATGCACCTGCAATGCGAGGGCGAATATTGCCAGTGATGATTGCAGGGGAAGCAGATTTCACAGTTCCCGGTGCAGTGATAACCAAGAGGCGATTAACTGTTATTGGGAACTCAGAACTTAAACCTTCCGTACGCTCCCACGTTGCATCTGAGTAAACACGCACCGCTGTGGACTTTCCAACCAAGACGGCCTTTTCAATCTTGCCATCAATTCCCGTTGTAACGGTGGCTAAGGTACGCCAATTACTATCACCAGCAGACTTTCCTTCTATACGTACTGGCACACCAGCTACTGGTGACTTATCTTTAATCGTAAATGTCGCAGTAACCGTTAACGGATTTCCATAATCAATTGTTGGATTATCGATGGAAGCTGTCACGGCAACTTGATCTGGTGCAATCTCTTTTGCTACTTGGCGAATTGATTCCATCGCAAGAGGCTCTTCCATTCCGAAGGTCCATGCCGTGATTCCACCAATGCGGTATTTCGTAACAAGTGCTGCACGTAAAGCCCACCCGCGGGCATCTTGATACCAAGCTGTGCGCGAAGCGGTACACGAAGTTGCTAAGCCAGTTGCAGTAGTTCCGTTATAGACCTTTTGATAGGAGAAGGTCATCTCACCAAATTTCTCGTCAAACCGTGGAACCGTTCCATATGTTGCAGCAAGTGCAACGGCATCACGCATTACAAAGGTTGCAGCCTTTGCACCAGGCTTAACTGAATTCACAACATTAGCTGGGCAAATACCAGATACAGCTGTTACCCAATCTCGACCATAACCGGGTACTCCCACAAAAACTTTCGATGCCGGCATAATCGACACTGCATATTGAACGGTTCGCTCTGTCCACGTTATTGGTCCGATTGGACCTACTTTTGAGACCGAATAGTCATAAGTCATGATTCGCAACTTATCGATAGATGATGCAATCGCTGCCCATGCATAAACAAAATAACCCTTCTGCGCCTCATTTGGGTTAAGCACATAGGGGGTAGATACGGAGAGGAGCTTCTTCTCTGCGCGCAGCGCAATACTTAACTCCTTGATAAAGGCAACCCAGGATGGCGCTGTGCTTGTCCACGTTGTATTTCCATCGACAAAGGCGAATCCTTCAAAGTCAATATCGATGCCATCATAATTGTTAGTGCGCACTAAGTTCATAATTGCTGTGACAACTTGTGTGCGCGAGGTTGAGTTCTTCAACAATCCTGCAAGGACTAATTTGCTTGTTCCATCGGTAATGGTAGGAATGATAGATAATCCCGCATTGCGCATCGCATTCAGCGGCTCAGAGATTGGAACACTGGGATTAGCTGGTGCATAAAGATCTGTGACTACAGCTGCCTTTGCCTTGCCGTCGAATTTAAGTGTGTACCAAAATGGCATTACTTCTTTAATGAGGTCGATGTTATTGAGCACATCCGGTAGTGCAGTCTTCATTGAGTAATACGGAACCCAGCCCGTCATAATTTTACGAGGAGGATTATCTGCTGCGCTGATTGGAGCTGAGATAAGGGGCAAGAAAAGCGTTGCAACTGCAACAACACTAATCAACTTTCTGCGGGCGTTAACCATTGCGACGAAGCCTTGATGAAATGAACTTTCCATACTCGCGATCTGCGGCCCACAAATGTGTCCCGATGCAGAGCAGCGATAACGCCGTAACGGTCAATGGAAGATCGATATAGAGAAAGATGACGCTTAAGAAGATTCCGGTAAAGGATGCGGTTGCCATGGCCAGACGTCGGAAAATGAGAAATGGAATACCGGGGCTGATGGCACGAATTCTTGGCAGCGTTAAAAAAAGTGCAAATGGACCTGAGAAGAGAATGTTGCCGATCATGAGAGAGGCAACGAGTGCAAGAGACTCCATCGCGCTCCTCTCAAATATTGCTAGATGGCCACTACTAGTTTTCTAGCGGTTTCCAGGTGATATCGGTCGTTGCAAAGAGTGCCATATCAATCTGCCGACCATCATCACGTGTGACCTTGTTGCGCAATATTCCTTCTTTTTGGTAGCCCGCACTTGTGAGAAGTTTCTGTGAAGGCGTGTTGTCGACATCAGCCAAGCCATCAATACGGCGAAATCCAAGAGTTCTAAATCCATAATCAGTAATCATCTTTGCTGCGATAGTTCCAATGCCTTTGCCACGCATCGACTTTTCCAACCAGTAACCAATCTCTGCAGTGTGATTCTTGATGTTGATAGTGTGTAGAGAGATGACTCCAGCAAATTTCACATCATCGCCATTGCCATAATCAATGACAAAACGAAATTCTCGACGTTCGGCAAAGCTAAATGGGTCAGATCTCACGAAATCAATTGCATGATCGATTGTGTATGCCGCAGGAACTGTAGTGAATGCAGGGATGAGCGGATCTTGGCATGCGTTGAATATTGAGTCGATATCTTTTTCTTCACTTGGGCGAAGAGTCACAAGACCATATTGCAGAGTTGGAATCTCTGTGGGCCACCAAATCATGTGAGGTTAGCCGACGAGCTCAGAATCGTGTGTGCGCGATTGATCATGTGTGCAGCTCAAGTTTGAAGGAAGGGAAGCACATGAGTCACAGAGAAGAATCAACTGGTGGCATGAAGCGGTGTTGCAATTACGGAAATCTCTTGTTGGAGCGCTGCACTTGTCACACTCACCAATAACCTTTGCCTTGTCAGAGAAATCCATAGCCATGCGATCGTCAAAGATATAGAGCGAGCCTTCCCATGATGCTCCGTCTCCAAAACGTTCGCCATATTTCACTATGCCGCCATCGATTTGATAGACCTCGTTGAATCCACGCTTTTTCATGACAGCAGATAAAATCTCGCAGCGAATTCCACCAGTGCAATAAGTAACGACTGGCTTATCCTTAATGTGATCATATTTACCGCTCTCGATTTCGCGGATGAAATCGCGCGAAGAATCAACGTCAGGAACTATTGCGTTCTTAAACTTACCGATCTTCGCCTCGTATGCATTGCGACCATCAAAGAAGACGACTTCATCTCCGCGCTCTTTAACGAGCTCTTCCACCTGTTCTGGTCGTAGATGCACGCCACCACCGATAACGCCATTTTCATCGACTTCAATTTCACCTGGACTACCAAAAGCTACGAGTTCATCCTTTACGACAACTCGAAGGCGAGGAAATTCGTTTCCTGTTCCATCTGACCATTTAAATGTAATCTTCTTAAAGCCTGGGTAACGGCGAGTTTCGCGCACATACTTCTTCACATCAGCCATCTCGCCGCCAACGGTTCCATTAATTCCATGCTTAGAAATCAGGATGCGCCCCTTGAGATTTAGGGATTGGCAGAGATTTTGCTGCCAGAGCAGCACAGCGTCAGGATCGGTGATTGGGGTAAAGATGTAATACAGAATTACCTTATTTAACTTGGGCGCGTGCTTGTTCACGCCGTCATTCTACTCAGCCTTTGGAATTCGTAGAATTCGTCAGGTAAATGAGCGCACTTGTGATGAGAAGTCTTACAAGTTGCGACTAGTTGAAAGTTCAACTAGATTTGAGCCAAGTCAAAGGAGCCACAAATGCCAGCAGTAACCGTCAGTGATATCACCATCCTCCCGCGCATCAGCGATGTAACAGCCCTGCGTGCACGACGCGTTAAGAGCATTACAACTGCTCCGCAAGGTTTCGAAGGTGAAGGCTTTCCGGTTCGTCGCGCATTTGCCGGTGTTGATTTAGCAGAGCTTGATCCATTTATTCACTTGGATCAAATGGGTGAAGTCGAATATGCACCAGGTGAACCAAAAGGAACTCCATGGCACCCACACCGCGGTTTTGAGACTGTTACATACATTATTGATGGCATCTTCGATCACAAAGATTCAAATGGTGGCGGTGGAACAATCACTGATGGCGATACTCAATGGATGACTGCCGGCGGAGGAATTCTTCATATTGAAACTCCCCCAGAACACCTTGTGATGTCTGGCGGTCTATTCCATGGATTCCAATTATGGGTCAACCTTCCTGCGGCAAAGAAATGGTCCCCTCCTGCTTATCAGGATGTGCGCGCCAATGACGTTGCACTTATTTCATCTTCTGATGGTGGATCACTGATTCGCATTATTGCTGGCGAACTCGATGGACATGTCGGCCCTGGAACAACACAGACACCAATCACATTGATTCACGCGACTGTGGCACCCGGTGCAGAGCTTCGCCTTCCATGGCGTAAGGATTACAACGCACTTGTATACACAATGTCAGGACATGGTTTTGTCGGAGATGAGCAGCGTCCTGTATCAATGGGTCAACTGACTGTCTTTGGTGAAGGAGATTCAATTGTTGTGCGCGCTGCAAACCAGCAAGAATCACGTTCACCAAACCTAGAACTTTTCATCCTCGGTGGAGCACCGATCAAAGAGCCTGTTGCATGGATGGGTCCATTTGTCATGAATACCAAGGCAGAAGTGATGCAAGCATTTGAAGATTTCCAAAAAGGTCTACTTGGATCTATCCCTGCGATCTATAAAGAAGATGCGAAGAAGCCACTGCATCGCACAGATAAGTTATCTGGCGACATCCTTGATGTGCATAACGCTCCCACTGACCTTCAAGAGGGATAGTTAAAGAGCTTTTAGCGCAGAGACAACCTTTGTCAGTGATGCCTTTGCATCACCAAAGAGAAGCATTGTCTTTGGATCATAAAGTAATTCATTTTCGATACCAGCAAATCCTGGGCGCATTGAGCGCTTTAAGAAGATGATGTTGCTTGCGTGATTGACTTCAAGAATTGGCATTCCATAGATAGGACATCCAGGTGTTGTCTGCGCTGCAGGGTTCACAACATCGTTTGCACCGATAACAATGGCAACATCTGTCTGACCAAATGTTGGGTTGACTTCATCCATCTCAGCTAATTGATCGTAAGGAACATTTGCTTCCGCAAGAAGTACGTTCATATGTCCTGGCATACGTCCTGCGACTGGGTGAATTCCATATGCAACATCAATGCCCTTAGAGAGCATCAAATCAGCGAGTTCGCGCACTGTGTGTTGTGCTTGTGCAACAGCAAGACCAAAGCCAGGAACGATAACAACGCGACGAGCGTAGTTAAGAAGAATTGCAACATCGTCTGCAGAACCTGAACGCACTGGTCGTTCCTCCGCTGAATCTGA
>JBILBC010000105.1:0-3451 GCA_044353885.1 Candidatus Planktophila sp. | reverse complement strand
GTCAATACCCATCTCTCATTCGTTCCTGGATTTAATCTTGCCCAACTGCGACGTGTGAAGAAGTGGGCACTTGAAATTGCAGAATCGACGGGAACGCGTGCGATTGTCCTTGGCGATCTCAACTTGCCAAAAAATCTGCCCATTGTGGCCTCCAAGTGGAAATCACTCGTTACCCAGAACACATACCCAAGCTGGGGAGCCAAGATTCAATTCGATTACCTCCTCTCACCCGATCTCGCCTTTGGTGAATTTTCCGTGAGAAATTTCGCCCCCACAGAGGTGAGTGACCACCTGCCTATCGGTATTGAAATCTTCGGTTAGCAATTTTCCCCAAATTCATTAGCCTTAGGGCATGACTACAGAATCAAAGACTTCAGCAGCCCAGTGTCCATATACAGGTAGCAAGCTCAATAAAGAGGGCACCTACAACACTGATTGGTGGCCAAACCACTTAGACCTCACAGTCTTACGTAGCCACACAACGGCATCAGATCCAATGGATAAAGACTTTGATTACGCAGCAGAATTTAAGAAACTCAATATCAAATCTGTGCAGAAAGATATTGAAAAGCTGATGACGACATCACAAGAGTGGTGGCCAGCAGATTATGGACATTACGGTCCATTCTTTATCCGCATGGCTTGGCATAGCGCAGGCACCTATCGCACATACGATGGTCGCGGCGGTGCTGGTGCAGGAATGCAACGCTTTGCACCTCTTAATAGCTGGCCCGATAACGTCAACCTTGATAAAGCACGCAGACTTTTATGGCCGATTAAACAGAAGTATGGAAAAAGTTTGTCATGGGCAGATCTCATGATCCTTACAGGTAACTGCGCACTTGATTCTATGGGGCTAAAGACTTTTGGTTTTGGTGGAGGACGTGCAGATGTCTGGGAACCAGATGAGACTTATTGGGGTAAAGAGCAAGAGTGGCTTACCAACGAGCGCTATAGCGGAGATCGTGAACTTGAAAATCCACTTGCTGCAGTACAAATGGGTTTGATCTATGTAAACCCTGAAGGTCCGGATGGAAATCCAGATGTATTGGCTTCTGCAAAAGATATCCGCGAAACATTTGCTCGCATGGCGATGAATGATGAAGAAACAGTCGCACTCATTGCAGGTGGTCACACATTCGGCAAAGCACATGGAGCTGCAGATCCTGGAAAGTATGTTGGCGCAGAACCAGAAGGTGCTCCAATAGAGGAGATGGGCCTAGGCTGGAAGAACAGCAATGGCAAGGGCAATGGCGCAGAAACTATCTCTAGCGGCCTTGAAGGTGCTTGGACTCCGACTCCAACAAAGTGGGATAACACCTACTTTAAGACTCTCTTTAAGTATGAGTGGAAGCAGACAAAGTCACCAGCAGGTGCAACGCAATGGATTCCAACTGATGAATCTGCAGCAAAGGCTGTTCCTGATGCACACCTCAAGGGCGTCACACATGCTCCCGTTATGTTCACAACAGATCTTGCAATGCGCATGGATCCTGCATATGAAAAGGTCTCGCGTCACTTTGCCCAAGATCTTGATGCCTTTGCCGATGCCTTTGCACGTGCGTGGTTCAAACTCACCCACCGCGATATGGGACCAATCGCACGTTACTTAGGACCTCTTGTTCCTAAAGAGCAGTTGATTTGGCAAGACCCACTTCCAGCAGCTCCAAAATCAACAATCTCAAAGGCAGATGCAGAGTCACTGAAGAAGAAGATTCTCAAGAGTGATCTGACCATCTCTCAGCTTGTTACTACTGCATGGGCATCTGCTGCATCCTTCCGAGCAACAGATAAGCGCGGTGGTGCAAATGGAGCTCGTATTCGCCTTGAACCACAACGCAGTTGGGCTGTCAATAATCCTAAGGAACTTGCAAAGGTTCTAAAAATTCTTGAGAAGATTCAGACAACATTTAATAAGCGAGCTAAGAAGAAGATCTCACTTGCAGATCTCATCGTTCTTGCTGGAGTTGCTGCAATCGAAAAGGCTATTGATAATGCAGGCTTTAACATCAAGGTGCCCTTCACGCCAGGTCGCACAGATGCAACGCAAGAGCAGACCGATGTTGCATCTTTCGCCGTTCTTGAACCAACTGCAGATGGATTCCGTAACTATCTAGGTGCCGGACAATCACTGAGCGCTGAAGAGCTTCTCATTGATCGCGCAGCACTCCTGGGGCTCACTGCTCCTGAAGTCACAGTCCTTCTTGGTGGAATGCGCGTACTTGGCGCTAATCACGATGGTTCAAAGACAGGTGTCTTAACCCATAAGAAAGAAACTCTAAGTACTGATTTCTTCATCAATATCCTTGATATCAAATACCAATGGGCTCCCAAGTCAGGTGATAGCAACCTCTTTGAAGCACATGATCGCAAGAGCGGAAAAGTTAAGTGGAGTGCAACCCGTGCTGATCTAGTCATTGGTTCAAACTCTGAATTACGCGCCCTTGCTGAGGTCTATGCAAGTAACGATGCTGAGAAGAAATTCATCAAGGATTTCGTTGCTGCGTGGACCAAGGTAATGAATCTCGATCGCTTTGATCTAAAGAAGTAACTACTTCACACTCAACAGATCGATGAGTTGACCTTCAGATAAGAGGTTTGCTCGTCGATCTGTTGTATTTGTGGGCACGTAATGAAATGCCGCAGTGACTTGGTCTACTGAAATTCCCTGCAACTTCGCCCACGCCAAGCGATAAACGGCCAGCTGCACGGCAGATGATTCACCCAAAACCTTAGAACCTGTCTTCCAATCCACCACTTCAAAGCCTGAATCTGTTTTATAGACAGCATCGATGCGCCCTCGAACAAGGATTCCAGCAATTACTGTCTCAAAAGGAACTTCGACGGCATGTGGTTGAAGTTGCGCCCAACTGGATGCAAGCCACTTAGCTTTTAGGTCTTCAAGCTTTTGATCTTCCTCCAGCGCAGTCAAGAGATCAAAATCTTCATCATCAAAGAGAGTCTTTGCATTGAAGTGGTTCTCAATCCATGAGTGAAATGCAGTTCCACGATGTGAGTACTCATCCATAGCCCGTGGCATCGGACGGCGAATAGTGCGCGCAAGCTCTGCTGGATCTTCATGCAGTGCAATCAACGATGATGTGGAAAGGCGAGGAGGGAGTGCCACATCAAAGGCTCCTGCCTTGTATTCATTAAATTCAGCGATGATGGCGCGGGCATCATCTGCAAAGTCGCGTAGTGCGCCATCGACTGAATCTTCAAGGTTGATGGGCGCTGCAGATTCCACCAAAGCCAGCGTGCGATCAAAGTCTGCGCGGCGATCACCGAGTGGATCACGCGGCCACTGCGCAGTTATTTCAATATCTTTTGCAGGATTACGCTCACTACTTTCTGGAGCAATAGGTGCTGAAAGCACTGTGCCCACAGCACTTGCGACCTCCTGGACCTTTTCATAGAGAAGAGAAGGCGCCACAGGTTTTGCTCCATCACG
>JBILBC010000118.1:0-12043 GCA_044353885.1 Candidatus Planktophila sp. | reverse complement strand
ATTCGGCTTACTCTCTTAGTCAAGGAGTGACTTCAGCAATCAACGAGATCCTAGGATCAATCATTATTCTTGTTTCAGAAATGTTGCTGCTTACCTCTCTTTTTGCAGTGATGTTCTACTCCAACTGGATTCTATGTCTACTAAATATCTTGGTTTTTGGATTTTCACTCACTCTACTCCATAGAATTGTTGGTGAAAGGCAATTCAAGAATGCAAATAAAAGAATAAACTCCATACTGCTCGGAAATTCTCACATTATGAACATGATATCTGCGTATCGCGAGTTAATTGTTTTAGGTAAAATTGACTATTTTCTTGACGAATTTAAGGAGACCAGAATTTCAGAAAGTGACTCGGCGTCTAAGGGGCAAGTGTTAAATGTTGTTCCAAAATATGTCTTTGAGGTGTCTTTCTATTTGGGTGCGGGAGGGATTCTGTTCTTTCTCTATAACTTCACGGAACCTAAATATGCGTTTACACTTTTTGTCCTCTTTATTGCAAGTGGATCTCGAATTCTTCCATCAATATTACGAATA
The DNA here is from genome assembly GCA_044353885.1 of Candidatus Planktophila sp. Classification (GTDB taxonomy): domain Bacteria; phylum Actinomycetota; class Actinomycetes; order Nanopelagicales; family Nanopelagicaceae; genus Planktophila. Next base: position 11,507 of record JBILBC010000118.1, on the reverse strand, counting down.
CAGGCGTCTCTTTCAAATATAAGATCCAACGAGGCTTTGAGCCGAAGAACTTTTTCGCTAATTGCGGAGCTAGAAGATTCTAGAATTTCTGAAGGTCTTAGGGGGGGTATAGCCACATCCTTAGACAGCTCTAATCTGCTGGAAATTGAGGGGCTTGAGTTCGAGTACGAGGGTAATCCTGAGTGGAAACTGTATGTGGAAAAACTTGTCTTACAGCGCGGTCATAAAATCGCTGTGGTAGGACCTTCGGGTTCTGGAAAATCTACTTTGATTGATTTACTTTTAGGTGTACTACGTCCCGCAAAGGGTGAAATCCGATTTGCTGGTAAATTATCTTCTAAGACGTCAGAAACTCCTGTGGCTTATATGCCACAGCAAATTACTATATTCAATAGAACCATAAGAGAAAATATAGCGCTTGGAGTTTTGCCTTCAGAGATAGATGATTTGTTAGTTGCGAATTGTATTAGAATGTCAGGTTTGGCGGATTTGGTAGAGTCCCTACCAAGAGGACATTATGAAATTCTCAGTGAAGAAGGTTCAAATTTAAGTGGAGGCCAAAAACAGAGACTTGGTTTTGCTAGAGTTCTTTATAAAAAGCCTGATATCCTAATTTTGGATGAAGCAACAAGTGCTCTGGATTCAGAATCAGAGTTTCTTATTTCAGAATCTATCGATTTATTAGGACCCCATCTTTCGGTCATAAGCATCGCACACCGTTTAAACACCATTAAGAATTTTGATTTATTGCTTTACATGGAAAATGGACGAATTGAAGCGTCTGGAACTTTTGACGAAGTGAGAAGTCAATCTATCGCTTTTGACTCCCAGGCTAAACGTATGGGATTGTAGAATAGCTAGTCTGTAAGTATTTCCATTAAACGTGTATACCAATGATCAGGTGTAAAGCTTTTTAGGTACTTTTCTCGCTGAGTAAGTGAAAAATCTTCCAAATTTGACTCTACATTCTCGATCAATCTCAATAACTGTTGGGAGTTTGCTTCCTCAGTGGCTCCCGCAGTTTCTATATGTTGCGAAATATCAAGCCCTGCGGCTTCTGACCAGACACCCGCAGAGATAACGGGCAGCCCTGCTGCCAAATACTCAAGTATTGTGAGTGGGCCTGGTTCAAACCACCTACTCGGCAATATCGCGCCATGGTAGGTGGGAAGCAATTTAGACAAATCATTTCTGCTTACGCCGCCCTGAATTGAAATTTCATCTCGGCCTTGAGTCTTCTTCTTGAGCTCATCAAGCAAAGGTCCTTCACCATAAATATCCAATACATATTCATTTGGCCAGATGTCAATTAATTCACTAAACCCCTTCTCGCTCGTTAATCGACCAGAAGCTATCCATCTTGAGTTCTTTGCTTTCAATTCAAATTCTCCAGCGTACGGATCAGGAATGAAATTAGGAATTATCTTAAATTTATCCCTTTGCACTCCTGTATTTAACAAAATTTCCTTCATCTTGCTCGAAAGTACAAGAAATCTCTTAGGCTCACTCAACTCCGGTCGAAAATCAATTTTTAATGAATTTCTGAGAGAGATCGGAAGCGACATCAATGCGGAATCTTTGTAGCATTTATTTATTACTCCGTTCAGAGCAGTACCTTCCACGCATAAAAAGCAAACTTTCGAATCTCTATACAGATTCCCTGACGCACAGATGTCTCTATAGTTATGCTTGAAAGAATATGTCTTATGCCCAAACTTCCGAAGCCAACCCATACCTATATTTGGAAATAGATTATGTGAGATTATTGCATCAGGGTTGAATATGTCTAGAGCCGCCTGTGGATTATCGCCAAGTCCTGCAATAACATTTAATCCCGCCCGAAGTTTATAAAGTGAGTCCTGAGTCTTTCCCTGTGACGACGAAGCAATAACTTGCAATTCGTGTCCACGATTTCGCAAGACTTCAATTTGCGCGTCAACAACATTATTCTCACCTGACTTATCAAGATTGGAATAGTAGCTGTGAATAATCGCAATTTTCACTAGAACCCTCTTCCAATTGTGATTCTTACCATACAATAGTCTAGTCCAAGAATTTAAGATTAAAATGAGGTTACATTAAGTGAAGACTCATGTCTATATCTATCAAACTAGAATTCCAAAGTATCGAGAGGCATTCTTTCTTAACTTAATTTCTCTGGGGGCTTGGGATGATATAGATTATAAAATAGTCGTTTCCGAGGATCGAGAAAAGGTCTTTCGTCATGAATCCAAGATGTCTGACGGCGTAATAAGGATGCGAATTAAGAGGATTAAAATCCTTGGCCGAGAATTACATATCCACCGGAAAATGAATCGGCACAGAGGTGCCGACTTGGTAATTTGCGAGTATGGACTCAAGAATATTTTAGTCTATTACCTACTGTTCTTGCGCAGGCCAAAAATATTTGCATTCTGGGGGCATGGACAAATCACGACGAGAAAAACATTCAAGATTGAGAATGTCGTACAGCAGAAACTTCTCTTTCATGCTGATTACTTCTTGGCATATACAGAATCGTGCTCTCACTCACTAGTCACTTTGGGGTTCCCCCTAGCAAGAATACAAATATTGAATAACAGTGTCGATACGAACGCCTTAAGGCATACAAATCTTCAAAGTTCCGAAGATACGGTTCCGCAGATTCTAGAAAGATTCGGATTATGTAAAGATGATGAAATATTCCTCTATATCGGTTCGTTTGATAAAGACAAAAGAATCAATTTCTTACTTGATGCTTTTGATCAACTTGTGATAATCAAACCCAGTATTGCATTAATTATCTGTAGCCAAGATGACTTTGAGCCAAGTATCAGAAGAAACCTTCCAGAGAGAGTACATTTAATTGGAGAGGCAGATAACAATGTTAAAATATCTCTTTCCCGAGTATGCAAAGCCATTCTCAATCCAGGCAGAGTTGGATTAATAGCTGTCGACTCATTTGCATTGGAGCTACCCATAGTAACTACAAAATGGAACCGTCATGCTCCTGAGTTTTCTTACCTAGAAAACGGAGTAAATTCGATGGTCACACAAAATGATTTAGACTCTTTCGTACAAGGTTGCTTAAAGTTATTGGACGATACTTTGCTGCGGAAGCAACTAGTCTTTGGCTGCAGAGAGTCAGCAGCCAACTATACTGTGGAAAGAATGGCAGCCAATTTTCATTCTGGAGTTCTCAATTGCTTGGATATGTATGATGCTAGATGACATCTACTTCAATAAAATAAGATTGCGCAAGACCACTCTAAAAGACATTTCAAATTCACTTTTGAATCTCGAAAAATCAAATTTTCCAAACCACTTGCATTTCTTGGCCGCTTCTTCGCTTGTTGCTGCACTTGATCGTGAGGACCTTAATGATGTTTTTAATTCTGGGATTAGCATATGCGATAGTGGTCCGCTAGCCGGTGTCTTACGAAACAGAAATCCCGATTTTCGCAATATTCGCGGTAGTGATTTTTTTCGTGAAGTAATCCGACTAGACGACGGAACTAAAGGTCATTTCTTTATAGTCCCAAGTGTAGAAATCTATAATCATCTGCTGGTATACACCAAGGAATTCAATCCAAAGTTTAAGTTTACAGGCTACCTGGTACCTGATTTTGCAGATACTTTTGAGAAAGAGTACCCAGGATGGGAGTCTGAAATTCTTCAATCTAAGTCAGAATTTGTTTGGGTGGGGCTTGGCTCTCCAAAACAAGATTACATTGCGCACCACTTACATATGGCAACCGGAAGAACTTGCATAGCATTAGGAGCCGCTATTGAATTTGTATCCGGTGCGAAACCGGAGGCACCTAGGTTAGTGCAAGCCATGTATTTGGAATGGTTCTTCAGGCTCTTGCAGGATCCCCGTCGCCTTATTTCAAGATACACGATTGGTAATTTTAGATTTCTGTTTCAGGTAGGCAAATATCTAATAAATCTAAACAAAACTAGCTAGTTTTTCTAGATTCGCCTGAATTGGAAATTAATATCCGAATAAATGGTCGGAGAAGATAAATGGGGATTTTGAATATTCCAAATCGAGTGCGATGAAGAAAAAAAAATCTAATCTGACTCGACAACGGATTATATTTTTTTCCGATGAGCTGTTTGATCTTTCGTATTCTTCCATCCGGCCACTTGGGAAGATTTTGATCTGTCCCTCCAATAAATCCCGGAATAATCTGAATTGCATAACCTAATTTGCGGGCCCTGTAACCGTAGTCACAATCTGCGTAAGCATGTTCGAAATGAGAATCTATCGCTCCTACTGCCAACCTTATCTCTATCGGGATATAGACAAAGTTTCCATTAAAAGTATCGGCTTCTTGATGAGAATTTTCAGCGTGCAATAACTCTAAAACTAATGGGTGCTTCCCGGTTCTTCTATAACCTCCATAGATACATCTTCCTGAATCTAGATCTTCAACTTGTCCAACTAAAATGGCGTTTGGATACGCAAGAATTGAATTCAAGAGTTTCTCAAAGGCATCAGGATAGACAACTAAATCATCATTCACCCAAAGAATTCCATCAGGAACTTGCTCAATAAGGCTCTCCGCCATAGCCATTGATTTTGCCCAGTAAAGATCTCCAGATCCGTAGTGAGTTGTCATCGGATACGGCTGAGACTCAAGCACAAGATGTGTTTCGTCTGTCGATCCATCATTAGTAACCACGAATGCAAATTCAAAACCATTATGTCTAGCTTTATTGAGTGAATCAAAAAAACGTTTGGTAATGGGGCCACGGTTATAGCAAGCCATAACCACATTTACAGAAGTTGGTGCTTGTGATTTCACCTTTTCTGCATTTAGCATAAATTGATACTATCATGCTGCTATGTGTGGAATTTATGGGACAGCAACTAGTCAATCGCTGAGCTCGGAAACTTTGGAAAAAATGAGACTACTTGGGGTTGCACTTCAACATAGAGGGCCTGACGCCAATTCAATGATTTGGGAAGACAATTTCTTTCTCGGGTTTAATCGTCTCGCAATCGTGGATATAGCGAATGGAAAGCAACCTTTCTTCAATAATGACAGGAATATTATCGTCACAGCGAACGGGGAAATTTACAACTATCTTGAATTGAGGCAAGAGCTAGTTGATTCAGGAATCAAGTTGAAAACAACTTGCGATATCGAAGTTATTCCATATTTATACGAAATATATGGTGATCAATTTGTTTCTAAGCTTAGAGGTATGTTTGCAATAGCCATATTAGACAAAAGAACGTTTGAACTGAAATTGTTTGTTGACAGACTAGGTGAAAAACCACTTTATTGGTTCATGCATGAGGGTGAATTCTTTTATTCTAGTGAAGTTGTCCCACTACTTGAATCAAAAATTGCCAGCATGACACTTGATGTGAGTCAAGTACCGTCGTATTTAAAGTTCGGTTTTGTCTTGGACCCGTACACGATAATCAAAGATATATATCGAATAGCTTCAGGTTCTTTCACTACTTTTTCCTTGACGGATATGAATTTGAAACAAACAAGGTACTGGAGCGTTTCTTCTAATCAGGAATCTCTTCCAAACCCAATTTCTGCCTTGAAATCGAATTTTAAGGAAATCTCGGAGACAATCTGTCAAGGAGAAGCAACTGTTGGTATTGCGCTTTCCGGGGGCATCGACAGCAAATTGGTAGCTAAACTTGCAATTTCTAATGGAAATACAGTGCAAGCCATTACAATTGGATACACAGACAAGTCCAGACATGATGAGACTTTTTTAGCATCTCTGTCGGCAAAAGAACTTGGTATCAAATCATACATAAAAAGAATTAGCCCCATTGAGGCTGCTCGATCATTTAAGGAAGTCTGTTCAATCATGGATGAGCCCGTTGGGGACATTTCAAGTATCAATTATCTAGCTCTTTTCGATTTTGCCCGTGAAAAAAACATAAAGGTGTTGCTTATGGGACATGGAAGTGACGAATTACTCATGGGATATGCGTGGCTGAACAAGGCTGTCGAGCGTGCAAACGTTAGAGCCTCGACCCTCTTAGGTGATTTTAGATTCCGTAATTATGCGCGCCTCTTGCAAAATCCGTTTTCGAAATCGAAGCTCGGTAGTCTTTCGCAGATGCTATCTGTCATCCGTGAAAATCTTTTTACTTTAGCGCAAATTTCCCACGATTATGTAGATTTCAGTTCGGGTCGAGAATCTGTAGATTTCTACAAGTTGTCGCCATCAACAAAAAAAAGGGTAATTCTTTCCGAAAAACTTCGTGATATTTTGGATCTACAAGTTTTGAATGACAGATCAATCCCAATATCCAAGAATTCTCAAGATTTTTGGATATTGGCAAGATATCAAATACTTAATGACTACTTGAGATTAAATGGTTTACTTCAGCTGGATAAGATTTCTATGAGTAAGTCCATTGAAGTACGTAATCCACTGGTAGATTTCGAATTAGTGGAGACGGTTCTTAGGAGCAATTGGCAACAATCGAGATTACCGCTCAAGTCTCAACTAAGGGCTGCCGATGGTTTACCGATGTCTAAGATTTTAGAGAATGTCTCCAAACGCGGATTCTCGCCACCGACTCGACTCTGGTATCGAGCTCTTTCGTCATTCTATTCAGAGGAGTTAAGAAATCCACGAAGTATCTCACTCGGTGTCTTCCCAAAAGCTTGGGGTCGCTATTTTATTCATCCCTTCAATTGGAGCCGAATGAAATCCCCAATTTGGTTTGACATAGTTGTCATGGAAATGTGGATCCGAGAAACTGAAAGAAGGGTAGGCGCAAAATTCAAGCAAAATACTTGAAATCGCCCCGGAGTATCTCTAGAGTTTGTGGAACTCCTTAGGCGAAGCGCGCTCATTAAGTGAATTAGTTTTGCCCCAAGTTGCTAGGCATCCATTTTAATCAAGGGCATAGTTTTAGTCTACAATGAAGTGTGAAAGTTCAAACGCATGGTACTTGGGCTAAGGGATTATTTTTTTATTTTTCAGGAAGAAGATTCCAATTACTTGCCCTAAGAGTCTTGCCTGATTTTCTTGCGATAGGTTTGGCTGCTTACGCGAGTTATGAAATTAGATTTAAGGGTTTAAATGCCCAAAAAATAGTTTTTCCTGGGACGCAACATTTAACGTACCCAAAGTTCCTTGTTGTACTGGTCGCCTTTTGGGTCCTAGTTTTATTCATGGCGGGAGCTTACTCCGACAGACACGTAAACTTATTCTTCACCAATTCACGGGTGATTTTACGAGCTTCAATTAATCTCTTTTTGGGGGTTGGATTTTTCTCATACCTTGCTAAAGCAGAGTTTTCCCGAAGTATCTTCATGACCTTTTTCATTAGTGGAGTAATTCTTGTACTTGTTGCAAGACAATTAACGAATTTATTGGTAATTCGACCACTTCTCGCCAAAAGGAAAATGCATACATCGATTTTGATAGTTGGGCTTAACTCTGAAGATCTGGACAAGTACACAAATTGGATAGTGGATAATCAGATTCTTGGATACAAGATTGTTGGAAAACTTACTTGTAAAAACATAGATTTTGAATGGGTAGGCAGATTTGATAGACAGCTCAGACACATCAAAATGGACGAGATACTTTTGTTGCCTGGAATGGATACTGACCAGAATTTTGCTAAATTCATACATTACCTACAAGATCTGAGTATTCCCATTAACTGGGTGCCTCACGACTCCGGCAATTTAGGCTACTGGCAGGTGCCTCATCCGCAAGAGGGGTTACCTTTTCTCACTTTTAAAGATTCTAAAATTCATCCTGTCGGTTTATTTCTTAAACGCACATTTGACATTGTCTTTTCTTTAATTGCCTTAGTTTTTCTGTCACCAATCTTTATTGTGATTTCCACAATTATTCTTTTTCGGGATGGAAGACCTATCTTTTTTTCACAGAAAAGAGTTGGTATAAATGGCAAACTTTTTACCATGTACAAATTCAGAACTATGGTTAATGATGCCGAAAAGCTAGTAAACACCATTTCTAATCAACATGGGTCAAGTCACGTTCTTTTCAAGAATCAAAAAGATCCCCGAATAACCAAAAATGGCATTTTCCTAAGAAGGTACTCAATTGACGAATTGCCACAATTCCTGAATTCACTTCTCGGATCTATTTCAGTCGTCGGACCTCGACCAGCTCTACCACGCGAAGCAAAGGTATACTCATCGCTTTATGAACGTAGATTACTTGTAAAGCCTGGCATCACAGGACCCTGGCAAATCAGTGGTCGATCAGATTTAGACTTACAAACCTCAGTAGCTTTGGACTTGAATTATGTTTCAACGTGGTCTTTCACAAGAGATCTATCAATAATTTTATCCACGCTAAGTGCAGTCTTTCGGAAAACTGGAGCCTATTAAAATCTCCCACATTTTTTACCTTAGCAACCCACGGTTGTTATGCAGTTAGCGGAGATTGCAGCCAAGTAGGAATCAGGAATAGGCACCCCTTGAATTTGTCTAGGAGCAGAAATAAGTATGACGGGCGCAACTCTAGCAAACTCTCTAATTGTATTTCGAAACTCTCTACTAATTAAGATTTTCTCAGGGACTCTGTATTCACGATCAGGAGTAAAAACCATACGCCTAGATTCGTTAGTTTGATAATTTTCTGCATTGAAGTTTTCAGGATCAAAATATACACACTCCTCCTGAGTGGCAAACTCTCGAGCGTTTGGAGATCTAAAATCAATATCTATTAGAAATCCGTTCTCCAATTTACTTTCGAAGCGTGCATGAGTAAAAGCCAATTCAGCATCTGAAGCATTAAGGGGAATTATAACTTTTATTGGGAATACACTTGGTGTCATTCGCTCTAGTTCTATTGCACGAATCGCAACATACCCAATTTTTGCCAATTCTACTTTTAGCTCTCCATCGCTAAGGTCAACAGGGTCTTTTGGTACAAAATTCTGATCACTGGTAAATTCGTCAAATGATCGCACCTTTGCTTTCAGATTCCAATCAGAAAAATACTTCGAAAAAGAATTTTCTGCTAGTAACAAGAGATCACTTGATTCAATAAACTCTCTAACTTCCAAAATTTCTTTTGGCTTTAAGTTAAAAGAGTTTAGTCCCCATTCTGCTGAAATCAAAGCAACGCTAGTTATGGGTAACTTTCCAGCAACAGATTCAATTCCAGCTGAGGAAACTTCAATATCTGGATATTGTGATCTAAGTAAGATTTCAGAAAAAACAGAGCGCACTTGATTCATTCGACAAACAACAGTGACCCTCATCTATGAATGGTATCTACGAACATAGTTGAAATGCTATCCATCTCCTAACTACCGATTTGTTCACTAAGATTTGAATTAATAGGAAGCTTGGGCATGTAATGGATTTTTTGCTTTGATCTGGTCAAATGCTTTTGTAAGTCACTGGATAAAGGTTTCTGGTTGATTTTTTTGCCGACCGTTGTGCTTATCTATGTCCGAAATCGTCCTGATGAACCGCTCCCATGTCCTACCCACGCACTCGGTGGCTCAATAATCTACGCATATCAGACCCTACGCCTGCACATATCGCTCATGCGGAGTCTGCCTTGGGAAACTCTGTATCCCCTTCACAATACTTGGCAGGGTAGACTCATGTCAGCAGCCGAAGGGTGGGGAACGCTTGGAACTCTTGATGTATTGGAGGATGATTCTCCAAAATAAACTGATTATTGCCTCCATGCTTTTGACGGGTGTCATTGGCTCATATGGTTTGTATGGACTTGAAGAAGCCATGTATCGAGCAGAATCTCAAGTATTCGTTTCTACGCCAGCAAATTCTCTTGATATAACATCTCTAGCAACGGGTTCCAGTTTTTCCCAGCAGCGAGTCAAATCTTACGCGCAAATTATTAACAGTCCCCTCACTTTGAGCAAAGTGATTAGTAATCTGAGTTTAGATATGACACCTGAACAACTTTCATCTGAAATTTCAGCCACAGCTCCTTTAGACACAGTTTTGATTTCAATCTCAGCTACAAATAGGGATCCGACATTGGCTGCAGCGATAGCAAATGCCACTGCAGACCAATTTGGTGAAGTGGTACGGGAATTGGAGATGAGAAGTATCGATCTTGAAACTCCGATAAAGGTTTCGACAGTTAGAAGAGCGATAGCTCCTACTGATCCATTTAGTCCTAAGAAGAGTATCTATCTATTACTGGGTCTTTTATTTGGGTTCGCTTCAGGGATCGCTGTTGCTTCAATTCGTAGAATGCTGGATAACACAATTAAGGATGAGGATGACTTACTTGGTTTGCCACTCTTAGGCGCTATTGGGTTTGACGCAACAGCAGAGGAAAAGCCACTTATATCTAAACTAAGTCGTTACGCAATTCGAACAGAATCCTTTAGAACCCTTAGAACAAATATTAAATACGTAATTCCGAGTATCCCTGCAAAAGTGATTGCAGTCACTTCGGCACTTCCTAATGAAGGAAAATCAACCACTGCCTTAAATCTGTCAATCTCTATAGCCCAAGGTGGGAATAGAGTTATCATTGTTGAGAGTGACATGAGGCGCCCAACAATTTCGACTTATTTGGATTTAAACTCAAGCAAATTGGGCCTTAGCCATATCCTGGGTCTTGATAAGAAGTTAACTTTTAATGCGATTCACACTCAGATTGAAAAGTCATCAGTCTCAGGTTTGGACGTACTTTGCGCTGGAAGAATTCCAAGCAATCCATCAGAGTTACTAGGTTCTTCAAATTTTGTTTCGGTAATTGAGCTATTGCGGTCTAAGTATGAATATGTAATTGTAGATTGTCCGCCTTTGTTACCCGTGACTGATGCAGCCGTAGTTTCAACTGTTTCAGATGGCGTATTGCTAATCATCCATGCAGGAAAGACCAGAAAACCAGAATTTCTTGGATCTAGAGCAGCTATTGAATCAATCGGTTCTAGGATTCTAGGAGTGGTCTTGAATAAGATTCCAGAAGATCGAAAGTCATATAATTACGGTTACCGCTACGGATATTCAAAGGGCTACGGTAAGTCTTATACATCTGAGCAAGGGACTGTATACGCCCCAAACAGTGAAGAACTATTCAGACTCGAGAGAGACGAATTTTTCGAGAGAGTTGCCGGCAAGCGATTTAAAGAAGAACTTTTGCGTGAAACCAGTAAATATGATTCTTAGTTCTTTTCTTGACATATGACTTTTCTGTCTAAGCGGAATTAAATTTTGGAGTGGATGTTTAATGGACCGTGCCCCTGTATTTATAGGTCCACCCAAATTTTGTTTTAAAATAATTGATATAACCCAAAGATGCTAGAGGATTGAAATCACGACTTTTCAAAAACGCCCGCTAAATTTTTTAAGGCGAAATAACGAGACAAATGCGATCCCCATCATCACGCTCATGGAGTTATAAAAGACGTCTACGAGATCACTTACTCGTCCCGGAATCAGGAGTTGCATAAGTTCAAAGAGGGCAGAAAGCGATGTGCCACAGAGAAACATCTTCTTCAGAGATATCGTTGGATAGATCGCATTGAGGATTACGGGAAGTGGAGCCAGCATTATGAA
>JBILBC010000102.1:0-3618 GCA_044353885.1 Candidatus Planktophila sp. | reverse complement strand
GGCGAATTCGATGCCAACACAACATTAGTCAGAAGATCATCGGCGCGACCTGCGCTCATGCGGGCAATAAGATCTGCTGTTGCTGGGGCGATGATGATGAAATTAGCCTTCTTGGCGAGTGAGACATGGCGAACTTCTTCAACGCTTTCGAAGACTTCAGATGTCACCTTGCGGCCAGATAGAGCTTCCCATGTTGCAGAGCCAACAAAGTTTAAGCTTGATGGCGTCGGAACGACGGTGACTGCATAGCCATGATCTTTCAGGCGACGCAAAAGATCGCATGATTTATATGCTGCTATACCTCCACCCACGCCGAGAATAACTTCGCGGCCGAAACCTTGCATCGTGGGTCTTACCTAAAGATTAGGCGGTTGGTTCTAGATTTTCGATTGTCAAGAGACCTTCGTTAATTTCGCGAAGTGCGATTGACAATGGCTTCTCATGAACGTGTGTATCAACGAGTGGTCCCACGTATTCAAGAAGACCTTCGCCGAGCTGTGAATAATATGCATTGATCTGTCGAGCGCGCTTTGCAGCATAGAGGACAAGGCTGTACTTAGAACCAGCCTTATCGAGAAGTTCATCGATTGGTGGATTTGTAATGCCATCCATATGTGCGCTCATGAATACTCCAGTAGCTCGTAGAGGTGAATAAGCCTAATTAGGCAGATGCGAATTCTATCAGGGATGCGACTACCCCATCGACCTGGTCATTTATGAGCACTTTATCGAAGAAAGAGGCCTGAGCCATCTCTTCTTGAGCAAGTGCCAACCGCGCAGCTCGTCGTTCAGGGCTATCAGTTCCTCGACCTTCAAGGCGAGAAACTAGCTCCTCCCATGTTGGAGGTTCAAGGAATACAAGGATCGCTTCAGGAACTTTCGCCTTAACCTGCTTAGCACCAGAGATCTCAATCTCTAAAAGAACGCTCTTTCCATTACGCAAGGAATCCTCCACTGCTTTGCGCGGTGTTCCATAACGATTACCAGCAAATTCAGCCCACTCGAGAAAGTCATTGGCGCTGATCGCAGCATCGAATTCTTCATTGGAGAAGAAGTGATAATCCACTCCGTCTACTTCATTAAAGCGAGGAGCTCGTGTTGTTGCAGAGACACTGACAGAGAACGGGGAGGTCTCTTTAAAGACTTTAGCAACGGTGCTCTTTCCAACTCCCCCAGGACCTGAAAGAACTACCAACTTTCCGGGCTGTACAGAAGATAGTGGCGCGAATTCTCTCTCTAAGGCTTCAACTTGATGTCTGCCCAGACCCTGGATGCGTCGCGTGAGTGAAATATCAAGTCGTTCAAGAATTGTCTTGGCACGAATCTTTCCCACACCAGTCATCGACTCGACCATTTCAAGAACCCGCATCTTTGCAACAGCTTCATCGCTCTTTGCAATGGTGATCACATCTGAAATAGAAATTTCACCTGACTTCACACGAGATTTCACGGCAGCTCTGGTTTGACGAGAAAGCTTTGCCTTTTCAAGGGCGCGGGAGCGTTCTTCTGGTGTGAGTTGTGGAGGTGCGCCCATAGGAGAAATCTAGTTGAGAATTTCATCTGCGATAGCACGGGCTTTTGCCTTCATCGCCTCTGCGCCTTGCGACCAAGACTTAGTTATCGGGCGGCCTATGACAACTAGGGAGGCTCCTGCCGATATTGCATCCTTCGGAGTCATGGTTCGTTTTTGATCATCGCTTCCCGCCTCAGATAGTGGTCGCACTCCGGGAGTAATGATGGTGGGAGTTGGTCCCACTGCAGAGCGAATAGCTGTTATTTCAAGAGGTGAGCAGACGATGGCACGCGACCCAGCTGTGACTGACATCTTCGCAAGTGCAACTGCGCTCTCTAAAGCAGCGTTTGCATAGCCAATCTCAAAGAGATCTTCCTCTGATAACGAAGTCAAAATCGTGACAGCTGTGACATCAGTTCCAGGAGCAGCATCCACTGCGGCCTTGATCATTGCGCGACCACCTGATGCATGCACTGTTAAGTACTTTGGAGAAAGAACTGCAATAGCACGCGCTGCACCTTCTACTGTGTGAGGGATATCGTGAAGTTTGAGATCCAAGAAAATATCTGCATCCGTCTCCGATTGAATTGCTCGCACACCATCGTGGCCAAAGGAGAGGAAGAACTCCAGACCCAATTTATAGACACTCACTGATTCTTGAGTGGATGCCACCCATTGCTTTGCAATATCGAGATCGGGTGTATCAACGGCTAGAACAATAGGGGCTTTCATTACGCCTCATCCCTATGTGCATAACCAATAGCCTGTTGCATCGTGGCAAAACCACGGGCTGCAAGTAGGTCGCGTAATTCATTTTGAATATCGATCAGTGCGCTGGGATTGCCAAAACTTGCCGTTCCAACGGAAACACCTGATGCACCAGCAAGAATGAGCTCTAGTGCGTCACGACCAGATGCAACACCACCCATTCCCAAGATAGGAACTTTAGGAAGGGCTGCGTGAACTTGATAAATCGCTCTGACGGCAACTGGCTTAATTGCAGGACCAGATAAGCCTCCCGTCTTGCCACCCAAATGCGGTTTCATAGAATCAATGTTGATAACCATTCCAAGAACAGTGTTGATCAGTGCTAATCCATCCGCACCAGCATCAACGACTCCTCTAGCAATGGCTGGAAGATCAGTTACATCGGGTGAAAGCTTGGCGATGATTGGAAGCTCTCCACCGATTGTTTTACGCACACCATCAATGACACGGCGTGAGCTTTCAGGATCACAAGCAAATACAAGGCCACGATTTTCAACATTAGGGCAAGAAATATTGACCTCTACTGCGCTAATTCCTGAGATAGAGCGCAGTTTGCGGGCAAGAGTTGCATACTCTTCAACCGTCTCACCGGCGATAGAAACAATGACGCGCGCCTTTTGTTCGAGCAACCACGGAACATCATTGGCAAGAAATGCATCAATTCCAGGTCCTTGAAGTCCAATCGAGTTGAGCATTCCTGAAGGAGTCTCAGCCATACGAGGCGTTGGTCGACCATGGCGCGGTTTACTCATCACAGATTTTGTGACCACTGCACCTATTTGATTCAAAGGGAAGAATTGAGCAAGTTCTTTGCCACTGCTGGCGCAACCACTTGCAGTAAAGATGGGAGTCGGAAACCAAGCATTACCTAACGTGGTGGACATATCTACAGGAATAGTCATGCTGAGCCTTCTGGAACTTTGCCGACTAAATCCCAGCGCACATTTGCGCCATCCATCACAGGGCCATCAATACAGGAGCGCAACATCGATGTAGATCCATCCTCGTTGCGCACCGGAAGAACACAGGTCATGCAGATTCCGATGCCACAGGCCATAGATTCTTCAACGGCGCATTGATGGATAACTTCTGTCTCTGCGACTAACTCTGTAATCGCAGCAAGCATCGCCATGGGACCACAGGAGTAGATGACATCGATATTTCGATCGCGCACAATATTGAGTAAATTCTCGGTCACGCGACCTGTCTCGCCCATAGAGCCATCTTCTGTATAAATCTTTAGGGAGTTAACAGATCTCTTGCCTTCCATAGGGGCATAGATTTTGGAGCCCACACTTGCTCCAAGCAACATATCTACTTTGCACCCGCGACTTTTT
>JBILBC010000101.1:0-3676 GCA_044353885.1 Candidatus Planktophila sp. | reverse complement strand
TTCTAGCCCAACAACCTTATCTACCTCTGAATCTTTTGCAGTAAGCATGATGATGGGAACTTGTGATGATGTGCGAATTGTTCGGCAGACATCGATACCTGAAATTTCAGGAATCATCAGATCAAGGAGAACTAAGTCGAAGGTGCGCTTATTAAAGGATGCGATACCTGCCTTGCCTGTCTCAGCAACTTCTGTCTCGAAACCTTCCTTTTCCAGAAGGAAACTCAGCGCCTCAGAGAATGAAATTTCATCTTCGATAATCAAAATTCTTGTCATTCTCGAGTCTCTCCATTGATGTTGTTATGCACGGGTAAGCGAAGGGCAAATGTTGATCCAACGTTTTGTGAGCTCCACACCTTGATCTCGCCACCGTGTTTTGCAGCAACGTGCTTCACAATCGAAAGACCGAGTCCTGTTCCACCTGTTTCACGAGAGCGGGCTGGGTCTACTCGGTAGAAGCGTTCAAAGATTCGCTCAAGATCGGCTTCCGGTATACCAATTCCTTGGTCAGCAACTGAAATAGTCACAATCGCATCCTCGAGACTTGTTGAGATAGAAACTTTTGTATTTTCAGGGGAGTAGTTGATGGCATTCTCAACCAGGTTATGAATCGCCATAGAGAGTTGATCGCGGTCACCAAAAACTGTGACGTTGACTTCATCAGATACTGCTAAGCCAATGCCGCGAGCTGCAGAGGTTGTCTGGCACTGATCAACTGCTTCGGAAATTAAATCACTGAGTAAGAGTGGTTCAGCAACCTGAAGTGGATCTGAATCCTGAAGACGTGAAAGGTTGATGATATCTTGAACGAGATCAGTCAAGCGCTTAGCTTCCTGTTGCATGCGAGAGGCAAATTTTTCAACAGCGTCAGGTTCATGCTTTGCAGAGAGAACCGCCTCACTCAAGAGTGAAAGTGCGCCGATAGGCGTCTTAAGTTCATGAGAAATATTTGCAACGAAATCGCGACGGACTTCATGAACGCGTTCTGCTTCACTCTCATCGCTGAGCAAGACAAGGATTTGTAACTCTTTCTTCAGGGAAATAACTTTCACAGTTAATTCACGAAGACCTTCACCGATAGGACCACGGGGTACTTCGATTTTTCCGCTTTGCGTGATTCCGGTTCTGCGTACAACGCGAATGATGGCAAGGAGTTCAGGGCTCAGTAGTCGCCCATCCTTCATAACATTGAGATTATCGAGACCTGATGTTGCAAAGATTGGAACATCACCCGGGGCTAGAAGAAGTGCATCTTGCTCAAGCTGTTCAAGGACTTCAAAGAGAATCGTGGGGTCTTCGTTGAGGGTAGTTTCCTCAGTTCTCCGAAGCCACATGCCGTAAGAGTAATGGCTGAAAAGGCCTGTTTACCGTCCGTTCATTTATAAGATTTCCATTATTCACCGAACCCCCCTACCGTCAGCACATGGCACTTATCCGTTCGGTCTTCCAAGATGAGTTAGATGGCGTCTCCCAATCACTCGTTGACCTCTCCAAGATGGCCGCGGACTCAATGAAGAAGGCGACAGAAGCTCTATTGGCTGCCGACCTTCGCATTGCAGAAGATGTGATCTCTGCAGATGAGAAAATTGATAATTTTCAACATGAGTTAGATAGCCGCATCATCGACATTATTGCGCGCCAGCAACCCGTTGCATCTGATCTTCGAGCACTTATCACAGCACTTCGCATGAGTGCAGATCTTGAGCGAATGGGCGATCTTTCACACCACATTGCCAAGATTGCGCGTCTTCGCCATCCTGAGGTCGCTGTTCCACAAGATCTTCATGACATTGTTCGTCACATGGGTGATGCTGCAACAAAGATTGCAGAAAAAGTTGGATCAGTTATTGAAACGCGCAACACTACTATGGCTCTAGAACTTGAAAAAGATGATGACGTCATCGATACCTTGCATCGTGAACTTATTGGAAAATTAACGGCAGGGACATGGGATAAGGGCGTTGCCTCAGCTGTTGATATGACCTTGCTAGGTCGCTACTACGAGCGCTTTGCAGACCACGCCGTCTCTGTTTCCCGTCGTGTCTACTTCCTCGTTACCGGCGAATTCGCACAGCCTTAAACCTTTCATTCTTTTACGCGCTCAAGTAGAGTCGCGCCATGACTTACACACCCACACCTGCAGATAAATTCACTTTCGGTCTTTGGACTGTTGGCTGGCAAGCGCGCGATCCATTTGGAGATCCCACCCGCGAAGCGCTCGATCCAGTGCGCACAGTCAATGAACTCGCAGCCCGTGGTGCATATGGTGTGACATTCCACGATGATGATCTCTTTCCGTTTGGCTCCGATGATTCAACTCGCCAGGGACATATTGATCGCTTTAAGAAAGCACTTGCCGAAACAGGAATGAAAGTTCCGATGGCAACAACAAACCTCTTTAGCCATCCAGTCTTTAAAGATGGCGCGCTGACAAGCAATGATCGCGATATTCGCCGCTTTGCCATTCGCAAAGCGATGCGCAATATCGATTTGGCTGTTGATTTGGGTGCAAAGATTTATGTTTGTTGGGGAGGACGTGAAGGCGCTGAATCTGAAAGCTCTAAGGATGCCTATGTTGCCCTTGAGCGTTATGCAGAAGGCTTTAACATCCTTGGCCAGTACGTGATTGATAAGGGTTATGACATCAAGTTTGCGATTGAACCTAAGCCAAATGAGCCACGTGGAGATATCTTCCTTCCAACAATCGGCCATGCACTTGGGTTCATTGAAATGCTCGATCATCCAGAGATGGTGGGGCTAAATCCAGAAGTGGGCCACGAACAGATGGCTAACCTGAACTTTGTTCACGGAATCGCACAAGCGCTATGGCAGAAGAAGTTATTCCACATCGACCTCAACGGTCAGCGCGGTCCAAAGTATGACCAGGACTTTGTCTTTGGCCATGGCGATGTCAAGAGCGCCTTCTTCCTCGTGGATCTTCTTGAGAGATACGGATATGCAGGGCCGAAGCACTTTGATTACAAGCCTGTGCGCACAGATGGCGATTCAGGAGTCTGGGCATCTGCAACATCGAATATGCGCATGTATCTCGTTCTCAAGGAGCGTGCAGCTGCATTCCGCAAGGATCCACGGGTGATTGCTGCAATGAAGGAATCAAATATTCCAGGGCTTTCAGAGCCAACACTTGCTGCAGGTGAAACATGGAAGGATCTTGCAAAGGATTCATTCGATGCAGATGTAGCTGGCAAACGTGGTTATGGATATGAAATCCTCGACCAACTCGCTATGGAGCATTTGATGGGTGTGACTGCTTAATCTCGTTACACTTCGAAAATGCGATTAGGTGTGCTCGATGTTGGTTCTAACACCATTCATCTGCAGGTTGTTGACGGCTACTTAGGTGGACCGCCAATCCCTAATTCATCTCACAAATCTGTCATCCGCCTGACCGAATATCTTGATGAGGCCGGCTCCATTACGCAAATTGGTATTGATCGCATCACCGATGCCATTGCAACAAATATGAAAAGTGCTGAGCACTTAGAAATTGATGAGTTATTAGCTTTTGCAACATCAGCAATCCGTGAGGCAAATAATTCAGATGACGTTATTGAGCATGTGAATAAGACATGCAATATCGATCTGCAAGTTTTGAGTGGTGAAGAAGAAGCACGCTTTACATTCCTTGCAGCACGACGCTGGCTTGGATGGTCTT
>JBILBC010000027.1:0-13623 GCA_044353885.1 Candidatus Planktophila sp. | reverse complement strand
ATCTCTTGACCCAAGCCACAGATGAAGAGCGCAGCGTTATCGAAGGCGTTCTAGCAGGAGATGCCAACTCTGCGATGGTCATCATCCATCGTGGTGCTCAGAAAGGATCACGCTTTCTTATCTCATCTGAGGGCGTATCCATCGGGCGCGCAACAGATAGCTCGATCTTTCTCGATGATGTCACTGTTTCTCGTAAACATGCATCGATTGAAAAGGCTGGAAAGCACTTCACCTTCAAAGACTCTGGAAGTTTGAATGGTTCATATGTCAACAACGAGTCCGTTACTGAGAAAGTTCTTATCTCAGGGGATGCAATACAAATTGGAAAATTTCATCTGCTCTTTATCGGCAGTAAACTCATAGGGGAGAACTAAGTTGAGCGTTCCAGCACGGGCATATTTAAGTATTGGTGAAGTACTCACTAAATTGCGTGGAGACTTCGCAGATATCACTATCTCCAAGATCCGCTTCCTCGAATCAGAGGGGCTCATTGAGCCACAGCGCACACCTTCTGGATATCGCAAATTTACGACCACAGACCTTGATCGCCTTCGTTATGTTCTCCTAGCTCAACGCGATCAGTACTTGCCACTCAAGGTTATTAAAGAAAATCTCGATGCACTCGATCGTGGCTTACAGCCAGCAGCTCAAGGGGGAGTGCCCACACCTCGTCCCACACTTGGCCTTGCAACCATTGATGGAGAGTTCGCACCGGCAGCTTTTGCAGAACAATCCGAGATGCGTCTATCTCGCGAAGAACTCTTGAAGGCATCTGGGCTTGTCGACGGTCAACTCGTTGAACTTGAATCCTTTGGACTTATCACCATTCGCGGTCGCCACTATGACGGTGACGCACTCGCTGTCGCTAAGTCGGTCGCAGAGATGGCTGGCTTTGGAATTGAACCTCGCCACCTGCGCTCCTTTAAGTCAGCAGCCGATCGTGAGATTGGTCTGATTGAACAAGTGATCACACCCTTTACGCGACAGAAGAGCAGCGAAGCTAAGGCTCGCGCCGAGGAAGTGCAGAAAGAGATTGCATCTCTCTCCGTTCGACTTCATGCAGCTCTTGTCCGCGGTGGCTTAAACCGTCTTCGCTAGCCAAAGACTCTAGGTAGAAATCGTGTTGGTCCAAGTAGAAGTAGTTGGCGTTCGCATTGAGATGCCCTCTAACCAACCGATAGTTCTTCTCAAGGAGATCGAGGGAACGCGCTTTCTTCCCATCTGGGTCGGAGCAGTGGAGGCGACTGCAATCGCCTTTGCTCAGCAGGGCCTTGAAGCTCAGCGACCGTTAACTCACGATCTCATTCGCGATCTCTTAGATCAGTTAGACACAACCCTGACAAGTGTCCACATCACCTCTATCAAGGATGGGGTCTTCTACGCAGATTTATTGTTGCGCAATAGCGCCGGCGCGCTAGAGCCTCTCTCGGTTCGCCCATCAGATGCCATTGCTGTGGCCCTTCGGACCAAGAGCAACATCATGGTCAGTAGTGAACTCCTTGATGAGGTCGGAATTGATATCCCAGAGCAGATCGCCAACGAGGTCTCGGCTGCGGGGGACCAGGAGCTGGAAGCCTTCCGAGAGTTCCTTGACGGCATTAACCCCGAGGATTTCGCTGGATAGAGCGTGAAAGTCTTAACCTCAAGTAGAGGTTAGGTTCGTGTCGCTCTCTCATTTCTACCCTGTGCGGGCGTAGCCTTAGGGCAACCCCACTACGTGAAAGCGAGCCCCCTCTCGTGACAGATCAAGAATTTGAAATTGGTTACCGCGGCGCAACTGCTTGTTCTGCTGCCGGAATTTCTTATCGTCAATTAGATTATTGGGCACGTACTGGTTTAGTAGAGCCATCAATTCGCACTGCAACAGGTTCAGGAAGCGCACGTCTCTATGGCTTTCGCGACATTCTCGTTCTCAAGATTGTAAAGCGACTTCTTGATGCTGGAGTATCGCTTCAAAATATTCGCACAGCTGTTAACCATCTTCGCAGTCGTGGTGTGACAGAGCTAGAGCGCATTACCTTAATGAGTGATGGCGCATCCATCTATGAATGTGCAAGCCCCGATGAAATTATCGATCTCCTTGCAGGTGGCCAAGGCGTCTTTGGTATCGCAGTCGGCAAGGTCTGGCATGAAGTTGAGGGCTCACTTGCTTCACTTCAAGGTGAAGTCAACGGTGAGGCCGTGGGTGGGGAAAATAACGATGAACTCTCTATGCGTCGAAAGGCGAAAGGCGCTTAACACTTCTATATTTCTCTCCTAGCGTGTCAGTGGGCACCATGTGCGGGGGAGTAGTTCGTTGAGTAACTATCAGGACTTCGAAGATCGTCATATCGGTCCATCGGCATCTGATGAATCAGAGATGCTCGGTGTCTTGGGTTACTCCGACATTAAGAAATTCATCGCCGATGTTGTTCCTGAAAATATTCACATTGCTAAGCAACTCAAAGATGTTCTCGATGGCCCCAAGAGTGAAGTAGAAGTGATTGCAGAGCTTCGCGATATTGCGGTGCAGAATGAAGTCTTCACCTCTCTCATCGGTAGTGGTTACTACGGAACCATCACTCCACCTGTTATCAAACGGAATGTTTTAGAGAACCCTGCTTGGTATACCGCATACACGCCCTATCAACCTGAAATCTCACAAGGTCGCTTAGAGGCGCTCTTTGCATTCCAAACAGTGATCTGCGATATGACCGCTCTCGCTCTTTCGAACGCTTCGATGTTGGATGAGGGAACAGCGGCAGCGGAAGCTATGACACTTGCACGCCGCAGCTCGAAGGTTTCAGATGATGCAATATTTCTAATCGATAAGGGAGTTCACACACAGACGAAAGCTGTCGTTGCAACGCGTGCGAAGCCACTCGGAATCACTGTTCTCGAGATAGATGCTCTTTCAATTCCAGCGGGCACCGCATACTTCGGATTACTTCTTCAGTATCCAGATGCAACAGGCGCAATCGTTGATTACTCCAAGGTTGCGGATGCAGCTCATGAAGCGGGAGCTCTCGTCATTGCTGCCACAGATCTTCTTGCACTCACACTTCTTAAAGCACCAGGGGAGTGGGGCGCAGATATTGCAGTGGGTACTGCTCAGCGCTTTGGAGTTCCCATGGGCTTTGGCGGTCCACATGCAGGGTTTATGGCAGTACGCACGGGACTTGAGCGCTCTCTTCCAGGTCGACTTGTGGGCCAGAGCGTTGATGCGCATGGCAATCCAGCATTTCGCTTAGCTCTGCAAACTCGTGAGCAGCATATCCGCCGTGATAAGGCGACAAGTAATATCTGTACCGCGCAGGTTCTTCTTGCCAACATGAGCGCTTTCTATGCGATGTGGCATGGACCTGCAGGACTTACTCGCATTGCAGAGCGCATTCATAACTATGCAGCCCAGCTCGCCACAGTTGTCGATACAGCCAATAAGAGCTACTTCGACACCCTGACGATCAAGGTTGCAGATGCATCCGCCATTCACACCAAAGCTAAGTCACTTAAAATCAATCTTGGAATAGTCGACGCACACCATGTTCGTATCTCCTTCGATGAAACGATTACTGAGTCGATATTTGCATCCATCTCCACAATCTTTGATGTGAAGGTCGCACCAGCCCAGGGCAGTGGTATCGCAACAGCGGTGAAGCGAACTTCAGCTTTCTTGCAGCATCCGGTCTTTAATACCTATTTCTCAGAGACATCGATGCTTCGTTACCTGCGCACACTTGCAGATCGCGATTTAGCTCTGGATCGCACAATGATTCCACTGGGTTCTTGCACGATGAAGCTCAATGCAACAACGGAGATGGAAGCGGTCACATGGCCAGAGTTTGCCTCCCTTCATCCCTTTGCTCCAGCAGAGCAGACACGTGGCTCACGACTTCTGATTGACCAGCTCTCCAAGTGGCTCGTTGAGATCACCGGCTATGACGCAGTCTCTCTACAACCTAATGCGGGAAGTCAGGGAGAGTTTGCAGGACTTCTTGCAATCCGTAATTATCACGACTCTCGTGGCGATGAAGCTCGCACTATCTGCCTGATTCCATCGAGTGCTCACGGCACTAATGCAGCAAGTGCTGTGATGGCAGGCATGAAGGTTGTGGTCATCGAGTGCGATGAGGCAGGAAACGTCAGCCTAGATGATTTGAAGGCCAAGATTGCAGAATATGGTGCATCCCTTGCAGCTCTCATGGTTACCTACCCATCAACACATGGTGTCTTTGAATCTGCGATCTCTGAAATTTGCGCACTCGTCCATGATGCAGGCGGTCAGGTCTATGTCGATGGTGCTAATCTCAATGCACTGGTTGGAACAGCTCAGCCTGGAAAATTCGGCGCAGATGTTTCACACCTTAATTTGCATAAAACATTCTGCATTCCTCACGGTGGTGGGGGACCAGGTGTTGGGCCAGTGATTGCGAAAGCTCATCTAGCCCCATTCCTACCGAATCATCCACTCGATGCTCTCGCTGGTCCTGCAACAGGACCTGGTCCTATTTCGGCCGCACCATTTGGATCTGCAAGTATCTTGCCGATTTCATGGGCATACATCCGACTTATGGGGGGAGAGGGCCTTACTCATGCAACGGAGGTTGCAATCCTCAATGCCAATTACATGGCATATCGTCTGAAAGATTCATACCCAATCCTCTACACAGGCACTAAAGGACTTGTCGCACACGAGTGCATCTTGGATGTTCGTGAGATCACCAAGGAATCTGGTGTGACAGTCGATGACATTGCAAAGCGTTTGATGGACTTTGGTTTCCATGCACCGACGATGTCATTTCCAGTCGCCGGCACCTTGATGATTGAACCAACAGAGTCTGAAGATATTCTTGAGATGAATCGCTTTATCGATGCGATGATCGCTATCCGCTATGAGATTTCAGAGATCACCGACGGCAAGATTGCCGTTGAGGACTCAGCGCTGCGCCATGCACCTCACACCATTGGAACGATTGCAGCGACAACGTGGGAGAGAAGCTATCCACGCGAGCGTGCAGCCTTCCCAGCCACCCTTACGGGCCTTATTCCAGGTGAATTGATTGGGATGAAGGGTAAGTATTGGCCGACTACAGGGCGTATTGATGGGGCATATGGGGATAGAAACCTTGTCTGCTCATGCCCACCGATAGAGGCCTTTGCCTAATCTTTCTTACTTTACATAATGCAACTTATCGGCGTTAGGCCGTAAGCGTCTAGCAAAGCCCCACAAGGTTGTCTGCCACAAAGCTTCAATCACAATCGCTCTGCTCATCTTGGAAACTCCATTGATGCGTTCGACAAAGGTAATCGGAACTTCGATCATCGCAGCTGCCGCAAGTTCAGATGCCATAGCCATTTCGATTTGAAAACAATATCCGGTTGCTGTCATATCGTTCAGATTTAACTTCTCAAGTAGTTGCGCGCTATAGACACGAAATCCACCCGTGAGATCATTGAGCGGAATCCCGAGTGCAATACGTGCGTACTTAGTGCCTGATTTGGAGAGTAATTGTCTACTTTTCGGCCAGTTAACAACTGATCCACCTGGCATCCAGCGAGTTCCTAAAGTAATGGAGATTGGAGCATCCGTAGCATCCAGCATTGCTGGTAGGTCAGCAACGCGATGTGAACCATCTGCATCCATAGTGACGATCTTTGAGTACTTCTTCATGGGTAAGACATGAGCGAAACCGGCCCGATATGCAGCACCTAGTCCTGCTTTTCCGGGACGACGCAAGACGCTCACCCAAGGCAAATTCATAGAGTCGACAATATCTGCCGTCTTATCAGGTGAATTGTCATCGAGTATTACAACATCGAAATCACGTGTGTTATGTAAAGTCGATAATGAGTTCAACAGTTCAACTATCGCAATAGATTCGTTGTAGGTAGGGATAAGTATTACTGGTTTCATAAAATCCCCCTCTACCAACCTAACGCTGATATTAATCTATCAACGCTTGCTCCAAGGCCATATTCATCTTTCATCTGATAAATCGTGGATAAATCATCGGGCTTTTTAGGCTTTGCGATGTCCATCTGCGGAATGGCAACATCCTTAGCGCAGTGAACCAACGTGGGTGCAATCTTGAGGTAATCGGCGCCATCAATAATCTTCTTGGCAAGAGATTTGGTAAGTGCTTCATGTTCACCCTTGGCACCAGCTAGCGCCTCGTCCACGGTCGCGAAATGATTTGCGATCAATGCCGCCCCTTTTTCACCAATACCGCGGACTCCAGGTAAACCATCGGATGGATCTCCACGGAACATGGCAAAGAGTGCATACCTATCCCCCGGGATTCCATATTTTTCTGCGACCCATTTGATATCGACTAAATCATGTTGAGAGATACCACGCGCTAGATATACAACTTTGACATCACGTTTATCATCCACGAGCTGAAAGAGGTCCCTATCCCCCGTTACAACGCGGATAGGCCCCTTCTCCTTCACAGCAAAGGTCGCCATGACATCATCTGCCTCATAATCATCAACTCCGAGCATCGGTATCCCGAATGCATCGAGTAGATCGAGTAATACTGGAATTTGCGGAGTCAGAGTTTCTGGCTCTTCCTCTTCATCACTCTCATCTTCGAGTCGATTAGCTTTGTAGTCTGGGAAGAGATCCACGCGCCATGAGGGACGCCAATCTCCCTCGATGCAGGCAACGATGCGATTGGGTGAATACATACCAATCAAGCGAGCTGTCATATCCAGATATCCACGGATTGCATTGACTGGCATGCCTGAAGGGGATAAAAGAGTGTCAGGCATTCCGTAATAGGCGCGATACCAAAGGGATGCGCTATCTAAAAGCATCAGTGTCATAGATCGCCCAACATATATGAAATCACGCCTCTATCCAAACGTTTAATACCTTCTCGACATGCAGGACGCAACTCTTCTGCCGCTCCACCAATCTGCGTCAGCAAATCGATAAGCTGTTTAATGCTTCGAACGAAATCTCCAACGGTCATATCGGTGCCCTTAAGAACACTTGTTAAGGAGTGTCCATTCGACCATCGGTATGAGGCATAGCAGAATCCAAAGTCGGGTTCGCGCTGCGTCTTTACATCAAATTGATTTTCAATTGCTTCAAGCTCTATCCAAATCTTTGACACAGCAACAAGCGCGTTAGCCACATTGTCATTGGGCATCTTTGGTGCGTAGGCCTCAGAACCACGGCCTTGGTAGATCATCGCCGAAGCTACTGAGAGAAGTTCTGGTGGGGTGAGCGAATCAAAGACATCACGACGAATCGATTCGGTGAGCAAGAGATCAGATTCAGCAAATATCTTGGCAAGAATCTTGCCCTGTTCAAGCGGCTTCTCACCTTCGATATATCCAAGATGGGTAAGAACATCGCAGATGCGGTCAAATGTCTTTGCAATAACGTGGGTGCGGTTTTCAACACGAGAGCGCAATCCATCAGATTCACGATTGAGGCGGTCAGCTTTTTCAGCAAATCGAGCATGTGTTTCACGATCATTACACGCATGGCATGAATGTTGACGAAGAGCGCGGCGCATTTGATCTAGCTCATTCTCCATCTTCACCCTCTGACGCTGGTCAATGCCGCGACGACCATCTCGCTTACTAAGTAGACGCTCCATCTCTTTGATATCGATGCGCATGCGCGAGTAATCAGAGAAGTCACCCAGATGACATTGCGCAGACTCTGTGAGCTCAGCTGCTGCGGAATTGTTCTTCTTGATCTGCCGAACTAGACCCACAACTGCTCTATCTGCCTGGAACTGAGCGAAGGAAGATTCCAAACTTCCGTGGGCTCTCTCTCGACCAAATCGTGCGATGAGGTTGATAGACATGTTGTATGTCGGAGTAAAGGATGAACGCAGTGGGTATGTTCGAGTCGACGCAAGACCTGCAGCAGTTGCTGAATCAACTGTTGGGGACCATTGCACAACGGCATTGCCTTCAATATCGATACCGCGACGCCCAGCACGACCTGTGAGTTGTGTGTACTCCCCCGGAGTAATCGAGACGTGAGCTTCACCATTCCATTTGGTGAGTTTCTCAAGAACAACTGTGCGCGCTGGCATATTGATTCCGAGTGCAAGTGTCTCTGTCGCAAAGACGGCTTTAACAAGACCTCGTTTGAAGAGATCTTCCACTGCGCCCTTAAAACTGGGAAGCAAACCTGCATGGTGAGCTGCCACTCCCCGTTCGAGGGCGATGAGCCAATCACGATAACCCAGAACTTCAAGGTCTTCTTCAGCAAGATTCTGGGTGTATCTGGCAGCCGTTGCTGCAATCTCAACTCGCTCTTCTGTAGTTGTTAATTTCAATCCAGCTGCAAGACATTGCTTTACAGCCGCATCGCAACCAGCTCGAGAGAAGATGAATGTGATTGCAGGAAGGAGATTCTCTCGCTGCAACTTCTCAATAATGTCAGGTCGTGTGAGTCTGTTATCGCCATCGCCAAATCTTTCCCGTCGATGACGTGGTGTGCGCACCTGACGCATAGCCTCGCGCTCTAGCCCCAAAATTTCCGGGTTGATGCGGCCTTGTTCGCGGAACAAATCAACCAAACGATCTCCGATAAGTACATGCTGATAGAGCGGGATCGGGCGAACTTCGGAGACGATTACTTCAGTGGATCCTCGTACCTCACCGAGCCAATCACCGAACTCCTCCGCATTAGAAACTGTCGCTGAAAGTGAAATTACCTGGACACTCTCCATCAGGTGAATGAGAACTTCTTCCCACACGGCGCCTCGTGACTTATCAGCTAGATAATGGACTTCATCCATAACCACTGAGCCGAGGTTTTTAAGTGTGCTGGAGTTCGCATACAACATATTGCGGAGAACTTCGGTGGTCATAACCAATACATCTGCCTCAGAGTTGATGTTTGTATCTCCTGTCAGAAGACCTACTCGATCTTCACCGAAGCGTTCTACAAACTCTTGAAACTTCTGATTAGAGAGCGCTTTGATCGGAGTTGTGTAGAAGCACTTCTTTCCTTGAGCAAGAGCACTGAAAGCTGCAAACTCACCGACCACGGTCTTTCCGGCCCCTGTAGGAGCCGCCACAAGAACACCCTTGCCGTCTTCTACTGCCTGGCATGCTGCTATCTGGAAGTCATCAAAACCAAAATCAAATTGTTCGATGAATTCGATTGTCAGTGGATGCTTGCCACGTAACTTCGCGGCAGCAAATCGTTCTGCAGGAGATGTCATAGCGCCCACGTTAGTCCAGCTTCGCGCACGCACTCAGCCGATATTGGCGCTGGGCCTATACGTTCACCATCTGCATAGGCAATTGCATTGGAAACAAGAGTAATCCGCTTGGTGCGCATGATCTTTACTTGCGGATGAGTGATGTGAGAGCCTGAATAGACCTTAGGAAATACCTTAAGGAATTCAATTTTCGATACTGGCTCAAGAATCATGACGTCAAAGAGTCCATCATGCATTTGTGCCTGTGGGCAGACATACATCCCGCCCCCATAGGAGCGGCCATTGCCTATAGCGATCAACATTGCTTTAGTCGTGAATGAATGAGTATCGACTGTGATTTCATACTCTAGCGGCCTAAATTTCGGAAGTTCCATTGCAATTGCAACGTTGTATCTCTGCGGACCTTTTGGCCACGAGAGTGAATTGGCTTTCTCGTTAACTACAGAGTCAAAACCGGTGGAGAGAATGGCGGCAAACCATTCGGAATCCACGTTGCCCAAATCAATCGGTGCAGGTGGAACCGATATCACTCTCTCTAAGTAGCCATCGATATCATCGAGAGACCACCCAAGTGAACGAACGATGTCGTTACCTGTACCTGCGGGCATTACTGCAAAGGGAATATTTCGAGGGACTGCCAATTGGAGAATTAAATGTGCAAGTCCGTCTCCCCCAACACTCACGATTCCTTCGCATGGTTGAGAATTCAGAAATTTTTCGAGCGAATTTTTCAGATCATCAGCGCTGTGGCCAGAGAAAACTTGATAATCAAGAGTGCGTGCTGCGAAGAAAGAGACGACTTTCTCCCCTACTGCGATACCTCTACCGTGACCCGAGGTTGGATTTATTGCTATCGCCCACATGGGCCGACCCTATCGGCTATTCGGTAATTGGGGACGGCGCTGCAATCTTGGTGCTGCCGGTTTCTATGCTTTCCGCTTTTCTATCACGCCTCATATCAACAAGGACGGCGATTCCACCTGCCATGAAATATAGGAAGATTAATGGTGCAGATAGTAGAACCATACTCATTGGATCCGCTGTTGGTGAGAGAGCTGCGACAGCAAAAAAGATCGAGAATACCCACGCGCGCCACGGTTTAAGGATGGTGCGTCCTCTTAAGAATCCAATCAGATTAAAGGTGAGTAGGAATATGGGAAGTTCAAAGGCGAGGCCAACAAACAAGATTATTCGCAATACGAAATCGAGGTAATCATCAAAGCGGACCAGGTTACTCACCGCACCTGGCGTAAAACCTAAGAGCGCTTTTATTGCAACGGGCAGAATCAAGTAACCAAGAGTTGCGCCCATCATAAAGAATGGGGTTGCGGCTGTAACAAAGAGAACGCTATTGCGCTTCTCTTTTCTATGAAGTGCAGGGGCAATGAAGGCCCAGAGTTGGTAGAGCCAGAATGGAGCCGAGACTATAACGGCAGTCATAAGCGCTACCTTGATCTGCAAATCTAGTGGACCTAAGACGCCACTGATATAGAGAGCGCCACAACTGGCAGCTCCTGAAGCTTGAGCTTCGCGCAAGTCGCATACAGGTTTGGCTAGGGTAACGATGATTGAATTATAGAAATACCATCCCCCACCAAATGCCACGGCAATCGCAAGTGCCGAACTTAGAACCCGTTTCCTGAGTTCTCGTAAGTGGTCGATGAGCGGCATCTGTCCTTGTGGTGAAGATGCCATCGGATTACTTCTCTTTTTTGCCGTCTTCTTCAATTACAGAATCGTCGGCCTTCATCTCTTTCATCTCACTCTTAAAGATTCGCATTGAGCGGCCGAGAGAACGGGCAGAATCAGGAAGACGCTTTGCGCCGAAAAGGACCAGCACAACAATAAGCAGGATGACGATTTCTCTTGGGCCTAAATTCATAGTGCGAACTCCTTAACGTGAGATTTGACCATAGATTACACCAGGTATCTTTGAATGGGTAGGCGAGGAATTTACCCCTCATAACGATTGAGTATCGTTTCCGCTCTTTCAGCGATTTCACTTCGGATCTCTGCTGGAGATAGTAGTTCGACTGCCCCACCGGACGCCAAGACAGATCTTGCAATCCAATGTTGCGAGAATGACGATGATTTGAAGACTGTCCCGGCTTCCAGGTTGGATTCCTCAAAACGTTCAACCACATCTCTAGTTGGCCTAACAACCTTTACCTCAAAGCGAATTTTCTCGGGATTAACGGGTGGCGTCGTGGAAGGCTTTTCAACTCCAGCGCTCTCTGCAGATTGAATTCTATCGATTCGAAAATGCCTGAAATCTTGCGCTGTGAAACAGTACGCATGCAGGTACAAAGTTCCTTGACTCTCAAGCATCTCTATTGGGAGTACAACTCTTGATGATATTTCATCCTTATAGAGTGAGTGATACGAAATCTTGAGTCCACTGCGATGAGATATTGCTTGTCGCACCGTAGTAGTTACTTCATGACTGATGTCGCTGGAGGCAGATAGAGCAAGGGGAAGATTCACAAGGCGTGCAATGCGTTGTGAGAGAGAGGCAATTGCAGCAATCAAATCTTCTCTTTCTGTAGAGATTGAAGATCGCAGCACTTCTAAACCAAGTACGAGCGCGACACCCTCTTCGTGTGTGATTGATCGCGGTCTTGCAAGGGTCGGTGCATTTCCTATCGTCACATAACCAGATTCAAAATCAAGATCCATCAATTCGAGCGGTGTGTAGCCGGGAAGGCCACACATCCAGAGCGTGGTTAAATCGCTAATCATCTGATCGGTGGAGACTTCGAAAACTTTGGCCAAGTCAACAAGTGAGATACCTTGATGCGTATTGATATACGGAACCAGATCCAGCATGCGAGAAGTACGCTCTAGCGGGCTTGCGGTATTTCCTTGCACCTTCTTAACCATGTGTTTTCACCAAGTCTTTGAGACCTGCAATGATGATTTCTCGCAGTTCAATCGGTGAGTGAACATAGACATCATCCCCATGCCAGAGGATTAACGCAGAGAGGGTCCTCATATCAAGGATTGGAATCTGTACTTGATCCCACTCACCTATCGACTTCGTTGACGCTGCCAGAGCGCGAAGTGAAGTACCTTTTCCAAGGCGGATATCAATCACCGCTTGGGTGGCTATATCTCTTTCGAATAATCGTTGCGAGTCAAAGTTTTCAGGAGTTTCAAAATCTTTAGGTCCTTTTTTTACGGTAAAGCTCCCTTTGACACGATCAAAACGGAAAGTACGAATCTCCTCGATGCTCTGATCCACTCCGGTGAAATACCAGAAGCCAGAACGTGTTGATAGGCCTATTGGAACTACGCTTCTCACTTCATCCGTCAGTTCGTAGTTCCGATAAGTGAATTCAAGAATCTGGTGTTCTGCGATAGCGCGCGTGATTATCGGAAGGTCTAGGCCACCATCAGTAAAGAAGGGTGTGGAGTCGGATATATTTTCCTCATCAACTGCAATCCCCAGCGAATTCAACTTCACCAGAGCTCGCTGCGCGGCATCATCGAGTGAAGCCCCTTGCCATGCTTGAGCCGCTAAAGATAAAAGAGAAATTTCAAGTGCTGTTACATCTCCAAGATCAAGTTGGTATCTCTCCTGCTTAATTCGATAACCAGCCTCATCGTTAAAGAGGGGGTCAAAGGAGCCGACTTCAATCTCTATGCCTAGTGAGCGAAGATCATCTTTATCTCGCTCGAACATTCTCTCTTTAGACTCAGAACTTCCTTCATATCCATCAATGGTTTTGAAGATTTCAGATTTAGTGATGAACCTCTTCGTTGCTAAGAGCGCAATGGTGAGATTAATGAGTCGCTCACTCTTCCGCGACACCATAGGCACCCTTTGCTGGACGGCGTCGGCGAGCTAATACATCGACACCGGGTGCCATGCGACGGCTTTGGATAAGAAATCCTGTGTGCCCGATCATTCGTTGCTGCGGGCGAACTGCAAGTCCTTCGTGGTGCCAACCGCGAACTATTGTCTCTGAGCTCTCTGGTTCAGTGAAGTGACCATCTTCCTTCAACGCCTCTGCAGTTGCCGATAGTTGCGTGGTGGTTGCAACATATGCAAGGAACACTCCCCCGGGCCTTAAGACCTTTGCAGCCATTTCCACGCACTCCCACGGAGCTAACATGTCGAGAATGACGCGATCGAATGTTTCCGAAAATTCTTGTACTTGCACCGATCCAACATCAAGACGCCAATTCTGTGGAGCGCTACCAAAATAGTTGGAAATATTTGCAGTTGCATTGTCGGCAAAATCTTGTCGTCGTTCGACTGAATGGACGGATCCCTCGGATCCCACCGCGCGCAATAGAGAAAGCGTGAGTGCACCGCTGCCAACGCCGGCCTCAAGAACACGTGCACCTGGGTAAATATCGGCTACTCCCACGATCATTGCAGCATCTTTCGGATACACAATCGTTGCACCCCGTGGCATCGAGAGAACATAATCTGCAAGAA